>CANGGP010000003.1 GCA_947453445.1 Sphingobacteriaceae bacterium
AAAAAAATTCTGGATAGCTTAAATATTAAAGGCAGCTTTTTATTGGTCACCTCGGCATACCATATGCCAAGGGCCATGGCCGTATTTAAAAAAGCCGGCTACCAAAATGTTATTCCTTACATCACCAATCGCTCAAGTGGCTTACGCCGTTTTACTTTCGATCATCTTTTAATACCAAACCCAGGAGCCCTTTTTTCTTTAGAACTATTAATCCACGAATGGGTGGGTTACCTGGTTTACAAGATCAAAGGTTATGTTTAATTTTAAGGAAGACTTTTTGCAATTTCTTTGGCAACACAAGTTGTTTTTGCCTTTGCCTTTAATTACCGCTTCCGGCAAAGAAATTCGTGTTTTAAAACCGGGCGAATTAAACAGCAACGCAGGGCCTGATTTTTTTAATGCGCACATTAAAATCGATAATTTACTGTTGGTGGGAAACATCGAAATTCACATTAAAACCAGCGACTGGATAAAGCATGGCCACTTAAAGGATGAAAATTATAACCACTTAATTTTACATGCAGTATATGAACATGACATTGAATTAGAACAAAATGTGCGTCACGGGGTGGAAGTATTAGAATTAAAAAAACTGATCAATCCGCAGAGTCTTTCAAACTATTTGCAATTGTTTCAAACCAAACAAAAATTGGCCTGCGCAAACCAAATTAAACATTGCAACGATTTGCAGGTAATTGCTTGGCTTGAGCGGATGGCCATTGCGCGTTTAGAAGAAAAAACAAAACGCATTCAACAATGGTTTGAGTTTTGTGAAATGGATTATACCCAAACTTTTTATGTGAGCTTGCTCCGCAATTTTGGTTTTAAAGTAAATGCCGATGCTTTTGAATTATTGGCCAAACAACTGCCTTTAAATATTTTATTAAAACATAGCCAAAATTTATTGCAAGTTGAATGTCTTTTGCTTGGCACCGCCGGCTTATTGGATCAGCAATATAAAAACCTATACCTTCAAGATTTACAAAATGAATTTGAATTTTTGAAAAACAAATACCGAATCATCCCCCTTAAAAAAGAACTTTTTAAGTATTCGCGCTTAAGGCCGGCTAATTTCCCTGAACTTCGATTGGCCCAATTTTCGGCGCTCTTGCACTATGCGCCTAATGTTTTTACTTCACCGCAGCAATTGCTTGATGATAAAAGCATTTATAATAAATTTAATTTTTTATGTTCCGACTATTGGCAAAACCACTATCACCTCGATGGACAAAGCCAATCAAAAGCCATTCAATTGGGTAGGCAATCAATTGAAAACACCATCATCAATACATTTGCTCCTTTTTTGTTTTTTTATGCCAAAAAAACAGGGCAAGTCCTTCTCGAACAAACGGCCTTGATGCTTTGGCAATCATGCCAATTTGAAGTAAACAACATCAGTAAATTGTTTGCCGATAAAAAATCTGTTTTAAAAACCGCTGCCGATAGTCAGGCATTGATTCATTTATTTCAGAGCTATTGCAAAAACAAACAATGTTTAACATGTGGCATTGGGGCAGGCATTTTAAAACCGCCAAGTATTTCATAGATTTGCAGTATGGTAAATAGCGTTCGACATTGGTTTGAATCAAAAGCTTTTGGAGTTTGTCAATGGTGGGGCAACAAACTTGGTATTAACACCAATACTGTTCGCATGTACTTTATCTATCTTTCCTTTTTTACTTTCGGAAGCCCAATCATTTTATACTTTATCATGGCTTTTGTATTGGAAAATAAAAATTACTTCAAACCCTTTTACACACGAAAACGACCGAGTGTGTGGGACATTGATTAAAATACAAATTACTTATTGAGTTCTTCCCAAAATTCAGCACCACGGCGGGTATGCGGAATAACAATGGTGCCGCCAACAATATTGGCAATGGCAAACACTTCATAAATCTCTTCTGTGCTGCAACCTTGTTCTTTGCATTTTTCAAGGTGGTATTTAATGCAATCATCACAACGTAATACCATGCTGGCAACTAAACCAAGCATTTCTTTGGTTTTTACATTTAAGGCGCCTTCGGTGTAAGTTTGTGTATCGAGATTAAATAATCTTTTAATCACCAAATTATCTTTGGCCAAAATTACCTCGTTCATTTTTGAACGGTAAGCATTAAAATCATCAACTGATTGCGACATGCGAAATATTATAATTTGTATTTTCTAATGGTCCAGGCCGAAACAAAAACGCTCAACTCATAAAGTAAGTACATGGGTACCGCAACAATCATTTGCGAGGTTACATCCGGACTAGGGGTAATCACTGCAGCTGCAATGAGTATTATCACCACTGCATGCTTTCTGTATTTACGCATGAATGCGGGGGTTAATAAGGTCATGCGCGTTAAAAAATAAACCAATATTGGCATTTCAAAAATAATGCCCGATACAAGCGTCATGGTACTGATTAAGGATATATAATCATCAAAAGTATTTTGTGTTTGTACTATGCCACTTGATGACACCTGGTAATTCACCAAAAAATTATAACTCATTGGGAAAAGTAAAAAATAGCCAAAGAAAATGCCGATTAAAAATAGCACCGAAGCGATGAAGACAAATATTTTAACCGGGCCAACTTCCTTATCTCTTAAGGCAGGGCGAATAAATTTCCAAATTTCCCAAAGGATAAACGGAAAACCAATGATTAATCCACACAAAAAAGAAATCCACATGTGGTTAAAAAATTGCTCTGACGCCGAAAGGGTTTGTAGGTGTTGGTTCTTCACCGTCATGCACATCACATCACCCGCGCCCATGGCATGACCCATTCTGCACATAATATCGTAGGTGGCAAAAGATTGGCGCAAAGGACCAAAAATAACGGTGTCAAATACAAAGTCATTAAAACAAAAAGCTGCAACGGCAATTACCACAACCACAATGGCACTGCGTACCAAATGCCAACGCAGTTCTTCCAAATGTTGCAAGAAAGACATTTCGGTGCCTGTAGAATTTTTGTTATCAGAGAATAAAGCCATTAAGGCGTCAAATTTACACTAAAACCAGCGCTTTTCAAATCCTCCCAAAAGTGGGCATACGATTTATTGATTACCTCAGAAGAATCGAAGGTGATAGATTTGCACAACAGTGCCAGAGGAGCAAAACTCAAGGCCATGCGGTGATCATTATATGTATTGATGTTGAAAGATAAATCGGCCCATGAAGCCGGGCTTTTTGGGTAAATGTGAAGGCTTTCTTCGTCGGCAATTACTTGTGCACCAAATTTTTCCAATTCAATTTTTAAGGCCAATAAACGATCCGTTTCTTTCAACTTTAAGGTTGATAGCCCGCTTAAATGCCCTTCTATACCCAATGCAACGCACATGGCGGCCATTGTTTGTGCAAGATCAGGACAGCTTAAAAAATTGTATTCAAATTTTTTGATGTGTGTTGGAATAGATTTCAGGCTTACTTTGTTTTGATGTGCATTGGTTTGAACACCAAATTCAAGCATGATGTCTTTCATCACCGAATCGGCTTGAAGGCTATTTGCAAAGAAAGTAGAAAGTTCTATTTCGGCATTTGAAGATAAGGCGCAAATACTGTACCAATAAGATGCAGAAGACCAATCGGACTCTACAAAATATTGCGAAGGCACATCATTTGTTGTTTGTTTGGTTTGGATGCAAATTTTATTCTCTTGGCTCATGACCTCAACACCAAAGTCGCGCAACAAAGCCAAGGTCATTTGTATATAAGGCTTCGACACTTGTTCACCAATTAATTCAAGTTCGAGTCCGTTTTTCAATAAAGGCGATATTAACAACAATGCTGAAATATATTGACTGCTAATGCTTGTATTGATGCTACATTTTGATTGCGTAAGTGATTTGCCTTTTATTTTTAATGGTGGAAAGCCTTCCTTGTTTTGGTAAGAAATATCCGCACCCAATTGTTTTAATGCATTTACCAATTCGGCAATTGGTCGTTCTAACATTCTATCAGAGCCAGTAATGGTCCACTCGCCGGGTATGGCCGAAAGGTAAGCAGTTAGAAAACGCATGGTGGTGCCGGCATGATGCACATTGATGTTGGCCGATCCAAAAGGAAGAATTTGATCTAATGCTTGTTTTAAATAAAGTGTGTCATCAGATTCAGAGTTATTCATTAAAACGGTATCACTTTGTAATACCTGCTTTAGTAGCAATAAACGGTTGTTTAAGCTTTTTGAACCGGCAATATGAATGTGGCACTTAATTTCCACATTATGTTTACGAATTTGTATCATTTAACTTCCTTTGTATAATAAAGCAAGGCTTTTTTTATTTGACTTGCATTTACCTCCACTTGAATTTTACATTGTCCGATTTTGTTGAGTAAAGAAAATTTTAATTTGTTGCCCTTATTTTTCTTGTCGTGTTGCAAATAAGCGATGCATTTTTCAATATCGCTAAGCGCGATTGGTTTCGGTTTAAAGTTTTGAATTAAGTAATTGTTCACTTCCAGCAAAGAGGTTTTATTGAGCAACTTCTTTTGATGGGCAATATGGTTTTCGATGATCATCCCCATCACCACTGCCTCACCATGCAAAATCGGAAATTTATTATCTGAATACAAAGCTTCGATGGCATGACCAATGCTGTGACCGTAATTTAATGCTTGGCGAATGCCTTTATCAAAAGGATCTTTTAAAACAATTTTACTTTTTATTTGAACGGCTTGTTGAATGATTTTTTCATCCAAACTTGTATTTGCATTGTTGAGTGTTTGCCACAAAGCCTTATTACCAATCAATGCCATTTTAACCATTTCGGCCAATCCATTTTTTATTTCCCTGTTGGGTAGTGTAAAAAGAAAAATAGGATCAATGAATACAGCCTTAGCATCATAAAATGTGCCGATGATGTTTTTTATGCCGTTTAAATCAAGGGCTGTTTTACTGCCAACACTGGCATCTGCCATGGCAAGCAAAGAGGTCGGCACATTTACAAAATCAATACCACGCTTGTAAACAGAAGCACAAAAAGCGCCTAAATCACAAACCACGCCTCCGCCCAAATTAATGATGAGTGTGTCTTTACCGGCATTTTGATCAATTAAACATTGCCAAATTTGTGTGGCCACTTCCAAACTTTTTGAAGATTCACCGGATTCAATTTCAAAAATATCGGCCTTTTTTAAAGTGGGGCAATTTGCAAGTAAAAGCGGTAAACAATGTTTAAGTGTATTTTGATCACAAAGTATAAAGTATTGCTTATAGTTGGTTTTTTTAAGAAAGGTATTGAATGTAAACAATGCCTTTTGTCCGATGTGTATGTTTTTAAGAAGTGTTTGATGATTTTTTGCCATGACTGTTGAAAAGGTACAAAGTTAATTTGCTTTTAACCAATTGTGCATAATAGTTTCGCCAAATTCAGATAAAATTGATTCGGGATGAAATTGAACGCCGCAAACATTAAGCGATTGATGACGAATCGCCATGATATGACCTTGTGCATCCTTGGCCGTTACGCTTAATTCTGTTGATAGTTTTTTTTCATCTACAACCCAAGAGTGGTATCGGGCAACATTAAATTCGGTTGGACAATTTTTGAATAGCCCATCTTGTTCAATAACATATAAAGGACAGGCCAAACCGTGATAAACAAGATCTAAATTTTTTAAGGGGCTGCCAAAATTTTCTGCGATTGCCTGCATGCCCAAACAAACGCCGAAAATTGATTTGGTTGAAACATATGCTTTTAGCAAAGCCGGCATAATACCTGCTTGGCTTGGTAAGCCCGGTCCGGGCGAGAGTAAAATTTTATGATAAGCCTTGATTTGATTTAAATCAATTTCATCGTTTTTAAATACATCAACTTTAAAATCACCAAGCTTTTCAACCAAGTGTAAGAGGTTGTATGTAAAACTATCGTAGTTATCAATTAATAAAACGCGCATGGTAAGGGCATAAAAAAGGCGGTGTTTAACCGCCTCTTTTTTTATTTTGAATTAATTTCCCAAATCTTCAAAACTGATGTCTGAGTCTTTTTTCTCATGATTTTCAAAATCACTTGAAATTTCAGGGGCATTTTCTTTGATGTGGTTTACTGCTTCCATCAAGCCTTCGGTAAACTTTTCAAAATCCTCTTTATACAAAAAGATCTTGTGTTTCTCGTAAGTAAATTTACCATCGGTGCCGAAACGTTTTTTGCTTTCGGTGATGGTAAGGTAATAATCATTCCCTCTTGTGCTTTTCACATCAAAAAAGTAAGTACGCTTTCCTGCTCTAACTGATTTAGAGAACATATCGCCACGGTCGTTTTTTTCAAGTTCTTCAGACATATAATTTCTTTTGTATTGAGCAAATATTGAAAAAAAGTGTCAAGTTTAGGGAGAGTGTTAATAATTTAGATGTATTTGTTAATACTGCACCACCAAAGCCCGAACCCTTCAGTCTTTTGAAGGCGTTTTCTTCAATTCTATATTCTTACAACAATTGTACATTGTTTGAATTTGTTCTTCGCTGTAGGTTCTGTTTTCTTCACCGTTAATGTCTTCAAAACTATAATCTGCCTGTTCAATGGTTTGATTAAGCAAAAAGTGGAATTCGGGTTTGGTGATTTGGCTTTTCCAAACGATGGCATCATTTAGTTCAACGAGGTAAGCTTTAAATTTATTGACCTCATCTTCTTTTATGTCTTGCTTTTTTAATTCGATGTCGGCTTTATATTCATTTATGCTTAAGGCAAATTTAGTTCCAACCTTTATATCAAGGGCCCCATTCGACCTTTCTTCAACAGTTAATTTGGAAGAAATGGTGTCGGGCACATAAATAGAAAATGGCTTGCCGTATTTACTTAAATCCAAACGATGCAAACCTTCGGTTGAGAAATTGCTTTTGTTTTCTTTGTTTGAACATGAAAAAAATACGATGCATAAAATAATAACACCAAAAATGCGGGTGGTAGATCTGCTTAAATTAATCATAGTGCTTTCTAAAAAAATTAAATGATAATGCATGCTTTATTTGATTTGTAAATATAATTGAAAATATAATGTTTTGAATTGATGAAAAGCTTTTATGATGGGCATAAAAAAAGCCCTGCGACACAGGGCTCATAAGCGAATTAAAAAGCCCCGCTCTGCGGGGCTCTTTATTACTTTTTCTTAGCTGCTTTTTTAGCTGCTTTTTTAGGAGCTGCTTTTTTTGTAGCTTTTTTCTTAGTAGCTGCTTTTTTAGGAGCTGCTTTTTTTGCTGCTTTTTTTGCCATGGTTTTTTGTTTTTGAGATTTGTTGATACGAAGTAAATAAATTATTGCGTGTTATCTAATTATTACCTTATTATTTTTTCAACATCAATTTGTTGAAATTGTTAATAGCGCTTTTTGAAATTACTTCCGTTTTGATTCAATTCTTGAATGAAAATTTACTGTCCTCTGAAAGCATTGATTTTACAGCTATTTCAGAGCATCGTAAAAAAACAGAAACGTTTTAATCATAAATTGTATTTTAATTTGGCAGACAAAAATTATTTCTCGCCTAAACTAATTTGTTCCTCAGTTTCCCAATCTGCAACTATTTTAATTCGTTTCCTGCTAATTATCACAGGTTCGGGCAATCTCGAGATGATTGCATCACCTCTATCCCACTTCTTGTTTTCATTATTATCAAAAATGATTTTTACAGAATACACTGCCGGCAATAATTCTGAAAACGAAACCATCGCCAATCCCGCTTTGAATGCGGTATACGGAAGCGCCACCTCCTTTACAACCTCTTCCCTTTCATTCATTAAATGCAAAACATAATTTTGTTGCCGTGTTACACTCAATTTCAAATTAAACTTTCCAAAATCGGTTTTAGCATAGGTTTTAAATTGAAAGATTAAACTATCGTTACTGATTCCTTCCAAATTTGTAAACGCGCCTTTATCAATCTTTAATTTATAAAGTTGCCCTTCTTTTAATGGCATCAACAACTCCAATTGATATACATTGCGCCAGCGCGCCTTGATATCAGTGCTCTTTAAGCTTGAATCGGTTTTGCTGCTCACATTCAGTGCTTTTAAATTATACACACTGGTGTCCATCCAATTTTGAAAACTCAAAACCAAATTTTGATGATATGGCAATTTTCCTTGGTCTTCATTAATATTTACATTTAAACGTGCTGTTTTAATATTTGGCTTTTTTGGAATCACCAATTTTAAAGTGTCGTTACTTGTGCCATGAATGTTTTGTACCAATAAGGCCAAGGTGTCGTTTATCCCTTTGTAAAAGAAGGTGGTTGTATCGCTTAATCGCTGTGTATTTAAACAATATAGGTTTTTTTGTTGTTGCGGATCGAGTGTAGTTATATTCAATTTAGCAGCCTTACTCAAAATAATTTGTCCATAGCCATAGGCGTTCATGCCGGTTTTTTTAATGTAATTTTTTGCCGACTCCTCCTTAAACATCTTTAAATCAGCAGTCGTGTCCATCTTTAAATCCATTGGCGGACCCAACAATGCAACTTGTTCAGGCTCGCCGTCATACAAACCATTTTTGTTTTTGTCATCAATGGCATAAATCAAATACCTTGATGGTTGCAAATTATTAAAATGAAAATCGCCGGCTGAATTTGTTTTAACCACATAATTGGCCTTGGTTTTAAAAACCAAACTGTCGAACCATTGGGTATTTTGAAATAACAAAACCGAAGCGCCGCCAACAGGCTTGTTATCGAATGCGTTCGATACACTGCCCCTAATCTGCATGGTGTCAATCATTGGGCCTGTAGAAAATACATAGGCGAAATTTTCAAGTACATTGCCTTCATGCATGTCGGCAATCGATTTTCCAAAATCAATGCGATAAGTAATACCCGGATCTAATATCTGTTGCAATAACTTAATCTTGATTTCCTTTCCTTGCACCTCAAACTCAGGTCTCAATTTCAACTCGGGCATTATCGTAATTTGATTCGAAGCATCATTCAATTTAATGTACTCATCAAACTTCAAAATGATTTCTTGTTCATGAAAGTTGGTGGTTTTGTTTGCCGGAATAGCCTCCTTTAATTTTGGCGGAAGAAGGTCTTTATCGCCACCGGTTAATGGGCCTATTTGCGCACATTGGCTGAATAGCCCAATGGCTAAACAACACAGTGCCTTTATCATCAATCTGTTTTGCATATTACAGGTAAAAATAGTCACAATCTTCTATTATATGTATCTTTAAATCTGATTTTGATAAATTACTATTTAGGCATACTCAAAAAACTAAGCCCATATAAAGTTCTTAATTTAATTAAACTCTATATCGGTTTCCATTTCTCTCGCCTCAATGGCAAAGTGTATCAATTTGGCTTGCCCTTTTTTATCAGCATCGAACCTACCACCTCATGTAACCTAAGATGCCCGCAATGCCCAAGTGGACTCCGATCATTTACCCGACCCATTGGCATGCTTGAGCCTGCTGCTTTCGAAAAAATGATTTTACCGCTCAAAAAACAATTACATGCCCTCACATTTTATTTTCAAGGCGAACCATACCTTAATCCCGACTTCCTTAAAATGGTGCGCATGGCCAATGCATTAAATATATATACCAGCACAAGCACCAATGCTCATTACATGAGTAAAGAAAACGCCAAACAAACAGTGTTAAGTAAACTCGATAAATTAATTATCTCTGTTGATGGCAGCAGTCAGGAAACTTACGAGAAATACCGCGTTGGCGGACAATTGGCCAAGGTGATTGAGGGCACTAAAGAAATTATCAATCAAAAAAAACTACTTAAAAGTAAAACGCCACATGTTATATGGCAATTTGTGGTATTTAAAAGCAACGAACACCAAATCAACGACATTAAACAATTGGGCAAAAGTATCGGTGTGGATGAAGTGAAAATCAAAACTGCACAGATTTACGATTTTGAAAACAATCACAACATTATTCCCGACAATCATAAATATGCGCGTTACACCAAAAACAAAAATGGCGAATACACCATAAAAAACAAGTTGCTTAACCAATGCTGGCGCATGTGGCAAGGTTGTGTGATTACTTGGGACGGTAAAATTGTGCCTTGCTGCTTCGACAAAGATGCCAAGTATACCTTGGGTAATTTAAATGAACAAAATTTTAGAGACGTTTGGTTTTCGCCTGCCTATAAGCAGTTTCGATCATCCATATTAAAAGGCAGAAGTGAGATTGATATTTGTACCAACTGCTCAGAGGGTACAGAAGTTTGGGCAGATTAATTTATTGGGCTTGGTGCAATCCCTTGTACACTTTTTTCATGAATTCGCTGGCAAATACAAAATCAAACAATTCTTGATTCGATTTATTCAATATTTGTGTTTTATCGCCCGTCCACCAATTTTGGCCCTTGTGCACAAACATAATGTTATCGCCAATACCAACCACACTATTCATGTCGTGGGTTACAATAATGGTGGTCATGTTGAATTCAATTGTAAGGTTTTGAATTAATTCATCAATAATCAATGAAGTTTTAGGATCTAAACCCGAATTGGGTTCATCACAAAACAAGTATTTAGGACTATTGGCAATGGCCCTTGCCAAAGAAGCCCTCTTTTTCATTCCGCCGCTTAATTCGGCAGGATATAATTTATTCTTACCATCTAACTTTACTTTTTGCAAACAGAAATTCACCCGCTCTAGTTTTTCTTCCTTGCTAAAATCGGTAAACATATCAAGCGGAAAGCGAACATTCTCTTCTAAAGTTTGAGAATCGAACAAGGCCCCGCCTTGAAACAACATCCCAATTTTTTTTCTGATTTCTTGTTGGCCCTTCTCATCCAGCTTCGGAAAATCTTGTCCTTCATAAAATACCGAGCCCGAATCCACAGGATGCAAACCAACCATTAGTTTTAAGATAGTGGTTTTGCCGCAGCCACTTTCGCCAATAATTAAATTGGTTTTGCCTTGGTGAAATTGAAAAGATACATTTTGCACCACATGCCGATCACCAAATGTTTTATTAATATTTTTTATTTCAATCAATGGTTAAAAAATAAATTGGTGATAATTACTGCAAATAACAAAATCAAAATGCTGCTATATACAACGGCGTTTGTACTACTGCGGCCTACTTCGAGCGCCCCGCCTTTGGTATAATAACCACAATAAGAAGATACCGAAGTAATAATGACTGCAAATACAATTGTTTTGGTAAAGGCGTAATACAATTTCCAGGGCTGAAAAGAGTATTGAATACCATAAATATATTGATACGGCGTGCAAGCTTCGGCCGACACGCCCATTACATAACCACCATAAATTCCCAAGAACATACTAATGGCCGTTAAAAAAGGAAAAATTAAAACAGCTGCCGCCACTTTCGGGAAAATTAAATAACTGGCTGAATTGATCCCCATTATTTCAAGCGCATCAATTTGTTCAGTTATACGCATGGCGCCAATTTCAGAAGCAATGTTTGAACCAACTTTGCCTGCCAAAATTAAACACAAAATGGTTGAACTAAATTCTAAAACAACACTTTCACGGGCAGTAAAACCAACTGCATAAATGGGTACCCAAGGACTTTCAAATCCAAATGCTGCTTGAATGGTGATAATGCCGCCCATAAAAACAGAAATAATCGCCACAATGGGCAAAGAACTAATGCCGATGTTATCGATTTCAAAAATAATTTGCCTTAAATACACCCTATATTTTTGCGGCTTTTTAAAAACCAAACGCATTAACATGAAGTACTGACCGATATAATAGAGTGGTTTCATTCGAGAAGCCTAAATTAATAATTATTCAATTATATTTGTGATTAGATATGATTAAAAGATTTTTACCGCTCACCCTGTCATTCATTCTGTTTTCAGGCATTTTCAGCGCCTGTAACATGAAAAAAAACAAGTGCGATACCTGCCCGAGTTTTTCTAAGAAAAGACATTAAGTTTTAATAAGCGATTTCAGCGTGCAGGCCAACACCTACCGATGGCAATTTCTCCCATTTATCCTGACTGGCATTTTTAAAATAAGTTTGACTGCCAATTAATTTTGATGAAAACATCACCTTGTGCCCATTGCCCAATGCCTTGATCCATTCAATTGAAATAAAAACATCCTCATCTGTAAATATTGAAAAAGGTGTTAAATCAAAATCTATAAAACAAGGCATCTGTTCAATATGAATAATCACGTTTTGTTTTAAAATGTTCTCGCCCGGCTCCCCGCCTTTTGCCACCTTATATACATTTAATCTAAAAGCCGGATTTTCTTTGTCGTTAGAATTAATGTTGACCATGAATTTTCGCAACTGGGTGTTTTTGTGTTTAATATTTAATCTAACAGCCAACTCCGTTCCTAAATTATTGGTCGTGAATCCGGCCGATACATGTTCAGTTCGCGTTTCATTACCAACAATTTTAAATTTGGTTTTTTTTGAGCTTACACTCACTTCTTCCAAACCAATGGCAACCGGGCTTAAATAAATGGTATTGGTTTTTAAAATCTCTTTTACCTTAAAATTCTTGGGTTTATACCCAATCATCGAAACTCTGATTACCTGATTTAATAAACTATCAGGAATGGATAAAACAAATTCACCATGTTCATTGCTCACCGTTCCAACGCCCTTATTTAATATGCCAATGTTAGCAAATTCAACAGCTTGTTTGCTTAAACTGTCAATTAAAACGGCTTTAATATTTTGTTGGGCCGAAGCAGCATAAGTCAATGCCATTAAAAAGAAAATGAGTTTTTTCATACTTAATATTTTGCACCACTAATGCCAATGTTTTCAATTGGATGCCAAGTGGTTTTAATTTCTTGTAAGGCTAAAATTTTGTAAGGATCCTCAGAAGTTTCATTTAAGATGTCAGTATTCCAATGACTGAAACGTTTTACATTGCTTGCGCAATTTTCTTGCATGCATTTTAACTGCGCTTTGTTGTTGCCGCAATAAACCACCGCATTTACATCCATGTGTGAAGCAAAATGACCGTGCAATTCTTCTGTTGAACCGGTTAATATATTTACAACGCCGGCAGGCAAATCAGATGTTGCCAACAATTCAGCAAAGGTGATTGCACATAAGGCTTTTAAATTGGAAGCCAATATCACACAAGTATTCCCACCCGCAATAACAGGTGCAATGCTGCTAATCAATCCAAGCAAAGGATTTTCCTCAGGCGCAATAATCGCAACCACACCCATTGGTTCAGGAACTGAAAAATTATAATGTGAGGATGCAACCGGATTAACTGAACTAAATACCTGTTGAAATTTATCACACCATCCGGCATAGTACACCAAACGATCAACCGACAACATCACTTCTTTTTCGGCCGAAAGTTTTGATGTGCCCATTAACCCCATCTCATTTACCAATTCAGCTTTTCTGCCTTCTAACATCTCGGCCATGCGGTATAAAATTTGTGATCGATTAAACGCTTTTCTTTCACTCCAACCATTAAAGGCAGCGCGTGCAGCCACCACAGCGTTTTTAAAATCTTTGCGCGAACTCAAACACACATTCGCAACAGCTTGTCCCTTCTTACCCAATACTTGATAATAACGACCGCTCTCACTGCGCGGAAACTGTCCGCCAATAAATAATTTATAGGTTTTTAATACCTCAATCCTTTCCATAAATTTGTTAAAGCTAAGTTAGTGAATTGACACTAACTAAAAAGGCACAAAACTCAAACCAAGCATAAAACTAAAACGCTGACTTGGATAGCGCTCCCAACGATAATACCTTTGACTGGCAATATTGTTAAATCGCGCAAAAAAACTAAGCATCTTTGTGTATCTGTATTCTGCTTCAAAATTAACATCGGCCCAACCATTGATGAGTTTTGGTTTGCGAACATAATTTAAACCATCGTTCACTTGTGTATAGGCCCATTGATTGCCCATAAAAAACAAATCAGCTTTTAATAAAAATTTATTTTGTAAATTATAACTACCCGATGCCGTTAAACTAAAATCAGGTTTATGGTAAGCCCTGGTTAAATTTTTTGGCTTGTAATAATAATAGTTGGCCGTTAATGATAAATTTAATTTCTCTTTGAATTGATGCTTCAAAGCCCCGCTAACATTCAATAAACTTGTATTGTCATAAATCACTGAAAAGCGGTTGTAAACACTGTTCAATCCCGCATAATTCATCACAAAATAATGTAATGAATCGAATTGAGAATAAGTCACCTTGGCATCATAAGATGTGCTGCTGCTTAAATTTCCCTTTAAACCACCGAACAAATTAAATTTATTATTGGTATTGCTATAACGAATGGTGGTATCAATAAATGGATTCTCCTTACTCAAGCTTCTCAAGCTGTTCTTAATCAAACCTCCGTTAACACCGGCATAAGGAATTAAAAAACCTTCATACACATCATAATACGCATTTAACTGCGGATAAAAATAAAATTTTGTACTGCCGTTAAAATGATCAATTGTACCTGATAAACCTACATCTGCATGCCACTTTTTACCATTGGCTTCAAACGATGGATTGATGGTCATGATTAAATCATTGATGGTGTCGTGCCCCTGCTTGTGATTGTAATAATCAGTTAAGAAATTCACATTGAGTTTCTCTTTGTTCACATACATGGTACCCAAGGCCTTTAACTTCACATTGTTTTCGGTTTCACGGTACAAATTTTGAAGATTGTAAAACGATAATTGAACGTTGTGGTTAATGTGTGTGCTATCGGTATAATGGCTGATGACTTGAATTTTAGGCTCGATGAGTTGATAACGTTGTTTAGTGTAATCATTTTTTAAATGGTTCAACGATGTGTCATAACCATAATAATGCACCACGTTGCGATCATAATTGATATCGCCACTTAAAGTGTGTTTTTTATAAAACTTTTTTCCAAACAACTGCACACCATTATCGCTAAAGCCACTGTAGCCGGTACCATTGAGCTGCGATGAACTCGACAAATGACCCAAATGAAAACCATAACTTTGATCTTTCGATCGGTTTGAGCCATACCAAAAATCGCCCATCGGCATATTGTACAAAGGTGAGTAACCTATCTTTAATAATGAATGATACAATTTGCTCAATGGCTCGTTTTGTAATTTCGCTGCTTCAATGGTTTGCACTTGGTACTTGGGAAATAGCGGCTTGCTGGTAATGCCATATTTTAAATTGCCAATGCGTTTTACACTGTCTCTAATTTCAGGCATATCCGAAAATTTAACGGCATCCTTAATGCTTGGTTGAAATTCACTGGGCACATTGTAAATTTGATCAGTTGATGAGCTGCCGGTTTGCGCTTGCAAACGGTCGGTAATTAAACCAAATGCCCCAAATAGTGCCATGCAAAAAAATACACGCATTGGCTTTAGCTTAAAAATCATTATTGCTTTTATTCGTTTCATGTTTACTTCGGTTCTTCCGCAGCTTGTTTCGGTTCAACATCCAACTTCTTGATCTCTTCACTTGAATTATCATACAAGGCACTGTCGCTTTTTGTTTGATTAAATTGAATGCGCATATCGCCTTCGTTGCTGTTAACTGTGTTGGTTGGTGCAGCTTGCTCAGTTCGACGCTTCAACTTAATGGCTTCTAACTTTTTGTTGGCTTCATCCAAATATTCCTGACGCGGCTTACTGTTAATCAATGTGCCCAAAATCACTTCTGCATCCACATCTTCTCCTTTTGCAATGTATGCATCGGCCAATAACAACATGCCTTTATTGTTCCAATCATCATTGCTGTATTCGTAGCCTACCAATTTGGTGACTGTTTTTTCTACTTCTTTATAATCTTGTTTTGCATATTGAATCTTGGCAATAAAATAATAGGCTTCAGCGCCTGAGGCATTTTTAGAGTTTTTGGTCATGGCCTTAAATTCTATCAAGGCATCATCCAAACGATTGGTTTCATAAAGCGATTTAGCTTTGATGTACTTTGCTTCACTCAATTGTTGTGGACTCAACTTATCGATGGTCATCACCAAGTTTGCTTGTGTTAAAGCGGTTTCAAAATTGTTCACATAAAAAGCACAGCGCATGGCGCCAATTTTTGCACCTATTTTATTGTTAGGCTGCTCTGCAATATCTTGCAATTGCAAATAAAGTGGCAAGGCAGCTTCATACTTTTTATCCTTGTACAAAATATAGGTCGACTTTGTTAAAGCTGTTTCACTGTAAATGCCCCTTGCTTTTTGAATCACCAATGAATACGACTTTAATGCCAAATCATAATTCGATTTGTTATAAGCACATTCACCAATATTAAACTCTGCCTCAGTTACGTATCGTCCGTTCGGAAATTTACTCAAATACGATTCCCACTTAGCCTGAGCCAAATCACAGTTTTTTTGTGTATAATAGGCATCATATGCCGCTGCGTAACTGGCTTTCTCCAATTGATTTTCAGATAAGGGATTACCAATGGCAGCAAAATATTTTTCCATCCCTTCAATATCGCCTTTGGTTTCAAATATTTTTTTGATGGCTTCCAACACGTCTTTAGCGGCATCGCTTTTCGAATCAAGTTTCACAAACTTGTCGTAATATTCAAACGCCTTGTCATCTTGTTTACGCTCGTAATAAATGTTTCCCAATTGAGCATAACAATCATTGGCGTATGATGAATTTGGAAAATTCTTTAACAACCTTTCAAAATACACTATGGCATTATCATAATCCTTCACGTTATTATAATACGTTTCGGCCAATTCGTTTAATGCTGCCGTAATGTAATTCGATCCAGGAAACTTGGTCTCAATGCGCTTCAGTTCTGCAATTTTATCGGCATAATTTTTACTCAATCCATCGCACAATGCTTTTTGATACAAAGCATAATCTACATCCAATCGGTTGTATTCAATGCCCTTTTTATAAAACTCAGATGCTTGTGCAAAATCTCGATTCATAAAATAACAATCTGCAGCCCTTAAAGTGGCATCGGTTACTTTATTTACGTCATAACGATTATTGCTCAATAAAAATTTTCTGAAAGCAATGTTGGCGCTTGAAAAATCACCTGATTCATTTCTCTGAAAATAGGCATAACCCAAAGCATAATTACTTAAATCATATTCCTTTAATTGCGTGGCACCTTGGGTTAATTGAAATTTCTTCCATAAATCAATAGCCGTTGTATAATCTTTGCGAATGTAAGAGATCTCAGCCAACCAATACTGTGAAAGAGAATTTAAAAGCGGATCGGCATTTTGATACAAGGCTTTCTTGAACTGCTTTTCAGCTTCATCAAAAATGTTGTTGTTAAAATTTTCGACACCTTTAAAATAGATCAACTTTTGATATGTAATTCTTAATACCGGATCGATGGTTTCAAAACTCTCAATACTTCTGATGGCCTGCTCATAATTTTTTGTGGTGGAATAAACATTCACCAATATTTTATAACACTCATCCTTTCGGGGCGATTCAGGATACTCCTTTAAGTATTTATTAAAACATTTAACTGCTTCGTTATAGGGACTAAAATCCAATTCATAACTTAATTTGGCGAAGCTAAACAAAGCGTCTTCAGTGATTTTGCCATCCAAACCAATTTGATAAGCACTGTAAAATGCATTTTTTGCTTTTAACTTGTCGTTGAGTTTAATAAAACAATCGGCCATGTGGTACCAAGCATTTTGTGCCACAGTATCATTGCCCTCGGTGGCCTTTGCGAAATTTGCAACGGCATTTTTACAATCATTGGTTTTATAATAACAATAACCCAACACGTAATTCCCTTGCACATTTAAGCCTGAACCCAATTCCGTTTTCTTTAAATAAGTTATTGAATTGGCATAATCTTTCAAATTAAAATAACTTTCACCAATCATGCGATTAATTTCGCCTTCCTTTTTTATGTTGGCGCTGTCCATTAATAGCTTCGGTGCTTCCTTGGTTACCTTGTCGAACTTGCCTTGTATAAAATATATTTGTGTGATATAATAAGGCACCGAACTGCCAAAGGTTTCGTCATTTACCAAACGATTAAAGCCTTGCAAAGCCACTTCATAATTTTTTTCCTGATACGAAAGGTGCGAATAATAAAAAATAGCCGGCGATTTATACTTGCTGTCGATTTCCTTCATGTCGAAAAAGTCTTGTTTGGCTTTTTCAAACTGATTCAACTGCAAATATGAATAACCGCGTTTAAAATGCAATTCAGCCAATTGGTCCTTGTCTAGCTGATAAACATCCACCTTATCGAAATTATCCAATGTTTCTTTGTATTTCTTTTTTCGATAAGCCGATTTTGCCAAATAAAAATACGCTGCGTTTAATTTTGTGCTCGCAGGATTTAACTCCACAAATTTTTTCATCAACCATTCACCGTCCTTGTTAAATACCTCAATGGCACAAGCAGCATGGTAAAAGGTAGCATCACTTTTTAACAGCGACACCTTGCTGCTAAGCATATAATCCTGAAAACATTTTTGAGCGCTCACAAATTGATTTTTACTAAACAACTCTAAACCCAATTGGTATTGCGTTTCAGGATTTGTATAAGCAGCCACCTTTTGTGCAAACATGCCCCCGCTCAAAAAAAGACAATACACAACAAGTTGTACTTTAATCAGGTACTTCATCGAAAATTGAATAAAATTTACTTCACTAAATTTAGCTTTATGCAAGGTGCACCTGATTTAATTGCCTTTGCAGTTATTAACCCGATTGTGTTGATATTGGATTTGCTTGCACAGCCACAAAACACTGTATTCAAATAACTTCGTAAAACATTATGAATGAGTTGATAGAATTTAAAAATGTAACCGTTTATCAAGAAGAAAGACCAATTGTAAGCGGCCTTAATATTACTGTAAGAAAAGGTGAATTCGTTTATCTTTTGGGCAAAACAGGCAGCGGAAAAAGTAGTTTCATGAAAGTGCTCTACGGCGATTTACCGCTTGTAGAAGGCGAAGCCATCATTTGCGGATATGATTTAAAATACCTAAAAAACCGCGACATCCCTTTACTGAGAAGAAAATTGGGTATCGTGTTTCAAGATTTTAAACTCTTGGGCGACCGAACTGTTTTCGATAATTTACTCTTTGTAATGAAGGCCACCGGCTGGAAAGATGATGTTAAGATAAAAGACCGCATCGAAGATGTAATTAAAAAAGTAGGGCTCGAAGGCAAAGAACACAAAATGCCACACGAACTTTCAGGTGGCGAACAACAAAGGGTGAGCATTGCCAGGGCCTTGGTGAATGAAGCAGAATTAATTTTAGCCGACGAACCAACCGGTAACCTCGATCCCGAAACTTCAGAAGAAATTTTGAACCTTCTCAAACAAATTAGCGACAGCGGCCGCGCGGTACTTTTTGCAACACACGACATGTTGGTATACAACAAATTTAAATCGCGCACCTTGTTTTTCGAAAACGGAAAAGTGATCGAAAAAAATTAAATTTTGTCATATTCCGATTTTACAAAGTCCATCAATTCTTTAATGTAATCAGGACTAAAATCGAATTTTATGCCCGCAGCTTCATAAATTTCAGGAATCGATTTGGTATAACCCAATGCCAATGCAGTTTTATATTTCTCAATGGCCGTGCTTGGATTTTTCTTGTAATTGCGCCAAACAGCAATGGCGCCCAATTGGGCAAAACCATATTCAATATAATAAAACGGCACTTCAAACAAATGCAATTGCACTTGCCAACGCCTATTTAAATGCGCTTCAATACCTGCGTAATTTATCACACTGCTCCCAAAATTAGCCATAATGTTTTGCCAGGCGGCATAACGGTTTTCGGTGTTGTGCCCAGGATTTAAATACAACCAATGTTGAAATTTATCAATCGCTGCAATCCATGGCAATGTATCCATCACTGATTCCAATTGTTGGCGTTTGGCCCGTTTCAAATCATCCGGATTTTCAAAAAACACATCCCAATGTTCCATGCTTAACAACTCCATGCTCATGCTGGCCAATTCAGCCACTTCGCTCGGCGGTGATTTAAAATCAAGCAATTCTAAATCAAAATCCAAAAACGAATGAATGGCATGCCCTCCCTCATGCACCATGGTCACCAAGTCGCGGTGCAAACCCACCGAATTCATAAAAATAAAAGGCACATCTGTTTCATACAAGGGATATTGATAACCCCCGGGCGCCTTCCCCAATCTGCTTTCCAAATCCAATCGACCCATTTTTTGCATGGTCTTCACACAATCACCAAAAAACACATCCAAACGGTTAAAACAAACAATGGTTTTTTCAATTAATTCGTTCGCGCCCGAAAATGGTTTCAATGGCGCTAAACCTTCCTCATCAACCGATGTATCCCATGGTCGGTAATCTTTTAATTTTAATTTCTCTTTTCTCGCGGCATCATGCGCCACAATCAAAGGCACTGCGTATAACTTCACCGCTTCATGAAAATTTAAACAGTCCTGAACCTTATAATCAAAGCGTGCCAAAGACTGGTGCTTATAATCGCGGTAATTTTTAAAGCCGGCATTCAATGCAACCTGATGACGCAAGGCAATTAATTGGTCAAATAAATTATTTAAAGCCAATTCATCTTGCGCGCGTCGTTCTTGTATTTTATAATAAACCTCTTCACGAATGGCACGGTTGGTGTTCTTTAAATAAACCGATGCTTTTTGCAGCGTTATTTTTTCACCATTGTATTCAATACTTTGCTCACCGTTAATAGCGCCAAATTGTTGCTCTAACTCTTGCAACTGTGTGTTCAATGGAATGTTTTCTTCTCTAAAAAGGGCAATGCTGTTTTTTAATGACCGCAAATAAATTGAATAGCCGTTTTTATTGATTTCGTTTACAAACTCGCAGTCGTTTATTTTCTTATTCAAATCATTACTTAACGGCGCCATGTGTGGTTCAATGTTCTGAACAAAATCATTAAAACTATCGCGCAATGCCGTGTTGGCTGTGTCGCATGTCATCTTAATATAACGCCAAGCCATGTTTTCGCTCACCACCGCGCTCAATTCATTGTAATCTTTAATATATTGCTCCAAATCCGAAACCGAATCAATCTTTCGGCTTAACAGAGTATCGAAATAAGGTTTTAATAATTCCCAAGTGGTAATGGTGAAATCTGATTTTATATACCTTCTTTGCATAATGTTCTTTTGTTTTAAATTTAAGCATTAGTTAAAGCATTTCTGCACAATTTCCTGCCTCAAAACAAACAATTTTAAGCCATTTAATAATAAACACACATTGCTTTTGTTTCAACATTTGTAATGCTCAACAAAAAATTTAAATCGTATGCGCAGCCATGCGATTGTTCATTTACAAATGCCTTTACAAAATGCTGCACAACCAAATAACTAACATCGTTTTTTATAGGCCCATTCAGCGCCTGGTGCAACTTTGTGCTGTATTCAAAATTGTGAATTGAATTTGACAATGCCAACGACATTGTTTCGTAACCCCCAAAACGGTTTGCAGCGTGTTGATTTTGAATCAAGTCAATCAAATCAAACTGCTTTGTTATCGCTCCTTCTTTGTACTTCACATACAAGTGGTAATTGCTGTGAGGCACCGGTGCAAATAAATTCCACCCTTGATCAAAAAAAGGATAGAGATAAAACATGGCATAATAATGCATGCGTCCCTCCGCTCTTTTTACAGGATTAATAAACGACACAATCAAAAAAAAATGAAGTACAATAAACAAGAGTATAAAAACCCCAAAAATTGTTTTTGCTTTTTGCATCAACAACAAAATTAAGCTTTATTTCATATGGCTTCAATGGACTTTAAATGATTGCTTTTTTTGGGCGCCCGAGCGCGCTTTCATTGCAAGCCCCCTTTGCCTTTGCAGTGTTTGTAAAGCTGCGGGGTCTCGCAAAGCCTCGACGAGCCTCCTTGCTCAACAAACACAAGGCAAAGGCCAAGGGGGGCTTTTCATTCAATCGCTGGCGCAATACCAAAATTGTAAAATCAAAAACACAAGTTTATTTTATTGTTTCGTGTGAATGCAAAAAAAAGGAGAGACAAAGCCCTCCTCATTTGATATCAATGTTTAGCATTACAAAATGGCTCTGAAAAACAAAAACAATCCACCTGATAAAAGTATCGTCACAGGTAAAGTTAAAAACCAGGTTAAGGCGATGGTTTTAATGGTGCCTTTTTGTAAATTCTTCAAACCTTTTTTAGCAACCATTGAGCCTGCCACACCCGATGAGAGCATGTGTGTAGTGCTCACCGGAACACCTTTCCAGCTCGCTAAACCAATGCCTAACGAGGCCACAATTTCAGCACTTGCACCTTGTGCATAACTCATGTGTTGCTTGCCTATTTTTTCACCAATTGTTTTTACAATTCTTTGCCAACCAAACATGGTGCCAAATGCCAAACAAATTGAAATAAGTATAATCACCCATGACGGCGCATAATCAACTAACTTTTTCATTTCCTTAATTTGTCTTTTAACCAACTTCACTTCCTTATTGCTCAAATTTATATTTCCACCTGATATAAGCTTCTCTGCATCCTTTGTCACCTTTATTACGTCTCTTCTCAAATCAAATCTTTTACTCGGCGCCAATTCACTTGCCTTAAAAGCATTTCCTATTTGATTTTCAAAGTTTTTTGTTTGCAGAATTAAATCGAAATACGCATGCTTTTCTTTGGCGGAAAGCGTGTTGGAATCAACCTTTTGGATTAAGTGGCTAACTTCTTTTAAATTACCGTTTATGCTCTGTAGGTTAACAGTATTATCCAATGCAAAGTAGCCGGGTAAAACTGCAATTAAAATTAACATTATCAAGCCTACGCCTTTTTGACCATCATTTTGTCCGTGGAAAAAACTCACCATCCCGCAGGTAATCCATAATAACATGCGAATCCAAATGGGCGGTTTTTTACCCGGAATTGGTTCCTTATATATGGTTTCATTTTTAATAATTCTTTTAAATATAAACATGACTATCACCGAGGCCGAAAAACCCAATAAAGGCGAAATTAGTAAGGCCAGTCCGGTTTCTTTAGCCTTATCCCAGTTTACAGCATTGATTCCAAAATCACCGGGTAAAAAGTAAAACGAAAGACCAATACCCAATATTGAGCCTATTAATGTGTGAGAACTGGATGAAGGAATACCAAAAAACCAAGTGCCAAAATTCCAAATGATAGCGCTAGTTAACAATGCCAATATAATAGCCACACCGTGGTAAGGATTGGGATCTACCAAAACTTCAGCAGGTAAAAGATTCACAATGCCCATCGCAACTGTGATTCCGCCCAACATCACGCCGGTAAAATTAAGTAAGCCGGAATAAACTACTGCAACCGTTGGTTTTAATGAATTTGTATAGATCACTGTCGCTACAGCGTTGGCTGTATCATGAAAACCATTAATAAATTCAAAACCGCAAGCTAATAGGAGACAAACAAATAAGAGTATAGTGAGCGTAGTATCTAATCCAAACATTCCATTGTGTTTTAAACGAGATGTAAAACTATCTCTATTAGTACAACGAAATGTTACGCAATCATTAATTTGAAGGCATCTTTAAATGCCTTTAATTAACCTTACTCGTAATTGCAATTCAAAAAAATAATAGAAGAATTCAATAAATAAACAGAATTATAGTATCGCCCTGAATAACAAAAATAATCCGCCTGATAAAAGTATCGTAACAGGCAAAGTTAAAAGCCAAGTGAGGGCTATGGTTTTAATGGTGCCCTTTTGTAAATTCTTCAAGCCTTTTTTGGCCACCATCGAACCCGCCACACCCGATGAAAGCATGTGTGTAGTACTCACCGGAACGCCTTTCCAGCTCGCTAAACCAATGCCTAACGAAGCCACAATTTCAGCACTGGCACCTTGGGCATAACTCATATGCTGCTTGCCAATTTTTTCACCCACTGTTTTTACAATGCGCTTCCAACCAACCATGGTGCCCAATCCCAAACAAACTGAAATTAAAATGATCACCCATGATGGTGCAAATTCAATTAATTTTTTAGTCGACTTAATTTCTTTGGTTAATTCTTTTATTTCATTGGCGCTTAAGGTTAAGTTTCCGCCATGAATTAATTTTTCAGTGTTCTTGGTTACTTTAATCACATCTTTACGTAAACCGAAACGATCGGTCATTTGAATATCATCGGCATTAAATGCAGTGCCGGATGCCATTTTAAAATGTGCAGCATGCTTTACTATGTCAGCATACATTTTCTTTTCTTTCAAAGCCAAAACACTTGTATCAGCCTTAACAATTAACATTTCAATTTTGCTCATGTTACCGTTAATGCTTTGTAAATTGATGCTTGTATCAACCGAAAATTGACCGGGTAATACCGAAATCAAAATCATCATCATTAAACCAACACCTTTTTGACCATCATTTTGTCCGTGGAAAAAACTCACCAAACCACAAGTAATCCACAACATCATGCGTATCCAAATGGGCGGTTGTTTGCCTGGAATCGGTTCTTTATAAACAGTTTCGTTTTTTACCAAGCGTTTAAAAATAAACATCACAATAATCGCCGCCGCAAAGCCTAATAAAGGTGATAACAATAATGCCAATCCTGTGTCTTTCGCTTTATCCCAATTCACTGCTGTTAATCCTAAATCTCCCGGTAAAAAATAAAAAGCCATGCCGATTCCTAAAATAGATCCAATAATGGTGTGTGAACTTGAAGAAGGAATGCCAAAATACCAGGTGCCAAAATTCCAAATAATGGCACTGAGCAATAAAGCCAAAATCATGGCAATGCCATGGTATGGATTTGTATCAACCAACACATCCATTGGCAATAAATTAACGATGCCCATAGCTACTGTTATACCGCCTAACATAACTCCTGTAAAGTTTAATAATCCACTGTATACTACAGCCACTGTTGGTTTCATTGAATTGGTGTAAATCACAGTTGCCACTGCATTCGCTGTATCGTGAAAACCATTAATAAATTCGAAAAAGCAAGCCAATAGCAAGCAAAGAATGAGCAGTATTGTCAAAGTTGTGTCTAATCCAAACATGATATAAATTTTTTGTAATGTTAATATATTATCAAGCACACAATGTTAAGTTAACATTATGTCCATTAAGAAATTAACCGAAAAATCTTCGATCATTTATTCCTAAACTGGGCCAAAAATAGTAGAAATTTTCAGGAATGCTTTAAAAATACGTCGAATTCAACAAATCAATCAATTCAACTTGTTGCCTTCCGCTTTTGGGGCATGTTTTAGAACTTTCGCTTCAATAAAAAAGATTAGTTCCTCGGCTATACTTTTACTTTGGTCACCCGAACGTTCAAGTTTACGAATAATGGCCAAAAAGGATAAAAAGGATTCAACATTTTCAGGGTCCTTTTTAATGTGCGCAATGACAATGGCCCTAGCATTTTTATTCAACTCGTTTAAAGTCCGATCCCTTTTAAATATACTCTCCGCCAATTGTGTGTTTTCAGTTTCAAAAGATGCCTTCACATCATCCACCAAATCGCAGGCCTCTTCAAACATTTCAAGTGCATGGGTTTCTTCAACCAAACCTTTGTATTCAAAGCCATCCGATTTATTAATAAATTTTGCAACACTGGCGGCAATATCTCCAATGCGCTCAAGGTTTGAATTAATTCTTAAAAGTGCCAAAACAAGTCTTAAATCATTGGCAACCGGATTGTGCAAAGCGAAAATATTCTCACAATCTCTGTCAATTTTTAATTCTAAACTATTTACTTTCTTTTCGTTGTTTAAAATTTCTTTTGCAAGTCCTTTATCCATTTTGGCCAAGGCCACCATGGCAGTCTTCATTTGTGCAGAAACCAAGTTCCACATTTCAACAATCTCAGCTTTTAATTGCTGCATTTCAACCTCAATATGACTCATAACTTAAATATACAATTTTTAAATAAAATCATCCGAAACGACCGGTAATATAATTTTGTGTTCTTTCAATTTTAGGATTTGTAAACAATTCCTTCGTGGCGCTATATTCAATTAATTCGCCCAGGTAAAAAAATGCAGTGCTATCGCTCACCCTGCCCGCTTGTTGCATATTATGCGTAACAATTACAATGGTGTACTTGCTTTTTAATTCGTAAATCAATTCTTCAATTTTGGCTGTTGAAATAGGGTCTAATGCCGAAGTGGGCTCATCCATTAAAATCACTGAAGGTTGAATGGCCAATGCACGAGCAATGCACAAACGTTGTTGTTGCCCGCCCGATAATTCAAACGCCGACTTTTTTAATTTGTCTTTCACCTCATCCCACAACACCACTTGTTTAATCGATGTTTCAACGCGTTCTTCAATAAATTTTTTATCAGTAATGCCATTCACCCTTAAGCCATAAGCCACATTTTCAAAAATGGTTTTCGGAAATGGATTTGGCTTTTGAAAAACCATCCCTGTTTTTTTTCTTAAACTGTCAACGTTTACACCCTTGGCATAAATATCATCACCATCTATTAAAACTTGCCCGTTAATTTTTGTGTTTCCAATCAAATCGTTCATGCGATTAAACAATCGCAAATATGTTGATTTTCCGCAGCCCGAAGGACCAATTAAAGCAGTAACAGTGTTTGGATGTATGGCAATATTAATATTTTTCAGGGCCTGTGACGTGCCATAAAAAAAATCAACATTTTTCGACTCAAGCTTATACATATTAATTCATTTTTACTTTCTTACTAAAATACTTCCTTAAACCATTTGCAATTAAATTACAAATCAAAACAATCAATATTAATACCAGTGCTGTTCCATAGGCAATTGGACGTGATTCCTCAATATTGGTGCCACTGGTTGAAATCACATAAAGATGATAAGGCAAAGCCATGGCTTGATCAAAAATACTACTTGGCAACTTCGGTAAAAAATACGCAGCCACTGTAAATAATATTGGTGCCGTTTCACCCGACACCCTGCCAATTGACAATATTAAACCCGTAATAATATTAGGAAATGCAATAGGCAACACAACGCGCCTTGTGGTTTGCCATTTAGTGGCGCCTAATCCCAAACTGGCTTGTCTAAATGTGTCATCAACCGCCTTTAAGGCCTCTTCTGTGGTTCTTATCACAATTGGCAAAACCAATAAACCTAGGGTTAAAGAGCCGGCTAAAATTGAATCGCCGAAACCAAGTTTATTTACAAAAAGAGACATACCAAACAACCCAAATACTATAGATGGAACACCTGCCAAATTGTTGGTCATCATGCGTACAATTCTTTTTATAATCCCATCTTTAAAATACTCATTCATATAAATAGCCGCCAAAACGCCTATTGGGAAAGCAAACAGCATGCTTCCCGACACCAAGTATAGTGTGCCAATAATGGCCGGATAAATACCACCCTTGGTCATCCCTTCTTCAGGCATTTGAGAAATAAAATTCCAGTTAATTACACCAATTCCTTTGTAAACAATAAATGAAAGGATGGCAACCAAAATGGTCACAATAAAATATCCAACCGAAGCAAACAAGAAGAACGCAATCTTCTGATTCCTGTTTTTGGATTTTGTTAGTTTATTTTCATCAATCAGTGGCATTAATGTTTTGTGTTTTTTCTATTGGTTGAAACAAATTCAACAATTAAGTTAATCAACAAGGTGATAATAAATAAAATACATCCCAATGCAAACAAAGCCTTGTAGTGCAATCCGCCATCAGGCGCCTCACCTAACTCCGCGGCAATGGTTGCCGGAATTGTACGCATGGGTTGTAAAATACCGGTTGGAATAACAGCCGCATTACCTGTAACCATTAATACCGCCATCGTTTCGCCAATGGCACGACCAATCCCTAAAATGGCCGCTGCAGTTATACCTGAAATTGAATTGGGTATTACAATTTTGTATATGGTTTGCCATTTGCTTGCGCCCAATGCTAAACTGGCTTCTTTCATCGCTCTAGGGGTATTGCGCATCGCATCCTCCGAAATGGTGATAATGGTTGGCAAAGCCATTATGCCTAAAACAATGCTACCGGCCAATCCGGTTTCACCAACTGGTAAATTAAATGCTTGCTGAATAAAAGGTACAATAATTACCAAACCGAAAAAACCATACACAACCGATGGAATACCGGCCAACAATTCAATGAGCGGCTTCATGATTCTTCTCACACGGCCTTTTGCTATTTCACTTAAATATATTGCGGCTGCTAATCCTAATGGAAGCGCAATTAAAATAGCGCCAAAACTAACCCACAAAGTGCCATAAATCAAGGGTTTTACACCCAATTGCGAAACAGGTTGTGAGGTTGGAAACCATTCTTCTCCACCAAAAAATTCCTTTAAAGATACTTTGTCTACCTCTAATTGTTTTCCTTTAAAACTTTTGTTGATGTACTTTTCAGGAAAAAATGCAATCACACCTTTAATACTGTCAACAATGCTGTTCAAACAATCAGGTAAATGCTCAAAGTTTTCACCTATTTGCTCGTCGGTATAATAGTTAGAAATGTCTTCCATTCTAAACAAATAAATGGAATCATTTGCGCCTCCTAATTCAGACCAATTGTTGATTTTTTGGTCGTATATGTTTTTAATTTGTTCGGCATTTAACTTGCCAACAGAATTTAATCGATTAATCACTACCGCATAACCTTCCTCAAGCGGCTTTTTATTGAACACACCCAAACCTTCCTTGAATAAAAAAAAGATAATCAGCACCACCGTTAAACTGGTAATGGTGCTGCTGATCATGAGCAATCCTTCAATGAATCTCTCCGAAAATTTTTTATAAAAATTTTTCAATGCTCCTTATTAATGGTGTACAATAGAATTAAACAGATTTTAATTCTTCAATGGCACGTAGCCAATTTCTTCAACAATTTTTTGACCCTCTGCCGATAAACAAAAATCAACAAATGGCTTAATGGCTTTTTCTACTGTAGTTAAATAATAATAGAACAATGGTCTAACAATTGGGTATGACCTGTCTTTTGCAGTTGCCATGTTTGGTGCAATAAAGTTTTTTCCCTTGTCAAACGACACTTTTAATGCTTTCACATCTTTTTCTACATAAGCTAATCCTACATAACCAATAGCACCTTTGGTTTGACTAATGGATTGAATAATTGATCCTGTTGCAGGCATACTCAAAACAGATGATGCATAATTCTTATTATTCAAAACATGTTCTTTGAAAAAATCATAAGTGCCTGAACTCGACTCTCTCGAATAAACCACAATTTGCAAATCTTCACCGCCTACTTCTTTCCAGTTTTTAATTTTACCGGTAAAAATACCTTCAAGTTGTTCACGTGTTAATTGCGACACTTTATTTGCAGGATTAACAACTATTGCAAGTGCATCATATGCAATTGTTGTTTCTTTAAACGATTTACCGGCATCTGCCAATTTCATCTTCTCAGTTAATTTAATTTTTCTCGACGACATGGCAATGTCTGTTGTTCCATCAACCAAAGCCGAAATACCAACACCACTTCCGCCTCCGGTTACATTTAATTTGGCCGACTTATTCGACTTCATGTAACTTTCTGCTTCTTTTTGTGCCAAGGGTAAAACTGTATCACTGCCCTTTAATTTTTGTGAAATTGCTGAATTGGCAAGAAGTATAAACGATAATAAAATTGCTGATGTTTTCATATGATAAATTATGCTCTAAAATTAAGTATTAAATATTTGATAGTTTAAAATTTGAACTGTAAACGACAAGTAAATACATTGTCTTTGGCATCACCTGTATAACCTTTAAGCGATGATTTTTCGTTTTTTACAACATCGTAAAACAACATCAATTTTACATTGGTGTTTACACGATAAGTTGTTCCAAAAACAAAGGTGTCAAATCTTAAGTCGGCAGCGGTGGTGTTTGTGCCCGATTTACCTACCTGTGTGCCTTTAATTAAGGTGTTTGCATCATACCAATCATATTTTAAAGTCACTTGAAATCTTGAGTTTCCGATATTTTGGATGTAATAAACGTACCCTGCATTAAAATTTCGGTGATAAATTGGCACAGTAGGCAAATTCGCCAAGCTTCTACTGGTTGAAACATTGCTTGTTCCGGGCTGTTCACCTTGAATGTATTCAGCCCTGATGGTGGTGATACCAATTGGCCAATCAATGGTAAATTGGGCATCGGCCCCGTAATAAATTCTTTTGGCAATTCTATTGTAATGCGATGAATCAATCGAGGTCTTGTAAACATAATCACCATTTGCCGCCTTGTTGATTCTAAAATCTTTCACTGTTCCTATTCTGTATCCGCCATAGTAGCCCGAACCGGCAATGGCAAATTGAATTTTCTCATCTTTAGATGTTTTCGAATATTGTATCCTTCCTGTAAAATCTTTATTCGAATCAAATTCAGGAGCTACACCTGCAGCGCCATTCATCATGGCAACATCAACCTTTAAACCATAAAATTTAGATGATTTTGGAAGTACCATCGATCCAAATACCCCCAAATCACGTTCTGTTGGAAACAAGATTTGATTAAATCTTGCCCTCTCAGGCGTTTCGCGTACACTTGAAGATTGTGTTAACTCAAAACCAAATTGATCTTGCAATAAACCCATTGTGATGCTAAAGATGCCTGATTGTGTCCATTTATCCGTAACCCGTACAAAAGTTTCACGCATATTTAATCCCTTCTCTGTAGCATCGATGTTACACAAATACTCCACGTTTTCGTGCACATAATTAAACTTAAAACGACCACGACGCATCATAAAACGACTGTAGTAAGGGCTAGATCCGTTGGTAAAATCACCACCTGCATAAGATGGCGCACCGGCCGAATCGCAATATTGATACTGTGGTTGTAAATAGCCTGTAATTTTTAAACGTTTCGATTTGATGTTGTCGTCAATCAAATTCGACACGGCTCTAGTTAAAGTGTCAAGGGGGGTTTCTGCTATTTCTTGGGCTTTAATTGAATTTGTGGTTAACACAACCAAGCATAGTAAAGTTAAAATTGCCTTCATGTAAATTAAATATTAATTGACGGCAAAATAAATGGCACAATATTATTTCAAAGACATTCCAATGTTAAGGAATTGTTAATTTGTTAAATAAAAAATCCCGCTTTTGACGGGATTTCAATTTTTTGGAGGCTTTTTTTAGTTGCTGCCCAATACCTTTAACAATTCGTCGAGTTTTGGGGTTAAAATCAACTCGGTTCTTCTGTTTTTCTTTCTGGCTTCTGGCGTTTTGCTCTTATCCAATGGCACATATTCGCCCCTGCCTGCCGAAATAATTCTGGATGCATCAATATTGGCACTTCCCAACATAATTTTTGTGACCGAAGTTGCGCGCATAACACTTAAATCCCAATTGTCTTTTATTTCCCCTGCTCCCTTCATAGGTACATCATCAGTATGCCCTTCAACCATCACGTTAATATCCGGATTTTGCTCCAACACTTTGGCCACATTTTTTAAGGCATCAACACCCTTCGGCTCTACATTTGTTTTGCCACTGGCAAAAAGCAAACTCTCATCCATGCTGATATAAACCTTCCCGTTTTTTTGCGTAATGGTTAATCCTTTGTTCTCAAATCCAATCAAGGCATCACTCAATTTTTTTCTCAAATCAGCAACCGCCTGGTCCTTTTTGCGAAGAATGTCCTCTAACTCATTAACACGGGCCTCACGTTTACGCAATTCCACCGTTAAATTGTCTAAATCTGCTTTTTGTTTGTTGAGTTTTAATTCCAAACTCTTTAACTCATCCTGTTTTTGCAATAACTCTTCTTGCGTTAACTGCAAATTCACGCTTAGTTTGGTATTATCCCTTTCACTGCCGTTCAATAATTTATTATACTTATCAATCAACTGCTCGTTCAACATGTTCAACTTGTCGTATTTAGAGGTCATGTTACGCAAACTACTGCCAATAATCGTTGTGTCGTGTTTTAATCCTTCAATGCTTTTTTTATCACGACCCGATTGTTCTTTTAACTCGGCCAATTTGGCGTCGTTTTCTTGTGAGGTTTTTTTCAATGCCGCCAATTCGCTTTCACAAGCTCCCAACTTGGCTTTCGTTTCTTCCATTAAACGCGCCGGAACGCAAGAGGCCATCAAAACAATGACCAAATAATAAAAAATATTCTTTTGTTTCACCATGCCTAAAATTAACGAATAGGCGCCCTTGCCGATAAACAGCCTGAATTGTTTATCAACAATGAAATTAACTGATAAAATCTACTTGAAAATAGAACTGCGATTGCGCAAATGAAATTGTTTGAAAAAATTCTTTTTCATGTGAAATTGTTTGCCCGATCCGTGGCAAACCGATCCTCTTTTACTCGGTAATTTATAATTCAAAGTAATGCCGTAAAAAAAATACCAATCCTTGGTGGTTGGATTCCCTCGCATACTGCCCGGCGTAGCCGAGGCGTTGGTGGTTCGGTTGGTGTAATTGTTTTTATTATCAGTTGCCACTACCGAATTTGGATAAGTGCCGCTCACATCATCTAAATAATCCGTGTAGGTTTTACGTGGTCCCCACTCAAATCCAATCCCTAATTTTTCACCGGCATTAAATTTTATACCAATGCCATAGGGTACCGACATTTGAAAACGACGATAACTCTTCGATTGTCCTTCGGTATTAAATTGCCTCAAGGATTCATAACCGTTACCCAAGTCTGCCTTCGGATTAAAATAATACCCGGCCAATCCTGCAAAAATGAAGAATGTAAAATTCTCATGCTCATTTCCAATCCGATAATCCACAAAATTAAATTCAGCCAAACTCGAAAATTCAAACAAATTGCTTTTAAAACTTAAATTTCTTTCAATCTGATTCGCATCCTTACTCATGGCATCATCACCCACCAACTCGCCATAATTTAAGCCAAAACGAAAAGCATAACGGTAATGATTTGTATGACGCCAATAAATGCCTGCAGCAGGTCTTGAATATAAGAAATGACTCCTTGGATTGATGTCGCCAATATAATACGCGCCGCCGCCAATAAAACCCAGTTCGTTTTGCACAAAACTGCGTTTACGGGCCTGCCCAAAGGCAATTACTTGGCCAAATACAAAAAGATATAAAAAGACCCTTTTTAACAAATCAATAGTAAAACGCAAAATTAGGGCAATTATTGTGTTTAATTTCAACAAATGCTTCGAATTATCAGATATTTAGCCCTGCTTATTTCATGTTGGGGCAGCACTTTGTCGCTAATGGCGCAAGACAAGGACAGCCTTAAAAAAAACAACACAAAAATTATCTTTAATTCCGATGACATCTTAGAGTTAAAGGGCACGCAAATTGCCAAAGCAATCGATAGTTTGCTAAGGCCCGAATTCAGAATCGGTGGATACGTATCAACATATTATGCTTATTACGACGATGAATCTGAACCCAATGGATTTATTCAATTTCCAACATTGGCACCCCGCAAGGACCAGTTTTCATTAAACATGGCTTTAATTAGCATGCAATATAAAAGTTCGAATTTACGTTCAAATATCACCTTGCATTATGGCGATGTGCCCGCCAGTTCTTGGCCCGCAACTTTTAACCTCATTCAAGAAGCAAATGCCGGTTTTAAAATTTGCAAAAAGCTTTGGTTCGACGCAGGATTTTTTAAAACACACATTGGTCTCGAAAGTTTCCAACCACGCGAAAACATAGCATCCAGTATGTCGATTCCCAATTTTTATGACCCTTATTACCTTAGTGGCGCCAAACTTACATACATTGTAAACAGCAAATTAAATTTACAAGCCTGCATTTTTAACGGCTATAACGAATACATCGACGATAACAAAAACAAAGCGCTCGACTTTTCAGCCAATTATAACCTCAACGACCATGTTTCATTCACCTACAATTTTTTAACCTGCGACGAAACACCCGACAACATCAAAACCAAACACCAACGTTATTATCAAAATTTTTACGCCACTTTTATTTACGACAAATTTACCATTGGTCTCGATGCCAACTTTGGCATACAACAAAATTCTTACAAAAAAGACACCGTAAAAGCCGGTAAAATGTATGCCGGCATTCTTGTGGCAAAATACAACATACTCCCAAAATTTCATGTGTACAACCGCTTGGAATATTTTTCTGATCCAAACCAAATTTTAACCCTTAGCTTAAACACAGGCCGCTACATCAAAGGCAACACCATTGGATTTGAAATTAAACCACAAAAAACAGTGGGTATCAGCGCCGAGTGGCGCATTTTAGAGTGCGACCAATTGATCTTCAAACAAAAAAATATGCTACTCAATCAAAGGAATGAAGTAATTGTTTGCTTAGATTTGTGGTTTTAATGCCAACATCAAAAAATACATATCATCCAATTGGCGTATTCGACAGTGGTTTCGGCGGCTTAACGGTTTTAAAAGAAATTGTAAAAACCCTCCCCCAATACGATTATATTTATCTTGGCGATAATGCCCGTGCGCCATACGGTTCGCGCAGTTACGAAAGTGTTTACCAATACACGCTTGAATGCGTTAAGAAATTATTTGATCAAGGTTGCGAATTGGTCATATTGGCTTGCAATACCGCATCAGCAAAAGCCCTTCGAACCATTCAACAAATTGATTTGCCAAAAATAGATGCGCACAAAAGGGTGTTAGGCGTTATTCGACCAACTACCGAATTAATAGGCCAAATGACCCATAGCAAACAAGTTGGCATTTTAGGCACAGCCGGAACCGTTAGTTCAGGTTCTTACATTGTAGAGATTGAAAAATTCTTCCCTGAACTCAAAGTATTTCAACAAGCATGTCCGCAATTGGTGCCGCTCATCGAAAACGATGAAGCCGATACACAAGGGGCTGAATACTTTATCGAAAAATATGTGTCGTCTTTATTAAATCAAGCGCCCAATATCGACGCCGTGGTATTAGGCTGCACACACTATCCGCTTATTCAAAAACAAATTCAAAAATATTTGCCGGCAAATGTAAAATTGTTGTCGCAAGGACCAATCATTGCTGAAAGTTTAAAAAAATATTTGGCCATGCACCCCGAAATGGAAAATCGTTGCAGCAAAAATGGTCAACTTGAATTTTTTACCACCGATACGACCGATGCTTTTGATCGTGCAGGCACAAAATTTTTTGGCAGCCCCATTCACTCAAATCACATGAGTATTTAGTGTTTTTTGTGTATAGAAGTTAATTTCACAATCGTGCCTGCCATACATATGCTCATGCTTGGTGATTCAACATATGAGCAAACAATTTCTTGCCCATCTTCCAACTGAATTTTAAATTTATCAAGATTAACCGGCTCCAACATCATTGCCCCATGCAAATCTTTTTCATTCAACTCAATCAACCAACCACAACCATCAAGCCCTGTGCAATTTCTCAATTTACCGTAAACGCGGCGCTCAACGTTTTTAGAACACGATGCAAATAATGTAAAGCTTAAAATTGTTGCAATAATTCTAAAATTCACCGTTGTTTTATTTACTAGATATTACTTTTTTGATTCCGCTGCCTTGGCATCTGCTTTCACCTTGGCATCTTCCAAGCTTTTCTTACAACGCTCTTCAGCATCATTTAGTATTTTTTGCACCTTTTCATCTACTTTTTTCTTTGCCTGTTCAGCCACCTTTTTAGCGGCAATCTTCGCAATTGGATTGCCGGCTTGTTCAACCAATTGGTCTGCAGCGGCATACCCATCTTGTTTGGCCTTCTCAGCCGATGCTTGTGCCTCTACTTTGTTTTTTTCACATTGTGCCTTTGCGTCTTCCAATATTTTTTGAGCCTCGGCATTCGCTTTGTCAATACCTGCATTCAAAGCTTGAGTGGTAACTGTACTCACAGCTGCCTTGCCATCATCTTTCATACTGGTTTTAATACTCGGTTTCATTACTGTGCCGCCAAATAAAGCCACCACATTTATTTTTTCGGCCATATTAATATTGGTACCTGCAGCTGCATTTGCCTGACTCAGTAATCCGTTAAGTGCCGAATTAGCCGCCGAACCAAACATGCTGCGCGGAATTTCCATCTTCCATTTATAATCTATCGTTTGATCCAAGCCTGTGCTGCCCGAAATGTTTGTTTTTACTGCATTTATTTTTGTGTCAAATGGCTCTAAATTAATTCTGCCGTTTTTAATAAAGTATTTTAAATTTAAATCGGTCACGTCCATGCTTTTTAATTGATCGATTTTTAAAGTCTCACTTAATTTCATAAACGGCGGGAAACCGCCTACATTCACCTTTTTGGTTTTAAATACGCCGCTGGCATCAACGGTACTTAAATCCGGCTCCATCTTACTGTTCAAAGCCACGTTAAAGTTTTCCAAAGTAGCCGTGAAAAAACCCTTGGCGTATTTGCCAACCGGTGCTAATTTCTGTACCGAATTAAATGTGTTAAATGTGTTTTGAATATCGAAATTCTCCACTTTTAAATTCAAGGCTGTTGTTGGTTTTTTAATGTTGGTGCTCTCATAATAGCCATCAACCGTTAATGCCCCGCCCATTGTATTCATTTTTAAATTGGTCATGTGTAGTTTTTCATTTCTAATCACAATGTTCCCAACCATGTTTTCAATCACCATGTTTGTATAAAGCACCTTGTTGATTTTTGCATCCAAATTAAAATCAATGTTGGCCGGTACGGCAAATGCGGCTGTGGTAGCATTGGCTGCAGCGGCACTGTCTGCGGCTGTGCTTGGTGTTGCAGCAGCACTGCTTGTTGAGCTGCCCATCATTTCATTCAAGTCCATCAAATTACTGCTAATGCTAAACGAACCTTTAATTAAATCGTTCTTAAAAACATACTGCATAAAATTCTCAATTCTACCCGATGCCTTTAAATCGCTTTTTCCAAGCATGGCATCAAAGCTTGTGAGTGCTACATATTGCGTACTAAAATCCAAAATCATTTTATTTAAAAATACTTCATAAGGCAAGGTCGCCGTCTTGTAATTCATCTTGTCGATTTCCAAAGTGCCTTCAGCTTTAAATTTGTCATATTCCTTTTTATCAATACTGCTCAAATGGCCATCCATGCTGATGTTCGATTTGATGGTGCCACTTAAATTATCGCCCTTATCAAGCGGAATAAACTCTTTTACCGAAGCCAAATTAATCAATCCCTTCACTGTTGCTTTGATTCCGGGATCTGAAATTGGTGTTTTAATGTGTGCACTTAAATCAATAGGATTGCCGGCCATTTCAACATGAAAAGTATTTACATCTACCGTGGTGGCATCTAACACCCCATTCGGATTCAACACTTTTATTTCAACATTAATGTTATCGACCGACTTTGGCAAACTCGGATATTTAAACATGGCGTTTTTAATCGATAAATTAGTGCCAAAAGCAGGCATCTCAACAGCGTTGTATCGTCCCTTTGCATATCCGTCTAAAGCCAATTTACCCGCCGTTTTAATAGATGCAAAATCTTTTGAATAAACACTCGGTATCAATGATAATATGGATTTAAACTCCGTTTGTTTTGCATTGAACTTTATATCCATGTCAATATTGGTATCAGGCATCAAAATCACGCCATCCAATCCCAAGCTTAAATCGTTTAGTTTAAATTCATTTTCTTTAAACGTAAATTTAAATTGCGGCATGTTCATGTTGATATCGGCATTGGCCGATGCGTGCACATCCGTTAAATAAGCAACACCATCCATTTTAAAACTGGTTTTCGCAATGTCCAAAACATTGTTCATCAAAAAATCGTCTTGCGTAAAATCTCCTTTTAAAGTGTAATTCACATTTTCAAGTTTCGAATACATATTGCTTTCGGCATCATCATAAACCACATAACAATCGGTCATTTTAAATTCTTTTAACTTCATCGAAAATTTGGTCGCAGCTGTATCTTCTGCTGCCGTGGCTGATGCCGAGCTGTCGGACTTACTGATGTCCCAGTTGGCCTTGCCGTTTTTTAATACCTTTCCCAATAATCTTGCTTTATTTATCAAAACCGAATTAATTTGATAAGGTCCGCCATTAATCACACTTTTTAAATTGATGTCGGTGCTCAACAAATCAATATAAGCCAAAGTATCATCCTTAAATTCATTCACGCCAACCACACTCAGCTTGTTGATTTTAAATCTAAAATCAGGAAACGATGAAATTAAACTTAAATCAAATTCACCAAAGTCAACCTTGGCATTTAAGTTCGCATTGGCTTGCTCTTTTACTATTGAAACAATTTTATCTTTAAAAATAAAAGGGGCCGCAGCCAACAAAACGATTAGCAAAAGCAGCGTAATGCCTGTCCATTTTAGAATACGTGTGAAAATATTTTTTTTAGCCGGACTGTTCATGTGTGTGTTTTTAGAACAATAAAAATAAGAAGAAATACAATATCTTCCCTTTTGTTTTGTAGTCTAATTTGATTAGCTGTGGATTGGCGTTAAATGATTTACAGAATTTGAATCCCCAAAAAATTTTACGCTTGCAAATTGCATAAAACAAAAAAACCTCCAAAAAGGAGGTTTTTTAAATAATCGAAAATTGTTCTTATAGTTTTGCTTTGATTTCTATCATCTCGTATCCTTCAATGATATCACCAATTACAATGTCGTTAAAACCTTCAATATCTAAACCGCACTCGTAACCTGAAGCCACTTCTTTCACATCGTCTTTAAATCGTTTTAATGATCCTAAGGCGCCCGAATGAATTACGATGCCGTCGCGTATCACACGAACTTTTGTATTGCGCGTTACTTTTCCGTCTAACACATAACAACCTGCAATGGTTCCAACTTTGGTAATTTTAAATACTTCACGTACTTCAATATTACACACAATTTTCTCCTCAAACTCAGGTGCCAACATGCCTTCCATAGCAGCCTTTATTTCATTGATGGCATCGTAAATAATTGAATACAAACGAATGTCGATTTCTTCTACCTCTGCCAATTTACGGGCACTGGTACTTGGTCGTACTTGGAAGCCTAAGATGATTGCGTTTGATGCAGAAGCCAACAACACATCACTTTCACTAATGGCACCAACCGATTTATGAATAATGTTCACCGCAATTTTTTCAGTTGAAAGTTTTAACAACGAATCCGCTAAAGCTTCAATCGAACCATCTACGTCACCTTTAATAATGATGTTTAATTCCTTAAAGTCTCCAATCGCCAAACGACGACCAATTTCATCCAAGGTAATGTGTTTGTGTGTGCGTATGCCTTGTTCGCGTTGCAATTGTAATCGTTTATTCGCAATTTCTCTTGCCTCACGCTCATCGTTCATCACGTTAAATTTATCTCCCGCTTGTGGCGCACCGCTTAATCCCAATACTTTCACCGGATGTGATGGGCCTGCTTGGTCCACCTTTTGACCGCGCTCATTAAACATCGCACGTACACGTCCGCTGTAACTACCGGCCAACATAATGTCGCCAATTTTTAAAGTTCCCGTTTGCACCAAAATCGTTGATACATAACCACGGCCTTCTTCCATACTGGCTTCAATTACACTACCTGCGGCATTGCGCTTAGGGTTCGCTTTTAAATCCATCATGTCGGCTTCCAACAACACTTTCTCTAACAATAAATCAATGTTTTTTCCTTGTTTTGCCGATACTTCCTGACATTGGTATTTACCACCCCACTCTTCAACCAAAATATTCATTTGCGATAAGCCTTCACGAATTTTATCAGGATTTGCACCTGGCTTATCAATTTTATTGATCGCAAAAATCATGCGAACCCCCGCTGCTTGCGCATGGTTAATGGCTTCTTTGGTTTGCGGCATGATGCTGTCGTCGGCCGCTACCACAATAATGGCGATATCGGTAATTTTAGCACCACGTGCACGCATGGCCGTAAAGGCTTCGTGACCAGGTGTATCTAAAAATGTCACACTGCGGTTGTCGGCCAATTTAACATTGTATGCACCAATATGTTGTGTAATGCCTCCGGCTTCGCCGGCTACAACATTTGCACTGCGTATAAAATCCAATAACGATGTTTTACCGTGGTCAACGTGACCCATCACCGTAACAATTGGTGGACGAGGAATTAAATCTTCAGCAGAATCTTTATCTTCTTCAATTGATTCAATATCCTCAGCACTGCCAAATTCAATTTTGTAACCAAATTCTTCGGCAACAATTGAAATCGTTTCAGCATCTAAACGTTGGTTAATCGAAACAAATAAGCCCAACGACATACAGGTAGAAATAATTTGCGTTACCTGCACATTCATCATTTGCGCCAACTGATTTGCACTCACAAACTCAGCCACACGCAACAACTTCTTGTCTGCTTCAGCAATCTCAGCTTTTTCAGCCATACGGTCACGAATCTCATCACGTTTTTCACGACGGTATTTCGATGTTTTCGACTTATTTCCTTTTTCACTCAAACGCGCTAAAGTTTCCTTTATCTGTGCTTGAATTTCTTCTTCAGTAAGCTCATGACGTGGTTTGCCCGGCGTTGCAGGCCCCGGCTTTTTCGCGCGCGGATCACCATATTTTTCTTTGGCTCTCTCACGGGCAATTGCCGATTGCTCTTTCCCTACTTTCTTAATTTCTTCTTCCGATAAGCCTCCCTTGCGTATGCGCTTGCGTTTTTTCTTGTCGGCGGCACTTGCGTTAGGATTGGTAACCGGTGGTTTCTTTAAGGTTTCCTTGGCAACCGGTAACTCAACACGACCTAAAATTTTAGGTCCTTCAAGTTTTTCGTATTTGGTTTCAATAAACTCTTCTTTCGGCTCTTGTTTTACTTCAGGCTCTGGCACAATCACCACTACCTTTGGTTCTTCAACTTTTGGCTCCTCTTCCTCCTTAACAACTTTTGCCGATTTTTTAGCAGGTTTCGCTTCTGTCTTCGCTTTTTTATCCGGTTTGGTTTTTAAATTCAAAGAATCTAAATCCAATTTACCCAATACCTTGGGGCCTTCGAAACTCGTTTCTGCCTCAACTTTAACAGGGGCTGATTCTTCCTTCACCACGTCAACAACTTCAGGCGCAGATACAGGCTCCTCCTGTTCCTTATTAACGGTTAAGTCTTTAATCACAACAACCTTAGGGTCTTGTTCTTTCTCTTTCTTAACCTTGACTTCCTCCAATACAATGGATTCACGTTTTACTTTTAAAGTAGAAACCTGACTCACATTTTCGGCTTCTTCACGCGCAGATTTATCGCTCGAGAATTCCTTCAACAGCAATTTATATTCTGTATCTCCAAGTTTTGAATTTGGATTATTGTCAATTTTATGTCCTTTAGTCGCTAGGAACTCAATAATCTTTGGTACAGATATATTAAACTCGAGTGCGGCTTTACTAAGCCTAAGTATTTTTGTTCCTTCGGTCATATATTTTTATTCTTCTTTTCTTTTTTATATCAAATGCTTTTGGATTTTAAAGAATTATTCTTCAAACTCAGCACTCAATACTTCGCGAACACTCGCAATGGTTTCAACATCTAATCCGGTACGACGCTCTAATTCAGCATCACTTAATTCCAACACCGATTTAGCAGTATCGCAACCAATGGCTTTTAATTGTTCGATGATATCACTTTCAATTTCGTCTGAAAATTCTTCCAAATCCACATCTTCAGTTTCAACATCAATGTCAGTATCACGGAATACATCAATTTCGTAGCCGGTTAATTTTCCTGCTAATTTAATGTTAAATCCGCCTTTTCCAATGGCTAAGCTAATTTGATCAGGTTTTAAAAACACCTCAGCACGCTTGGTTTCATCATCAATTTTAATGGTGGTGATTTTTGCAGGGCTCAAAGCACGCTGAATCAACAAGTTTGAATTATTGGTAAAATTAATCACATCAATGTTCTCGTTCTTTAATTCTCTCACGATACCATGAATACGCGAACCCTTCATCCCAACACAAGCACCAACCGGATCAATTCTGTCATCATAACTTTCAACGGCAACTTTTGCTCTTTCGCCCGGCTCACGTACAATTTTTTTAATGGTAATTAATCCGTCAAAAATTTCAGGTACTTCAGTTTCAAATAAACGCTCTAAGAAAACAGGTGAAGTTCTTGAAACAACAATTGATGGTGTTCCATTTTTCATTTCTACTTTAGAAACAACGGCTTTAACTGTATCTCCTTTTTTGAAAAAGTCAGAAGGAATTTGCTCCGTTTTAGGCAATAACAATTCATTGCCCTCATCATCTACCAACATGATTTCTTTTTTCCATACTTGGTATACTTCGGCGGTGATTACATCACCAACTTTTTCTTTGTACTTATTATAAATTTCACTCTTCTCGAGTTCAAGAATTTTTTGAACCAAATTCTGACGCACCGAAAGCACGGCACGACGACCAAAGTCTTCCAATTTCACGCTTTCCGACACATCTTCCCCAATTTCAAAATCAGGCTCAATTTTTTTAGCATCCGCTAAACTAATGTGCTTGTTTTCATCGTAATCAAATGAATCTTCCGCAAATTCATCATCTACAATTCTACGGTTCTTATAAATTTCAACATCGCCTTTATCAGGATTCACAATAATATCGAAGTTTTTATCTGAGCCATAACGCTTAATTAGCATGCTTCTAAAAACATCTTCAATGATGCTCATGAGTGTAGCACGATCGATATTCTTGATTTCTTTAAATTCTGAAAACGATTCGATTAGGTTAACGCCTTCCATAGTATTAATTTTTAGTATTTAAGTTTAACTTTTGATTCTTTTATTTTATCTAAACTGATGATTTCTTGTTTCGTAACATTTATTTTGCCCTTGCCAATAGGCTTATTCTCTCTTACAACATACTCAAGGGTTAATACATCACCGTTAAATGCAATTAACTTTCCGCCTGTTTTGTTGCCGTCCAACAACTTAATTTCAAAATCACGGCCAATGTGTTTTATGTATTGACGTGGCATCACCAAAGGGCTGGTTGCCCCATGCGAACTAACGTCCAATGCAAAATCTTCCGATTCACGGTCCAATTGCCCCTCAATGGCTCTGCTTAAGCCTACGCAGTCCTTAATGGTTACCCCATCATCGCCGTCAATCAACACCGAAATGTGATTGTCGGAAGCGACCTTAATACCGGTAACATAAATGTTGGTGCCGGTTAAATGCGCATTCGCTAATTCAAGTATGTATTCTTTTGTTATCAATTTTTTGAGAATAAAAGAGGGGACTTTAGGTCCCCTCACTCATTTTTTATTTCGGGCACAAATATATACAATTATTTATTAACAAAAAAATAAAAATTTACCGCCAATACCAACCTTTTGGCCTTGAGTTTCGTGTACATAAGAAAGGCCCATAAAACATGACTAAAAAAAGCATTAAAATCATCGTCCTTCTTGTGACCATGTTATTTGCTAACATCGAGGCTGCCCACGCCGGCTTGGTTCATAAACTTAAACTTTACATCCACCATGAGTTTGCCACTTGGCAATTTGTGCTAATCCTTTGTGCTCTGATGCTCTTAAGTTTTATTTCCTATATCGTTCTTACCCCCGTATCAATCGGTAAACAAAAATTAATACTGTTAACCTCATTTAGCTTCACCAAAGATAGTTTCGACGCTAAACGGAAATTTGTCACAAAAACAGGGAATATCCTAAGCAACACCAAAGCCTAAACTTACTAGGCCTGTGTGTTAGCTACTTATAATGCTATATTTCAGGTATTTATCAAAAAACAAGTTCTATTTTAATTTTAAAATTTTGAATTCGCTTCTATATTTTTATTTTTGTGTCGAATTTTAAACAAAACAATAATGTCTGACATTGCAAACAAAGTAAAATCTATCATCGTTGACAAATTAGGTGTTGATGAAAAAGAAGTAACCCCAACCGCTAGTTTTACCAATGATCTTGGTGCTGATTCGCTAGATACTGTGGAGCTTATCATGGAGTTTGAAAAAGAATTTAACATCGCTATTCCTGACGAACAAGCTGAAAAAATTGGTACAGTAGGCGACGCGATTTCTTACATCGAAGCAAACGCAAAAAACTAATTCTTTTATTATATGCAATTAAAACGTGTAGTAGTTACCGGTCTCGGTGCTGTAACGCCGTTGGGCAATAGTGTTAATGACTATTGGAATAACCTCAAAAATGGCGTTAGCGGAGCCGCTAATATTACACGTTTTGATGCCTCTAAATTTAAAACCCGCTTCGCTTGCGAGGTAAAAGGTTTTAACCCGGAAGATTATTTTGACAAGAAAGAAGCCCGTAAATTGGACGCTTTTTCTTGGTATGGCATTGCAGCCAGCGTGCAAGCAGTGGCCGACGCAGGACTCGAAAATCCGGGCATCGACAAAAATGAAGTTGGTGTGATTTGGGGAAGCGGCATTGGTGGTTTGGATACTTTTCAAACCGAAACCTTCGCCTTCGCAAAAGGTGACGGAACACCAAGATTTAATCCTTTTTTTATTCCTAAAATGATCGCCGACATCTGCAGCGGTCATATTTCTATGCGTTTTGGTTTCAGAGGACCAAACTTTACAACCGTTTCGGCTTGCGCTTCTTCTACAAATGCATTAATTGATGCTTTCAATTATATTCGTTTAGGTAAAGCCAATGCCATTGTAACCGGTGGTTCTGAAGCAGCTATTAACGAAAGTGGCATGGGTGGCTTTAACGCTTGCCAAGCCATGAGCACCCGCAACGAAGAGCCTTCAAAAGCCTCTCGCCCTTACGACAAAGAACGTGATGGCTTTGTGCTTGGCGAAGGCAGTGGCGCTATCGTTTTAGAAGAATTAGAACATGCCCTGGCCCGCGGAGCTAAAATTTACGCAGAAATTATTGGCGGAGGCATGAGTGCCGATGCACACCATATTACCGCCCCACACCCCGAAGGTTTAGGCGCAACACTGGTAATGAACCGCGCATTGAAAGATGCAGGCATTTTAACTACCGATGTTGATTATATCAATACACACGGTACCAGCACCCCATTGGGCGATGTGGCCGAACTAAAAGCTATCATCAATGTATTTGGTGACCATGCTTTTAAACTCAATATCAGCTCAACAAAAAGTATGACCGGCCATTTACTTGGTGCAGCGGGCGCCATCGAAGGCATCGCCACAATCATGTCGGTTGTCGATGATATCGTTCCTCCAACCATTAACCATGTAAACGTTGATCCCGAAATCGACCCGCGTTTAAATCTCACCTTTAACGCCTCTCAAAAACGCACTGTCAATATTGCCATCAGCAATACTTTTGGCTTTGGCGGACACAATGCTGCTGTTGTGGTAAAGAAATTTAAAGCTTAATCTCTTGGCATTAAAACAGTTTTTTTCGTTTTTAGGAAATCATTCTGAAAAAGGCGATAAAAAATTTAAACAATGGGTTAAAAGCATCACCGGCTACAGTCCCGTCAATTTATCTTTATACGTTCAAGCTTTTAATCACAGCTCGGCACTTCGAAAAAATGATTCGGTAAAAATTAGCAACGAAAGGCTCGAGTTTTTAGGCGATGCCATATTAGGTGCCATTGTTGCCGATTACCTCTTTAATATTTTTCCTTTAAAAGACGAAGGCTTTTTAACCCAACTGCGTAGCAAAATTGTAAATGGCTACTCACTTAAACATTTATCACTCAAATTTGGATTCGATATTTACCTCAAAGGCTCACTTACAAAAGAAGAAAAATTAAAATCAAGTGCTTATGGCGATGCCTTTGAAGCCTTTGTTGGCGCTGTTTACCTCGATTTAGGATACAACAAAACCAAACAATTTGTAATCGCCAAAGTCATCAACACCCATCTCGACATCAATAGTTTGGTTAAAACCAACGAAGATTTTAAAAGCCAACTTCAAATTTATTGTCAAAAAAATAAATTTAACCTCGAATACCGATTGGTGTCGGAAGAAAAGGTTGGCAATCAAAAATTATTCGCCATTCAAGTGTTTATCGACGAAAAACCATACATTCGATTCGAGAGCTACAGCAAAAAATTGGCCGAACAAAAGGCTGCACAATTAACACTTCAAGAAATAAATCAAAGCATTGGCTAAACATGTTTTAAATACCGGTGATGATGAACTAAATTTTACACTCATCGGTATTGCCTGCGCCGAAGACCAATACCGCATGATCAGCTTATTGAACGATGCTCTAAACATTCAACTTTATTTGAGCGATTATTTAGCGCTGCTTGCCAAGGATGATAAAGTATTTAAATTTTCGCTTTTTCGCTTTGTGGATGAAGATTTAAGATTAGAAATTAACTGCATCCCAAACAACAGTAATTTTGAAGAACCACACATTGAACAAGCCCAAAGTTTAGATTTGTTCAACGGCCTTAAGCTCGATGAAAGTAGTAAGTTGATTCGCGAATTGCCCAAAACCGACTATTTTCTAATGCTCAAAGGCGACGAATCACATACACATCAATTTGTGGTCATCGATAAACTCAAAAAAATTTCAGAAATTCTTCAAATTCAAAGCATCGAACCGCATGAGTTATCGAGCAGAAAAAATCTTATTTTCTAATTCTTTTCTTAATATCTTTAGGTGATGGACGAATTTCAAAAGCACATTTCCCAATTAAGAGATGATTTTACATTTAGCACATTAAGTGAAAAAGATGTCGAAGCAAACCCATTCTTTCAATTCGAAAAATGGTTGCTTGAAGCAGTGGCCTACAAAGTGCCCGAAGTACAAGCCATGCAGCTTTGCACCGTATCTGAGCGCAATAGTCCTTCATCACGCATTGTATATTTGCGTGAATTTAAAAATCACCAATTTACATTTTACGGAAATTATTTATCCAAAAAAGGCATTCATTTAGAACACAACCCAAACGCGGCATTAAGCTTTTTTTGGCCGCAACTCGAACGACAAATAAGAATTGAAGGTGTTGTTAAAAAAATTTCAGCCGAATTAAGCGACCAATACTTTAATTCACGCCCCCGCGAATCGCAAATAGGCGCATGGGCATCCAATCAAAGTGAAACCATTCTAACGCGCAACGAACTTGAAGAGAAAAATATTCATTTCGAAAAACAGTTTAAAAATATACCCGTTACACGGCCACCTCATTGGGGCGGTTGGAGCCTGGAAGCAAATTATTACGAGTTTTGGCAAGGCCGTAAAAGTCGATTACATGATAGAATTAGCTATTCCTTAACAGAAAATTCATGGCAACTTAACCGATTAGCACCATAAACTTAACGAGCCAAATCTACCTTCACACTCTATTGTGATGAAGTCGATTGTATTTTTTGCCCTTACTTTAATTCTTTTTTCTTGTGCAAAGCAACAAGGCCTTTTGCAAGCTCCATCCTTGGTCTGCGATACATTAAAACCTATTCCGATTAATCTCTGCTTATTAAACGATTCCTCCTCCGTATCATACACCCGTGTTGTTAAAAAAATATTCGACAATAATTGTATGCCTTGTCATGCAAAACCGGGTTCAGGAGGCATTAATTTAGACACTTACGATCAATGCAAAGCAACCGCACAAAGTGGACAACTTATTCCTATTGTTGTGTATAGCCCCGGCAACACCTTTATGCCCCCACCCCCTCAAAAACCTTTGGATTCGTGTGAAATAAAAGCCTTAAATTTATGGATTAAGCAAGGTTGTTTGCTTAATTGATATGACAAAAGAAGAAAAGATTTCACAATTCGACCCCAATGGCATTGGCCAGTTAAACGATGGCTTATTCGGTTTGCCATTTACTTTAGATGAATGCGAAACAGTTTTAATTCCTGTACCTTGGGAAGTAACTGTGAGTTACGGTGGCGGCACTGCCAATGGTCCTGAAGCCATACGCATGGCAAGCTACCAAGTTGATTTGTTCGACCCGCTGGTAAAAGATGCTTGGAAAAAAGGCATCGCCATGGAAGACATCGACACCAACATCCAAGAAAAAAGTAATCAATTGCGGCAATCTGCCGAACGTTACATCGAAGCCTTGGCCAATGGTGCCGATGAAAACGAACCTTCACTCAAAAAAATAGCCCACAACATTCAATCCGAATGTGTGTGGCTTAACAATTGGGTGAAAGAAAAGGTTTTGCACCGTTTAAATCAAAACAAAATCGTTGGCTTAATTGGTGGCGACCACTCTGCACCATTGGGTATGATGCAAGCCTTGGCCGAAAAATTCAAAAGTTTTGCCGTACTGCAACTTGATGCACACGCCGATTTAAGAGATGCCTACGAAGGTTTTGAGTTTTCACACGCCTCCATCATGTTTAACGCACTTAAAATTCCTCAAATTGAAAAGTTAGTGCAAGTTGGCATCCGCGACTATTGTGAGGCCGAGTTCAATTTAATTCAAAACAGCAATGGCCGTGTGGTTACATTTTTCGATCGTAATATCAAACAAACACAATACCATGGTGATAGTTGGGACAGGATATGTAACCGCATCATTCGCGAACTGCCCCAACACATTTATTTAAGTTTCGACATTGATGCATTAGATCCTAAATTATGCCCGCACACCGGAACCCCCGTTGCCGGTGGATTTGAGACTGAACAAATTTTGTTTTTACTTGAAAAAATTGTGCAAAGCGGAAAAACCATCATTGCCTTCGACATCAATGAAGTAGCACCGGGAAGCGAAGAAGATGAATGGGACGCAAACGTAGCGGCCCGATTGTTATACAGAATTGCAAACCTTACAGCAATGAGTCAAAATCGCTAATGCGCAAAATTTTATTCGCCATATTTCTTTTTTGCTCGGCTGCCATGTATTCAAAAAAATTAAAAGAAGGAATGTACAGGGCAGTGCTCGTGTTGGATGAAAAAAACAACATCGAACTGCCTTTTAATTTTGATGTGCTTTACAAAAATAAAAAACCCCTTATTGTTATTCACAATGCCGACGAAAGAATTGAAGTGGATGAAATATTTTTAAAAGATGATTCTGTCATTTTTAAAATGCCTGTTTTCGACACTGAATTTAGGGCAAAAATGAACAAACAAGGCCTCGATGGGGTATGGATTAACCACTACCGCAAAGAAAAAAACACCATCAAATTTAAAGCCAGCCACAACGATAACCGTCGCTTTATTGCCGAAAAATCAAACGGCCCGGCCTTGTTTGAAGGCAAATGGGAAGTAAGCTTTTCACCCAACAAACCCGATGCCTACAAAGCAATTGGACTTTTTCATCACATTGAACAAAGTCAATTGGTGTATGGTACATTTTTAACCGAAACGGGCGACTACCGTTATTTAGAAGGCACGCAAATCAATAATCAATTGTTTTTATCATGCTTCGATGGCAGCCATGCATTTTTATTCATCGCAAAATTAGATTCAAGCGGTCAATTATTTGGTGAGTTTTATAGCGGCAGCCATTGGAAAGAAAACTGGACAGGTTTAAAAAATGAAAAATTTGAACTTAAAAACGCCGAGCAAATCACACGGGTATTATCTGCCAATGCCAAACCAAATTTTAGCTTTTCGAATCTCAAAGCACAAATGGTTTCTTTAGAGGATGCAAAGTTTAAAAACAAACCTGTTCTTATACAAATAATGGGCAGCTGGTGCCCCAATTGTATGGATGAAAGCGCCTACCTATCGCCCATATACAGCCAATACAAAGACCAAGGATTTGAAATCATTGCCTTGGCTTTCGAAAAAACCGACAACATCGACTTGGCAAAAAAACAACTCAGTCGCCTGCAATTGCGATTTGGCATTCAATACGAAATTTTAACAACAGGTTTTAGCGGAAAAACAAAGGCCTCTGAATTGTTCCCAATGCTTTCAGAAATAAGCGCTTTTCCAACTTTAATTTTTTTAAATAAACAACATCAAATCGTAAAAGTACATACGGGTTTCAGCGGACCGGCCACCGGCAAGGCTTTTGAGGAGTTTAAATCGGCCACTGAATCATTTATCCACCAATTAATTAATCAATAATGTTTACAGGAATCATCGAGAGCCTTGGCTGTCTTGAAAAAATAGAAAAAGAAAAAAGCAATGTCCATTTCAGTTTTTCTTCATCCATCAGTAAAGATTTAAAAATTGATCAAAGCGTAGCACACAATGGGGTTTGCTTAACAGTGGTGAACATTGTCGGCAATACGCATACCGTTACTGCCATTGAGGAAACACTTTTAAAAACCAATTTGGGTTTATTGCAAATAGGCGACCAAGTTAACCTCGAACGCTGTATGCCTGCAAACGGAAGATTTGACGGACATATTGTACAAGGCCATGTAGATACCACCGCTACTTGTTTGGCAATTAAAGATTTAAATGGCAGTTGGGAATATGTATTCGAACATGCCGACAGTCCTCAAAACATTACTGTTCAAAAAGGAAGCATTACCGTTAATGGCGTAAGCTTAACCGTTGTACAATCGAGCCCAAACAGCTTTTCGGTGTGCATTATCCCTTACACATACGAAAACACTTCCTTTAAAAGCATTAAAGTTGGAGACAAGATTAATTTAGAATTTGATGTGATCGGCAAATACGTTGCCCGTTTATTAAATCTTAAATAAGGTTTATCTTTTTTTGCACCTTCTCAACAATGTCGAGCACAGCAGGACAAACCAAGGTGTTGCGAAAAGTGATATCAAGTATTTGATGCATTTTTTTTCTGTCGGTATGCGGATACTCCCTGCATGCGGTTGGTCTGTCGTTATAAATTTGACAGAGATTGTCGCTTTGCAAAAAAGCACATGGAGCTTGCTTTAAAACAAAATCGCCTTCTTCATCCATGAACAAATATTGTTGAATAAAGGCTCCAGGCTTCATTTTTAAGGCCTTGGCTGCCCTTTCAATGTCGTGCTGATAAAATATAGGCGAAGTTGTTTTACAACAATTGGCGCAAGTTAAACAATTGGTTGTTGCAAAAACCTCATCGTGCGCTTGGTGAAAAACCAAGTCCAAGTTTTTTGGTACTTTTAATTTTAACTTTTTGAAAAAAGCTTGATTGTGGGTTTTAAGCTTTTGTGCTTTTTGATGAAATTCTTGCTCTTGCATAAAAAAACTGCCACTTTTTGGGTGGCAGTAAATTGGTTATTCCGCTTTTTTTGCTGCTTTTTTAGCGGCAGCTTTTTTAGGCGCTGCGGCCTTTGTTGTTGCAGCTTTAGCCGCACCTTTTTTAACAGCTTTCTTCTTTTTTGGTCTGGTTACACCGGTTGAACCAATATGAATTTTACCGCGTTTACTTCTTTTGTCGCCTTTTCCCATAATGTTATTAATTTGGTATAAAAGTAAAAAATTATCTTTACCAAACAAACTCGAATACCAAACAGGTTTTCGAATACACTAAACAAAACGCTTATCAAATCAAAATTTCATAAAGAAGAACGCCTTTGCAGTAAAAAACAAATCGACTTTTTGTTTCGTGTTGGCAAAAGTGAGATGGTACATCCCATCAAGCTCATGATCACCGAAACCGACATTGCACAAAAATTTCCGGCTAAAGCCATGTTTGTTGTGCCTAAGAAGAACTTTCGTAAAGCCCACGACCGTAATAAACTAAAACGCCGAATGCGTGAAGCATACCGTTTAAACAAAGAAGAAGTATATACAAGCGCCAATGAGCAAAACAGAAAACTTCTTTTGTCGTTTATTTACATCGGCAAAAAAGCATGCGATTTTCAGGCTATCGAAACTTGCATCAAGCAATTAAATAAGAAAATTGAAAAAATAGTGTTGACTAAAAATTAGCGCTTGTTGGCTTCTTTAATATAAGCGTCCAAAGCACCTGTCATACTTGGGTTTTGAGGGTTTGGCGCAAAAATATCCAAGCGATAACCCAAGGCTTGAACGGTTTGGGCTGTTGAATAACCAAAAGCCGCAATGCGTGTATTGCCTTGTTTAAAATTCGGAAAATTGTGTTTCAGTGATTTAATACCTACCGGTGTAAAAAACACCAAAATATCTATATCAGCCAATGTTTTAATGTCACTTAAATCAGCAGCTACTGTTTTGTAAAAGGTGGCTTTTGTAAACGAAATCTTTACCTCATCCAAAAAATCAACAATTTGCTCCTTTTGAACATCGCTGGCAGGCAGTAAAAATTTTTCGTTCTTATTCTTTCTGATTACGTCCACCAAGTCAATGATGGTGCCATGACCAAAAAATATTTTACGCTTACGGTATTGAATGTATTTTTGTAAATAATAGGCTGTTTGTTCGTTGATGCAGAAATATTTCATGCTCTCAGGAACCGTAACGCGCATTTCATTGCAAATTCTGAAATAATGGTCTACTGCTAATTTGCTGGTTAAAATTACAGCGCCATGTTCTAAAATATCAACACGCTGCAATCTAAATTCTTGCGCAGTTAATCCTTGAACCCTAATAAATTGACGAAAATTTACATTGATCGGATGTCGCTTCGCAAGCTCTAAATAAGGGTTTTTTTCATTTTCAGCAGGTTTTGGTTGCGACACCAAAATGTTCTTCACTTTATTTTTAGGGTAATTGCTTACCTCCACTTTTGGCGGAGGCGGCAAAGTTACAATCGGTTTCTTTTGGGTTTTTCGGGTGCGCTTTAATGATTGGGCTTTTTCAATGCTCTCTTTTGCAAGCTTGTCAACAATAACAATCTTCTCCTTCTTAGAAACAATCTTTATGGCTTTTTTTGGGGCTAATGCTTTTTTAATGGCCTTTTTCACCGCTTTTTTAACGATGGCCTTCTTTTTTGGTGTGGCTTTTTTTATAGTTAAGGCCTTCGAAGGTTTAAGCTTTTTTTTCGACTGATTTTTTGCTGCTTTCTTTTTTGCAGCGTTTGTTTTTAATGGCATCTATTTGTCGATAGTTTAAAAAGTTTCAATCAAATATTTTACCAATACCAAAACCGGTAAAATTTCCAAAACGCAAAAGTACGCCAAAATTTGCAATATTCCTATTCTTTGCTTTAATAAGCCTGCCAATAAGCCCCTATACCATTTTACAAATACACCCAACACAAATACCACAACGGCTCCTGAAATAAATACAATGGGGTTAAATCGGCTTAATTCAGATAAAATTAGCCAAGGCAAGATAAATATACCGGTGGCATAATTGATAATAAAACAATTGGTCTCGAACTCATAAATGGATTTGGTTTCATTGGTAACAATCGAAACAAACTTATTCATGATAAATTTTACACCATAAGCCATAATAATAATGCCCATGAAATACAAAAACTGAACAAAGGACCCGGCATCGGTATATACCAATTGGTAATAACGGTTGATTTTATAGATCAAAAAACTAAAACACAACAAATAAAGTACATTAAGTAAAATTGAAAACGAACGAAAAGGATTAAATTCCTCTCTTTCCAATTGTGCATTTACTTGCACATTATAAGTCGACTGAATAATCTTAATTAATTTAGGTGCTGCATTTATTTTTAAAACCACCAAAATCGAAAATGCAAAAATCAACACAAGCGCCGCCCAAGTTTGCTGGCTCGACACCTTGGCCAATGGCCCTAAATGTTGCAATGGTAATAAGTGCTGATTAAAAATATTTCCATACGCACTTGAATTCACACCCTATAATGCAAATGTTCTAGAAATGCAAAAGCCAAACTTCACTTGTCCTTTGGTCCATGTGTCGCTGGTATATGGAATAAAATTGTTTTCAATTAATCCCGGCGCATTGGTGAACAATAAAGTAAACACGTGTCCGCCGGTTTCAACCTCATACCCCAATGATAAAGGCATAAATACCGATGAATTGTTTTGGTAATATTTGGCGAAATTGTAATAATAATCACCAACTATACTTGCTCTTTTCGATATTTTAATTCTTCCGCCAATACCCAATGTAAAAAATCCATTTTGATCCGCAGCATTGTTTTTGCTGTTGATGCTTTCGATAATGTAATTTCTATACATGTAACTTGGTAACAACTCCATTGAAATCATATCGTTTATTTTGCAAGCAATAATCAATTGATTAAAGAAATTAAATCGGTGCAATTCGTTCGACTTAAAATCTTTTACAATGTTGCCGTAAATTGATTTCATTGGATCATGACTGTAACCGGTACTCGAAAATAAAGCCAATGATATAGGCATTCTAAAATCACTTGTTTGTTGCAAAATTTTCCATTTAATATTGCCATCAATAATGTGTTTCATTCTGCTGCGGCCAATACCCAATGTAATGTTTTCGGTTAAACCGTAATCAAAACTAAAACGTATGTCGCTGGCATTGTCGAAGCCAAAAAAGTTTTGACCCGAATAATTGATGGGGTTTTTTTGATTGGCATCGGTAATGTTTCCAAAACGGTGACTAATCTTAAAATCTAAATGTTTGTTCTTTACAGTTTCAATTGATTGCGCATTTCCAATTTTGGTAGTTTTAAAAGTGGCGTATACCTTTCTAGGACCGTCATCTTTTTGATCAACCAAACTTAAAAGGTCTTCTTGTGCAAAAAGATTTGCTGAAAAAAGAACTGACAGAACAAAGATTTTACTTTTTATTTTTTGCATAAATATTATTTCTTTTGGTAAGGTTCTAGAACAGAATTAAATGTGATTTCAATTTCTTCGGCTATGTTTTTAACATACATCGAAGGCACTTGAATATTATAATCCTTCACTTTTACTTTAAAAACACACATCAATTTAATATCATTACCCATTTTTATCACAGTTCCGTTAATGGTTACATCATTGGTAACATTGTGCATGGTTAATTTACCGGTAACGGTTACTTTGGTTTCACCGTCAGTTGTATAATCGATTTTTTCATTGATTTTACCTTTAAATTCAGAATAACGGTTAGGATAAGTAGCTACGCCATTAACCTCAACCTTTTTTTCTGTCTCCATATAATTTTCATTAAAATGTTCTTCCATTAATGAATTTTTAAATTTAAAATTCTGAATGGTAATTCTAATTTGAACATCATTGGTAGAAGACTTTAAAACCACGGTTGCACCTTTGTTCAATGCTTCAATATCTTCAAGTGGTGATTTAGAGAAAAAAGCAATGGATGTTGATCCACTTTTTGCTGTGTAAATTTGAGAGAAGTTTTTATTGGCTAAAAACATTAATCCCAAAGCAAGAATGATGTGTTTCATATTTAAAATTTATCAAATTTAATTTATTTCTTCCAAAGAATGCTCATTTAAAAAAATTTCTATCAGCCTCGGAAAGGCAACAGTTGTTAATTTTTCAAGCTTTATTATTTCGGTGTTTTTAGGGTGTTGGCCTTTTAATTTGAAAATAAAAAATTGCGCATAAATTGTTTGGTGCGTAAGTAAGTGTTTATATGTTTTTGAAACAGAAATTAAAGCATCACCTGAATGAAGTAAATCGTTCGATACCAAAGAAGCCAACACTTGTTTTTGACTTAATAGTTTTTTGCTTTCAAGCAATGGAAATTGATATAAACCATGCCATATGTCTTTTGCTTTTCTTTTTTCAATCAACAGGTTTTTACGCTTGTCTAAAAGCACCATAAAATTGAAGTAGCGCTCTTTAACTTTAGTCTTCTTCTCTTTGATGGGAAGTTGTTCAACCAAATTTTCTTTAAAGGCAACGCACTTATCGTTAAAAATGCAGGCTTCACAATTGGGTTGAACCGGTTTACAATATTGCGATCCAAACTCCATAATGGCTTGGTTGTATATGGCTGCTCTTTTTTTATCAAGTAAAAGCTCGGCCAATTCGGTAAACTCCTTTTTTGCCGCCCCACTGTCGATAGGTGTTTTGATGCCAAATAACCTGCTCAACAATCGGTAAACATTTCCATCAACAACCGCTTTGGGTGTATTATAAGCAAAACTGGCAATAGCGGCGGCTGTATAATCACCAACACCTTTTAACTGTTTAATTTTTGCATAGTCGGTTGGAAACTGCCCTTTGTATTCATTGCTAATGATTTTGGCGCTGGCATGTAAATTTCTGGCCCTTGAGTAATAACCTAATCCCTGCCACATTTTCATCACCTCATCTTCTTCGGCTTTGGCCAAATTTTGAACACGCGGGTACTTTTTTATAAAGCGCAAATAATATGCCAAGCCTTGTGCTACTTGGGTTTGCTGCAGAATTATTTCAGAAATCCATATTTTGTAGGGGTCCTTTTCTTTGCGCCAAGGTAAATCGCGCTTGTTCTTTTGATACCAATTTTGAAGTCCTTCACTAAACCAAAGTTCCATAACAAGCTAAAAGTAAGGCTTTTAAGCCGCATTTAGGATTTATTCATGCAGATTTAAAAAAAATTTTCTATTCATAATATTAATAGTATCTTTGCTGCCCGTTTTAAAATACAAATAATTGATTTTAAATAGTTTGTAAGATGACCAAAGCAGATATTGTTAATGAAATTTCAGAAAAAACAGGCATTGAAAAAATGGCTGTTCAGGCTACCGTTGAGGCTTTTATGAAAACCATCCGTAATTCGATGGTTGAAGGCAAAAACGTGTATTTAAGAGGGTTTGGAACCTTTGTGGTAAAAAAACGCGCCGAAAAAATTGGCCGTAATATTTCTAAAAACACAACTGTTGTAATTCCAGCACATTACATTCCTGCCTTTAAAGCAGCTAAAACTTTTGCCGATAGAGTTAAGCGTAATGTGAAATCGGCTGAACCAATTGCTAAAAACTTAGATTAATTAAATGACTGTCAGCAATAAAAGAATTATTCTCATTGCCGGCGCCTGTACTTTATTCGTTCTTTTATATTTTGCCCCTAAAGTCCTTGAAAAAAAGGCTGACAACACCACTGCTGAGAGCGGCAACACTGCCAATGCACTCAACAGTAACTTAGATGTTTATCTGAATGTATCGTTGAAAGCCTTAAATGAAAAGCAAGCCGAACTTTATAAACGTTTTTTTACGTCTAAAAATGCCGATAGTTTGCAGCGTTTTTGGGACCAATTAAAACGTCCTGATTTATCAGCTTATTTCGCAGAAATTAAGGCCAAAGAAAAGTCAAATGCCGAAAATTGGCTCTTTGCAGGTAAAAAATACTTCAATGCCACGCAATTTTGCCAAGACAAAAGTGAAATTCCTGTTTTATTTCAATGCGCCTTGCGCTGTTTTGATAAAACCTTAAACTTTAGTCCTAACAACAACGAAGCAAAAATTTTTAAAGCTTCTTGTTTGGTTGAAGGTGCCGGAAATCCAATGGATGGTATTGCCATTTTAAAGGACGTTGAAAAATCCGACAGCAACAATGTTCAATTGCAATTAACCTTTGCTTTCTTTTCGGTAAAAAGCGGACAGTTAGACAAAGCGGTTGATCGTTTTTATAAAGTACTGAGGGCAGATTCAAATTACATTGAAGCTTATTTACATCTTGCTGATGTATATGAGCAACAACATGAAACTGAAAAAACAATTAAAATGCTTCAAAGGTATTCGGCCAAAACCACCGACCCTACCAGTAAAGCAGAAATAGAAAAATACATACAACAATTAAAAACAAGTATTAACAAATAAATCACTCATTATGCCAAGCGGAAAAAAGAGAAAAAGACATAAAATGGCAACTCATAAGCGTAAAAAACGCCTAAGAAAGAATCGCCATAAGAAAAAATAATAAACAGCGGTTTATTGTTTAGTATGAAAATCAACCTTCACAAAGAAATCAAGCATTTCTTTGTGAAGCGTTTTTTGGTTAATGACATTTCGTGCACAATGAAATGCATAACCGCTTATATACATAATATAAAAAATTCAGCGCGTGAATCAAGAATTAATAATTAATTCCACGCCTAGCGAAGTTGTAATTGCACTGCTGCACGATAAGCGTTTAGTAGAGCTACACCGTGAGAAAAACAATTCCAAGTTCTCGGTAGGCGATATATACTTAGGAAAGGCAAAGAAAGTAATGACCGGTTTAAATGCCGCGTTCATTGATGTTGGCTATGAAAAAGATGCTTTTTTGCATTACTTGGACCTTGGTCCACAAGCCCAATCATTAATTAAATACGTCGATCAAACCCAAAACGGGAAACAAAATGTCAGCAACCTCATGTACTTTAAAAATGAGCCCGACATTAAAAAAGACGGAAAAATAAACGAAATCGTTAAATCGGGCCAAAATTTATTGGTGCAAGTGGCCAAAGAACCCATCAGCGCCAAAGGCCCTCGCATTACCACCGAAATTAGCCTTGCCGGCAGATATTTGGTTTTAATCCCTTTTTCAGATAAAATCTCTGTTTCATCTAAAATTAGAAACATTGAAGAAAAACACCGTTTAAAAGATTTAATGCAAAAAATTAAACCAAAAAACTTTGGTGTAATTGTGCGCACAGTGGCCGAAAGTAAATCGGTAACCGATCTTGAAAGCGATTTAAACGAATTGGTTCGCCGTTGGGATGAATGTTACAATACTTTAAAAAATTCTCAACCCCCAATGCGTGTATTGGGTGAAGCCGATCGTACCAATGTTATTTTAAGAGATTTTTTAAACGCTTCTTTTAACGCCATTCATGTAAATGATACGGCTGTGTATGAAGATTTAAAATCATACATCAAAACCATTTCCCCAGATAAGCTCGACATTCTAAAAAATTACACCGGTAAACTTCCCATTTTTGATGCTTATGGCGTAGAAAAACAAATTAAAAGTTTATTCGGTAAAACCGTTCACATGAAAAGCGGTGCTTATTTGGTCATTGAACATACCGAAGCATTGCACGTATTTGATGTAAACAGCGGTAACCGCGCCAAAAGCGACAATACACAAGAAGAAAATGCCCTGGAAGTGAATTTGGAAGCAGCCGTAGAAGTGGCTCGCCAATTAAAACTTCGCGATATGGGCGGTATTATTGTGGTTGATTTTATCGACATGCACCATGCCGACAACCGTAAGTTGTTGTACGATAAGTTGAAGGAAGAAATGAAAAGCGACCGTGCAAAACACAATATTTTGCCGCCAAGTAAATTCGGTTTAATTCAAATTACTCGCCAACGCCTTCGTCCGGAAGTAAATGTGGAGGTGCTCGAAACCTGCCCTAGCTGTGGCGGTACAGGCAAAGTACAACCAAGTATTATTTTTGTGGATCAATTGGAAAATACCCTGCGATTCATCATCAATGAACAAAACAATAAAAACATCACGCTCAATATTCACCCATACATTGAAGCCTATATTAAAAAAGGCGGACTTTTCAGAAGTTTACAATGGAAGTGGTACTTCGAATTCAAACAATGGGTGAAAGTACAAAGCGTTTCGAGCGCCGGTTTAATGGACTATAAGTTTTTTAACAAAGACATGGATGAAATTATCATCTAAGCCCTAAGTAAAAAATTAAGCCGCAATCGGAAAATCGAAAGACAATTGTTTTTTTACCAATATTAATTGCACTGCCTCAGGTGCCTGTGCCTTTAATAAATCACGCTCCAAATTACTGATAATTTGATCCGAAGATTTTGCCTTCACCAAAAAAGGCCTCGAAGAATCTTTATGGCTATTCAATTCTTTCATAAAATTGGCCCACTCTTGAAAGCTTGATGTTTCTTTTAAGTTTGATATTGCATTCATGGCTTTTTGTTTTATTCAAAATTACTACACTTAATAGTGTTTGATTGCTACGTTTTGTAGCATTATTTTAATTGCAATCTATTCATTAACAGGCGCTTGGTGATATTTTGCTTTTTTGTCTTTTCTAAAAATACGTTTTGGGCGCTCGGGCGGGCCACTCCGGGCTGCGGTTTTTTGAGGCGAACATCGCAAATTGCCCCACTCGCCTCAAAAGAACTATTCCCTCCGTGTCCCTAGCGCAAGTGCCGGTATTTTAAATATTTGGACTAATCCTGAACTTTAAGTTTTAATTGAACGTCTTTAAACCATGTACCCAAAATAGTCTTATGATTATCCTTCTAATTCCTTTATTTTTGAATAAACTAATTATGGCAAACATCTTCGAATTTAAAGGCTACAAACCTGTCATTGATAAATCTGCATTTATTCATCCTAACGCCACCGTTACCGGCAACGTCGTGATTGGTAAAAATGTATATGTGGGTCCGGGTGCCGCCATTCGCGGCGATTGGGGACAAATTATTATTGAAGACGGATGCAATGTGCAAGAAAACTGCACCATCCACATGTTTCCCGGAACAACCGTTTTGTTGAAACAAGGTGCGCATGTAGGCCATGGCGCCATTATTCACGGTGCCACTTTGGGCAAAAACTGTCTCATCGGTATGAATAGCGTTATTATGGATAACGCTGTCATTGGCGATGAATGCATTGTTGGCGCCTTAAGTTTTGTAGCCGCCGATACCATTTTTGAAAAAAGAAAAATCATTGTTGGCAATCCGGCCAAAGCTGTGAAAGAAGTGAGCGACGATATGATTGCCTGGAAAACAAAAGGCACCGCCCTTTACCAACAATTGCCCAAAGATTGTCATGATACCTTAAAAGCCTGCGAACCCTTGAGAAGACCTGCACCATTTACTTCGAAGCAGGATGATGAATATAAAACCTGGACGAAGGAGAAGAAGAAAAAGTAAGACAAAATTAGTTTTATAATAATTGCTGATTGTATGAACCATTAAAATTGTCAGCATTCCCCTCTTTCAATTTCCATATTTTTTCCGTTAATTTAGTAACTCAATGACTAGTACCATGGCTAAAAGCAAGCTTAAATCAATCTTGAATCCCGATTCAATAAAATTCCTTTATCAATACCTCAACAATGCCTCGCCGACGGGTTTTGAAAGTGAAGGGCAAAAAATTTGGCTCAACTACTTAAAACCATATATCGATACGCATTTTGTGGATGTTTACGGCACTGCCGTGGGTGTAATTAATCCTGATGCCCCATTTAAAGTGGTGATAGAGGCCCATGCCGATGAAATCAGCTGGTTTGTGCATTACATCACCAAGGATGGTTATATTTATTTAAAACGCAATGGCGGCAGCGATCATCAAATTGCCCCTTCCAAAAGGGTGAACATTCACACCGATAAAGGAATTGTGCCTGCAGTATTTGGATGGCCGGCCATTCATGTGCGTGATGCAGCAAAAGAAGAAACACCTACATTAAAAAATATTTTCCTCGACCTTGGTTGCAAATCAGATAAAGAAGTGGAAGAACTGGGCGTACACGTTGGCTGTGTAGTTACTTATCCCGACGAGCTCACCGAATTAAACAACCGTTTTTATGTTGGCCGCGCCTTAGACAACCGCATTGGCGGCTTTATGATAGCGCAAGTGGCCCGCATGTTAAAGGAAAACAAAGACAAATTGCCTTTTGGCTTATACATTGTAAACTCGGTTCAAGAAGAAGTTGGTTTAAATGGCGCCACCATGATTGCCAGAAAAATAAACCCAAACGTGGCCATCGTAACCGATGTTTGTCATGATACCCAAAGCCCGATGATGAGCAAGGTAAACAGCGGCGACATTGCCTGCGGTAAAGGTCCGGTTTTAAGCTACGCCCCTGCCGTTCACAACAATTTATTAAAACTCATTATTGATGTGGCCAAGAAAAACAAAATCGATTTTCAGCGTTTGGCTGCTTCTCGCGCAACAGGAACAGATACCGATGCCTTTGCCTATTCAACCGACGGCATTGCCTCAGCACTCATTTCCTTGCCATTAAAATACATGCACACCACGGTTGAGAGTGTACACAAACAAGATGTTGAAGAGGTGATAAAATTAATTTACCACAGCGTTAAAGCCATAAAAAACAAACACGATTTTAAATACATTAAATAGATAGAAGATTTAAAGTTGTTTGTTCGAAAAGAGAACAAGGCTTTAAACTTAAAAATACAAACATGCCCATCTTAGGTTCCATAATAAAAGGCGCAATTGGCATTCGCTCAAGAATACCTACCCGCCGCAGTGTTTATAAACAGCAAATTCGACAGCTTCATAAATTAATTGTGAAAGCGCAGTTTACCGATTTTGGTAAACAGTTCCGTTTTAGCGAAATGTTGTTGGAGTCGGATCCAATTAAACACTTTCAAAAAAATGTACCCATTTACGATTACCAGAGTATTTTTGATGCTTGGTGGCACTTGGCATTGCAAGGAAAAAAAGATGTGTGTTGGCCGGGTAAAACAAAATACTTTGCATTGAGTTCAGGCACTTCCGAATCGTCGAGCAAACACATTCCTGTTACAAAGGACATGATTAAAACGATTCAAAAAGGTACTTTAAAACAAATATTATCGACCCGTCATTTTAATTTTAGCAAAGAGCAATACGAAACCGATATTTTGTTTGTTGGTGGCAGCACCAATTTAAATTATAACGGCACTTACTTTAGTGGCGATTTAAGCGGTATTACCACCGGCACACAACCGCGTTGGTTTCAAAATTTTACACTTCCGGGTCCTGATATACGTTCAATCAGCAATTGGGAAAATAAATTGCAGGAAATTGTAGACAAAGCGAAACAATGGAATGTGGGCTTTATTTGCGGAGTACCGGCATGGATTCAAATTTTGTTTGAGCGAATTATTAAACATTACAATGTAAAAACCATCCACGATATTTGGCCCAACCTCGCCATTTTTGTGCATGGTGGCGTATCCATACAACCCTATAAAAAAAGCATTGATGCCCTTTGTGCAAAACCGATGATTTATTTGGATACCTATATGGCCTCCGAAGGCTTTATGGCTTTTCAAGAAAGACCCAATGAACCGCAAGGCATGAAGTTGCTTAGCGATAACAAAATATTTTTTGAATTTATTCCCTTCAACAATGACAATTTTGATGCCGACGGAAATTTTTTACCCAACGCCAAAACACTCACCATTGCTGAAGTTGAAGCCGGTACAGATTATGCCTTGGTAATAAGTAATTGCGCCGGGGCATGGCGATACATCATTGGCGACACCATTAAATTTACAGATGTAAAACGCTGTGAAGTTATCATCACCGGACGCACCAAACACTTTTTGAGTTTATGCGGCGAACATTTGAGTGTAGACAATATGAACAAAGCCGTACAATTGGCCACTACAGAATTAGGCATTACCAGCAATGAATACTGTGTTACCGGCATTCCTTTCGAAGGTTTGTTTGCGCACCAATGGTATATTGGCGTTGATAAACAAGTTGATGGCCAAGCTTTAAAAACAGCGCTCGACAAACATTTATGTGCATTAAACGACGATTATGCGGTTGAAAGAAAACATGCCTTAAAAGAAATTATTATCACCCAATTATCGAACCAAGTTTTTATTGATTTTTTAGCCAGTAAAAATAAATTGGGCGGTCAAAGTAAATTTCCGCGCGTGTTAAAAGGAAAACACTTAAACGATTGGTTAGCATTTTTAGAAACCACTTCAAAATAATCGCCGGTGCTAACACTCATTTCTCAAACCATCATCATTGTACTTTTGCTCACTTTTTCGTTTGGGCCTGCTTTTTTTGCCTTGGTGAACACAGGCATTAAGCATGGCTATAAAACCGGCGCTGTATTGGCTACCGGCATTGTACTGAGCGATTTTGCAGTGTGCTTACTAAATATTTTATTGGTAGATGGCGCCACCAGTTTTATACACAACGAAAAAATCCAGAGTTTTATGGGCATTATTGCCGGGGTGATTCTGATTATTTTTGGGGCTTTTTATTTTAAAAAACCAATTGCGCAAGACGATGCAGGCATTGAACTCAAACAACCTTCGGTATCACTTACATTGTTGAAAGGATTTTTCTTAAACAGTCTCAATCCTTCGGTATGGCTTTTGTGGTTGGGCAATGTTACCGCCATTAGCAAAAAGTTAGAATACTCTGTAGTTAAAATGATTATTTATTTTAGCATTACCTTGGGCATTGTGCTTTTAATTGAATACAGTAAAGCCTATGCTGCCACCAAGTTAAAAATGGTTCTCACTGCAAAGTTGATGCAGCGAATAAATTTACTTACAGGTGTTCTGCTGATTATTTTTGGATTTGTATTAATTTATAATCATTACTTTTAATTCTTGAGCGAAGAAGATTTAAATAAATTCAAAGAAAAGTTGGTTGAAAGCACTTCCTTTCCCAGCATTTACATGTTTAAATTCATAATCGAAACCGGCAATAGAAACATTGCTTTGGTAGAGAGTTTATTTGAGGCCGAAGCCGAACTGCACCGCAAGGAAAGCAGCAATGGCAAGTACACCAGCATTACAGCGCGACAAGTGGTGATGCATGCTGATGAGGTAATTGATATATACAAACGCGCTTCATTGATCAAAGGCATCATGTTTTTATAATGGTTCATCAATTACATTCTGAACACTTAAGCATTCGCATAAAGGCCTTGGGCGCCGAGCTTTGCAGCGTTAAAAACAAAGCGGGTATCGAATTTATCTGGCAAGCCAATCCAAGCATTTGGGCCCGCCATGCACCGGTGCTTTTTCCGGTTGTAGGCAAATTAAAAAACGATGCTTACTTTTTGAATGAAAACACTTATCAATTAAGTCAACATGGTTTTGCCCGCGACATGTTGTTTGATTTGGTGGAGACCGATCATAAATCTTGTACCTTTCGTTTGTTACAATCGACCGAGAGCAAAACAAAATACCCTTACGATTTTATTCTCGACATCATTTATACATTAGAAGATGAAACTCTAAACATTGCTTACCGCATTAAAAATCCGGCAAAACAAAAAATTTATTTTAGCATAGGCGCACATCCGGCATTTAAGGTGCCCTTTTTGCCTGAAGAAAAATTTGAAGATTATGTACTCAGTTTTGAGCAAAAGGATTATCGAAAAACAAAACTCCAAAATGGCCTGATTTCAAGAACCTATGAAAATTTGCATCTCAAACACAATCAATTGTCAATAAATAATCGCTTATTCGATGAAGATGCCCTGGTTTTTGAAAACGCACAAATTGACGAAATTTGCCTTTTTTCAACGAAAAACCCTCATAAAATCACATTAAATTGCAAAAATTGGCCATTTTTTGGCATTTGGAGCAAAAAAGGTTGCAGCGAATTTATTTGTTTAGAACCTTGGTTTGGCATAGCCGATGAAATTGATACAAATCAAGTTTTTGAGCATAAAAAAGGCATTATTGCTCTTGATGCCGAACAAACATTCAACTGCGCTTTCAGTATTTGCTTTACTTAGGTCCAATTTTACCGGGTTCCTATACCGAAGTAACAAGTTAAAACCTAGTTTAAAGCCCTCGCTTGGCTAGTTTAGAATGCAAAAATTTGCTTATTTTTGCGCTCCTAAATTTTAAAACATGAACATTACACAAAACAACATTGATACGCTAAATGCAGAAATTACAATTTCTTTAAATCCTTCTGATTATGAAAACAAAGTAAACGAAGGAATTAAAAAGGTGCAGCGTCAAGCCAACATGCCGGGCTTCAGACCGGGCAAGGTGCCAAGCGGATTAATTAAAAAACAATATGGTACACAAATTTTAGTGGATGAAATCAATAAAATTTTGAATGACTCCATTTACAAATACATTGAAGAAAACAAAATTGACATTTTAGGTAATCCAATGCCAAAGGATCAAACGGCAGTTGACTTTACAAATCAAAAAGAATTTGAATTTGTTTACCAATTAGGCTTAGCACCTGCTTTTGACATTGATTTAAACAAGAATTTACACTTTAATTACAAGGTTGTAAAAATCGACGAAGACTTAATTGAAAAATATTTGAAAGATGTGCGTCGTAATTACGGTAACCCTGTTAATCCTGAAGTATCATCTGAAAAAGACGTTGTGTTTGTTGACATTAACGAAATGGATGAAAGCGGAAACATTAAGCCGGGCGGAATTTTTAAAAGCACAAGCTTAAATTATGAGCGTTTGGCTGAAGGCACTTCAAAAAGCAAGTTGGTTGGTTTAAAGAAAGAAGATAAATTGCTTGTAAAAATCAACGAGTTTTATCCTACCGCATTAGACAAAAGCATGTCGTTGGGCATCGACAAAGAATTGGCCGAAACCATCGACTGTTCGCTTCAATTAACAGTGAAAAACATTTCTCGCATTGAAGATGCAGAATTGAACCAAGAATTATTTGATAAAGTTTACGGTGCAGGTGTGATTAATAGTATTGAGGAATTCAAAGAAAAAATCCGTACTGAATTAAGCGCCATGTTTGATGCCGATGCAGAACGTTTTTTAAGATCAGAGGTTGAAAACAAATTGGTAGAATCAATTAATCCTACTTTACCGGATAACTTCTTAAAACGTTGGTTAATGACGGTGAACGAAAAACCAATCACTGAAGAAGAATTGGAAAAAGATTATCCAAGTTATTCGAAATCGATGCAATGGCGTTTAATTGAAAATAAAATTATTAAAGACAATGCTTTGAAGGTTGAATCGGAAGAAATCACCAATGAGGCAAAAGCTTATATCCGCGGCGAATACGCTAAATACGGCCAAGTGCCAAGTGATGAAGATTTGGAAAAAATCACCAAAGACATTTTAAGCAAAGAAAAAGAAGCACAAAAAATTGTTGAGAATTTATACAGCAAAAAAGTATTAGACCTCATCAAAGAAAAATGTTCACTTGATTTTAATGAAGTGAGTTATGATGATTTTTTTAAGGGATAAGATTCTTTCCTTCTTGCAACAAATTAAAGCCCTCTGATTGATTCAGGGGGTTTTTTATTTTGCGTTGAACAGCCAGCCGCTTGGGTCCATTGTTTTTTGGCCTTTCCAAATTTGCAGATTGATGGCTGTTTTATCTTCATCTTCGTTGTACATCACCGTGCCAATCACTTGTTTTACTTTAACTTTCTGACCGGTGCTAACCAAAACATCGCCCAAATTACAGTAAACACTTAGGTATTCTCCATGGCGGATGATGATTAATTTTCCGCCAGTAGGCGATACGGCAATGCTGGTGACTTCACCGTCGAACACAGCACGTGCTTGGGTGCCTTTGCTAACGCATATTTCTATTCCATTATTAAACATCATAAAACCTTTTATGGCCGGATGTTCGTGTTCACCATACGTTTCGCAAATCACACCTTTCACTACCGGCCAAGGTAATTTACCACGGTTGTTCGAAAAATCTTCACTCAAGGCTTCTGCTTCTTCTGTTAAAACCGGCACTGTAGCGTTTTCGTTTTTTGCTGGTTTTACATTTGCCGTGTTATTGTCTTTTTTAGGGTTGTTTTTCTTGTCATCTTTGCTCTTATCCTCTTTCTTTTTTGCAGCCAGCAATTTAGCCAGTTCAGCACGATTGGCTTCCTCGGCCTTTCTTCTGATTTCTTCTTCAATTAAGTTTTTAATGGCCAGCTGTAATTGTATGGCTGCTTGTTTACGCTTTTGGAGTTCGGCCTTTAAGCCCTTTTCTTTTTGTTGTAATTCGGTTAATATTTCTTCTTTTTGTGCCTTCTCTTTGTTGAGTGTTTTTTTCTCTTTTTCTTCAATGCCCAACAAATTATTTTTTTCTTCACGGTGCATTTTTAATTCATTGATTTTGGCAATGAGTTGGGTTTGCGTGGTGATTATTTCGGTGGCTTGTTTCTTTCTAAACTCAGAGTATTGCTGCATGTACTTAAGACGTGCGTATGCTTGCGTAAAATTTTCGGCCGCAAAAATAAACATCAGCGTGCTGTAGGCATCTTGATTGCGCTGCGCAAACACAATCATGCGAGCATATTCGGTTTTTAATTTTTCCAAACTCTTTTTGAGTTGTGCCTCTTCATTTTCATTGCCCGCAATTTCTTTGTTGAGTTCTTTAATCTCGGCCAATATCACATTGATTAAATCTTGGCGCTTTTCGAGTTTCATGCTAATGTTAACCAAAGCCCCAATAGAAGATTTTTTGTGCGCTTTGGTTTCGCTCAACATGTTGTTTATTTCATTAATTTCTTCGTTGATTTTCTTTTTTTTGTTTTCGAGCTCCTTCTTCGAAACCTTATTGTTTTTTTGATTTTGTGCCGCGCCTTGAAGCGTGAATAAAAAAAGAAGGATGCAAAAAAGCAGTTGACTATTTCTTTTGAATTTGAATAGCGTCATATTTGGCCGGGATGTTTAAAGTCAACTTTTGTATCGTATTTTTCTCAATACGAACATAGTCAATTTTAACCTTTGCCTTCTTCTCAGCCAGCACCTCAATATCAACATGGTATGGTGCATAAACACTGTCTTTTTGGGTAAATTGCCCATAAGCAGCTGTAAACTTTCGCCCAGTACTTTGGTCGGTAAACTCGTTGTTGATGATTTTGTAATTCTCTGCGTTAAGCGTAAGCACTTGCAGTTCATCCTTTATTTCAGAGCTTCCTTGCAATATTTTCTTAAGTTTTCGTTTTCTTTCGGTGCTTAATAAATAATGACAGTTTTGGCGATCAGCAACCGGCTTCAAACGGGTTTCTTCATCATGAAATTCGGCACTGTTACCAAATAATACAGCTTGAATTAAATCGAAATCAATATCTGTGTTTAATAATTGATTAATGTAATCGAAATTGCCTTTGAAATAAGATTTTTGAATATAGTTCACCATTTTCACCGAATCGCGCGTAATGAGCACCTTGGCGACTTCTAATCCCAACACATACTGTATGCTTATGAGCATGGCGCTGTCTTTTCGAATTTTCACCTTAATGTCAAAGCTTTCTTCTTTTTCATCAATGAGTGTTTCAACATTGGCCTTTGCGTATAACCACTCGAACTTTAGTTCGTTTTCTTTAACATGCTTGCTGAGGGTTTTGGCGCTTTTATAATCGAGCTTGCAACGCACATTAACCGTGTCAACTTGTGCCACTTCAACGGCAGGACTTGGGGCATGGAGTTTTTTCTTTGATTTACATGCCGAGAAGGGCATTAAACCAAACAAAATAATGAACAAAAAAATAAACCCTGACCTACTCATACCATTTTTTATCTTTTATTTTTTTTGATAATATTTCTGATTTATTACCTGCTGCCTTCGATTTGTTCCATTGCAAAAAAGCCTCTTCGGTTTTGTCGGAAAAATAAAGAATGTCGCCGTAATGCTCAATAACAGTGGCGCTTTGGCTTAATTTTACAGCTTCGGTGATAAATTGTAAGGCTTGGGTATATTTTTTTTCTTTAAAAAATATCCATGCATAAGTGTCCAAATAATTCGCATTATTTGGTCTTAATTCGTTTGCCCTGCGCGATAATTTTTCAGCCAAGTCTAAATTTGTATTTCTCAAAGAAAGGTAATAGGCATAATTATTCAAAACAAAAGTATTGTCGGCATCCAATTTTAAAGCCTGTTCAAAGCTGTTGTCGGAATTGGCATAGTCTTTCATTTGAAAATAGTTGTCGCCGGCAGCACTCAAAAAATCAATCATCAAGCGTTTATTGCCGCTTGATAAATCCAATCCGTCTTTTAAGTTTTTTGCTGCTTGCGAGTATTGTTTTAAGGCGGCATTGGCAATACCCCCATACAAATAAAATACCGGTTGGTTCGGAAAAATTTCAATGGCCTGCTCGGCATGAATTGATAAAGAATCGAAGGCGCTGATGTCGTTTTCGGTGATGAGTAAGTTTTGCCACAAGCGATAATTGTTTTTATCGAGGGAAACTGCTTTGTAATAATAAAATGCTGCTTCTTTGGTGTTTTTGTCGAGTCGATAAAAATCGCCACACAAAGCATTAATGGGCATGGCCTTGGGGTTTGATTGAACGGCCAACTTCGCCAACATTAAACCTTGCTCAAAAGCCAAGTGGTTTCCATGTTCGGCGCGCTTGTAGTAATCTTCAATAATTTGTGTTTTAACCGTTACATCCAAAGATGGGTTTTCAATGGCTTTCTGCAAATCTTTTAATGCTTCGGTATCGTTGCCTTTATTAACGTGGTAATCGTGCAGCGACAAATAAACAGTGGGGTTATATGGATCAAGCAGAATAATTTTATCATACACCGATTTTGCCTTTTCAATTTGTTTTGTTTCGATGTACAAATCGGCCAAATCGTTGTAGTTGCGCATTTGTGATTGATCGGAAGCAATCAATTTTAATAATTCTTCTTCAGCCCTTTTATAATCTTTAAGGTTTTTGAGTATGCGCAGTTTATTGAGAGTTATTTGCTCATTGATGCCCATCGATCTTTCCAATTCATCGTATAGGTTTAATGCCTTTTCAGCTTGCCCTGTTAATGAATATTCGTAGGCTAATTCTTCTTTTAATTCGTTTTTTTTAGGAAAACGGCGAATTAAATTTTCCCTCACTTTAATGGCGTTTAAGTATTGGCGATTGGCCACAAAACATTCGGCCAATAACAATTGATACCATTCGTTTTGAGGTTCTGCGGCTGCACATATTTTAGCATTTTGCAAAGCTTCCATGGCTGAGCCTAACATCTTATGAATGATTGCCAATTCGTAATAAACGGCATGGTTTTTAGGGTCGATTTTTAAACAAGATTCGAATAGGCGCTTGGCTTCATTAAAATTTCCTTTCATGCGCTCAGCACAACCATCGATGAACAAATTGCCAAATTGAATTTCGGCAGGACTAAAACCTTTGTTTTCGCTGCTTTGATCAGCATGCCCGGTTTTAGCCAATGAGCCTCCGCTTTTACAATTACTTAAAAAAGTAAAAACTAAAATAAAAGCAAACAAGCGGATACTATGTGGTAATATATTAGGCAATAATTTGTGTATAATCACTTATGCTTAAATCAAGTGCTTTTCCGCTTACTTCAGCGCCAATGCCAATCATGCTGTTTTGCACATGTGCGTTGGTTAATTTTACCGATGCTTGTACAATGCTGTTTTGAATAATACTGCCGCTTATTTTGGTATTTGCGCCAATGCTTACATGTGGGCCAACGATTGAATTTTGAATTTCAACACCATCGCCAATATAACAAGGTTCAATAATTACGCTGTTGTTTTGAACAATGTTTTTTCCTTTTAATTCTGCTTTTCCTTTGTTGAACTCAAGCACCCTTTGGTTGGTGTAAACCGTTGCGTTTTTATTTCCGCAATCGAGCCATTCGGTCACTTGTCCCGGCACAAATTGCGTGCCTTTTTGTTTCATGTTTTCGAGGGCATTTGTTAATTGGTATTCCCCTTTTTCTTTGATGTCGTTATCAAGCAAATACTGTAATTCACTTTTAAGGTAATCACCATCTTTAAAATAATAAATACCGATAATGGCCAAATCACTTATAAAGGTGCCGGGTTTTTCAATAAAATCGGTGATACTGCCCTGGGCGTTTAATTTTACCACACCAAACTGACTTGGATCGTCAATTTTTTGCACCCAAATAACACCTTCCTTTTCTGTATCCATCACAAAATCCGCCTTAAACAATGTGTCGGCAAAGGCCACCACGGTTTTTCCTTTAATGGCCTCTTTGGCACACATAATGGCGTGAGCTGTGCCCAAAGCCACTTCTTGGTAATAAATACTGCCTTTGGCCCCTTGGCTTTCAGCCACTTTAATTAAATCTTTTTCAACCTCAGCACCGAAATCAGGACTAATCACAAAAGCAATTTCATTTACTTTTTGACCACACACTTTGGTAATATCTTCAACCAAACGTTGCACAACCGGCTTTCCGGCAACATGAATCAATGGTTTTGCAGTGGTTAATGTATGAGGGCGCATGCGTTTGCCCTTTCCTGCCATGGGGATAATAATTTGCATAAAAGCTTGACTAATAGCGGCAAAAATAACATTATTTATCCTAAGTTTGAGCCTGTATGACTTTTAAAAAATACTTTATTGCCATTGTGATTCCTGAACCAAGTTTTGGAGAAATTGAAGGCATGAAAACTGATCTTTTTAAAAGTCATGGCTTAAAAGGCGCTTTGCGCTCTCCGGCCCATATTACCTTACATCGGCCCTTTGAATGGCGGGAAGAAAAAGAAAATGTTTTGACAGAAAAATTAAAACAATTTCAATACCCAAAAGATTTTGAAATCAACTTGTGTAATTTTGCATTTTTTGAACCCAGGGTTATTTATGTTGATGTTTTGCAGAATGCTCAATTAAACAACATTCACAATGATCTTTCTCAATTCGCAAAACGCGAACTGAAATTGTTCAACGAGGCCGAAGATTTGCGGGGCTTTCATCCGCATGTAACCATCGCATTTAGAGATTTAAAAAAACAAAGCTTTTATGCCTTAAAAGAAATGTTTGCCCAAAAAAAGTATTCCGGCCAATTCACGATGCCGGAAATAAGTCTGTTGAAGCTTCATAAAACTTGGGAAAAGCATTTTCAGTTTTAATACCAAAAAATGTTTTTTTGGGCATTTTTATTAACAAAGACGGAGGTCTATATCAATCCGACCAATATGTTTATTTGTTAGACAAAGTTCCTTTGCCTAGTTAAATGTGGCTTTTGATGGATAAGCTTCGATATTGTTGAAAGAGAATATATGTTTATATTTAGTTCAATAACTGTAAATGCGACGCGCGCACCCATCAATTAATGCCAATTAAAACACACATTTTCAATATTTTAAGCTCTATCTTTTGCTTAACATTCACACCCTGCCGGATTTTATTTTTAAGTTTCTTTTTATCAGGTATAGTCCTTGCCCAATTTCCTGGCGGTTATGGCAGCGGTTTGCGTTTTTGGGTAAAATCGAGTGCGGGCACTTTTAGCAATGCGGGCACAAACCCATGCACCAACAATACTGCACTTCAACAATGGAATGATCAAAGTGGCAACGCTTTTAATGTGAGTCAAGCAACGGCATCACTTCGACCAACTTATTTTACCAATGCCTCCAATGGCAATCCGGCGGTTCGTTTTGCAGGCACCCATTTTTTAGATGCCACCTCAACTTTAAACATTGCGGGTAATTCAGACTATTCAGGCTTTTTTGTGGTAAAACTAACATCTGCTACAGCGGGCGGTGCTGCAGATGGTAATGGTGATTATGTGCTCGACCGCACCACGGCAACGAACAACCTTTTCGATTTAAAAGTGGTAGCATCAGGCGGTACCAATCGTTTTTGCTTTCAAAAGCGAAATGATGTTGGCGGCAACTTGGGTGGTCCTACCTCTACCACTGTTATTGATAATTCAAATTTTCAGTTGGTTTATTTGAGCAGGGTTAACAATAGTGGGGGAAATAGCGTTTCAAGTTTATGGGTGAATGGGGTTTTGGAAGACTCTCAATCGAATGGCACAGAAACCACAACCCCTCCCGTGATGCGAATTGGTCGCCATGCCACAAATACAACTGGAGGTATGAACGGTGACCTAACAGAACTTATCGTTTATAACAATGTTCCTTCAAATGCCAACCGACAAAAAGTGGAATCCTATTTGGCCATAAAATATGGCATTTCTTTAAACCAGAGCACACTGCGTAACTATTTTGAATCAGGCGGTAATGTTATTTACCCCGCCACTACCACGCATAGCGCTTATGTGACTTTTATTGCAGGAATTGGCAGGGATGATGCCTCTGGATTGAACCAAAGTAACAGTAAAAACCAAAGTGCAAGCGCCTATGTTCGAGTGCAAAATCCGAGTTCATTAAATGATGGTGATTTTTTAGTTTGGGGGAGCAACAATGGCAGCATGAGCACACCAAACGCGGTGGATGTTGATGGCACGGTGATTGAAACCAGGCTCAGCAGAGTATGGCGTGTGGCCGAAACCAATGATGTTGGCACCGTTGACATCACCATCGATTTAAGTGCAGTGCCCGGCACTAAAAACCAGGCAGATTTACGCTTGTTGATTGATCGTAACGGTAATGGCTTTGCCGACAATGATGTGAGTCCGCTTACGGGCACCTTAAGCGGCACCGAGTTTATTGTTTCGGGTGTGGCTTTTCAGAATGGAGATTATTTTACTGTGGGCAGCGTGAACGCCGCCAGCACGCCTTTGCCCATTGAACTGTCAGAATTTGATGTGCTTTGTGTAGCCGATAAATTGGTGGCAAATTGGACCACATTAAGTGAAAAAAATTGTGGTGAATTTGTGGTTGAAAAATCACTTAATGCCAGAGATTATTATGAAGTTGGGAAATTGCGCGGTGCCGGAAACAGCAGTGTGAAAAAAACATACCGTTTAAACTTAGACTCATTAAAGGAAATACACAATGAATTGGCTTATTTCCGCTTGAAACAATATGATATAGATGGCTCGAGCAGCATCTTTCCAACCAAAATGATTGCCTGTGATATGGCCACCAGTGAGGTTGTTATTTATCCAAATCCAAGTACGGGTAAGTTTTACATCGACCATGATGAACGGTTAAGCGAAGTTCTTGTGTTGGATATTTATGGTAGACCCATCTTAAATGTGAACCTCGCAAAACACGAATCCGATTTTGATTTAAGTGCCTATCCTAAAGGTTTATATTATTTGCGCATGATTTTGAGCAATCAAATCATCGTTCGTAAAATATACCTCCTTTAAGGAAATTTATTTATAACCATTCTAATTAGGCGCACAAATCAATTTAATTATAATTCCTTTAAACCAAAACTTGGTATTGATTGTTTTGCTTAATACATTTGCCAAGCATTTCACGTAATTATTAAAACACAATGAGTCAAAATTCAGGTTTTTTAGGTTCCTCTATCGGGAAAAAAATTATTATGGGCGCAACAGGCCTATTCTTAATTGCATTTTTAGTTGTTCATTGTTTCATCAACGCCCTCATTTTCTTTAACGACGGGGGTTTAACTTTTAATGTTGGTGCCGATTTTATGGCCCATAACTGGCTCATTCGTGCAGGCGAATTGGTTTTGTTTGCAGGCTTAATTTTACACATCGTTCAAGCTTTTGTATTAACCATGGCAAATAAAAAAGCACGTCCTATTGGTTACGATAAAATTGATGGCACTGCCAATTCGAAGTGGTACAGCCGTTCAATGGGTTTGTTGGGCACTTTGTTGCTTATCTTTTTAATTATTCACTTGGCGCATTTTTGGGTGAAGTCGCGTTTCACAGGCTTACCGGGTGAAGATGCCAATGGTCATGAAAATTTATATGCCGTGATGCAAGAAACATTTAAAATGTTTTGGGTGGTAGCTTTATATGTTTTAGCGATGGTTTCATTATCATATCACTTGATGCACGGTTTTCAATCGGCTTTTCAAACGTTGGGACTTAACCACAAAAAATACACACCGCTGATTAAAAAAGCCGGTATGTGGTTCTCCATTCTTATCCCGGTTATTTTCTCAGCCATGCCAATTGCAATGAACATGGGCTGGATAAAATAATTCAACATTTTTAATTTAACATTCAACATTTCTAATATGGCTTCATCACCAAAATTAAATTCAAAAATTCCAGAAGGAACACTTGAAAATAAGTGGACAAAATACCGTTCTACTGTGCATCTTGTAAACCCCGCCAACAAGCGTAGTTTAGAAGTTATTGTTGTGGGTTCGGGATTAGCCGGCGCTTCAGCTGCTGCTACCTTGGCTGAAATGGGATACAAAGTGAAGGTTTTGTGTTTTCAAGATTCACCGCGTCGCGCGCATAGTATTGCAGCACAAGGTGGTGTAAACGCAGCCAAAAATTACCAAAACGACGGCGATAGCATTTACCGTTTATTTTACGACACCATTAAAGGTGGTGATTACCGTGCCCGTGAAGCTAACGTTCACCGCCTTGCCGAAGTATCCGGAAACATCATCGACCAATGTGTGGCCCAAGGTGTTCCTTTTGCGCGTGAATATGGTGGAACATTGAGCAACCGTTCGTTTGGCGGCACACAGGTGCAACGTACCTTTTACGCTGCCGGTCAAACCGGACAGCAATTATTATTGGGCGCATACAGCGCTTTACAACGTCAAGTTGGAATGGGTGCAGTTACATTATTGGCCCGTCACGAAATGATGGATGTGGTGAATATCGACGGCAAATGCCGTGGTATTATTGCACGTGATTTAATAAGCGGTAAATTAGAAAGACATTTCGGACATGCCGTTTTATTGTGTACCGGCGGGTACGGCAACGTGTTTTATTTGTCTACCAATGCCATGGGAAGCAATGCCACTGCGGTATGGAAAGCACATAAAAAAGGCGCCTTTTTTGGCAATCCTTGTTATACACAAATTCATCCAACATGTATTCCGGTTAGTGGTGATCACCAGTCAAAATTAACCTTGATGTCAGAATCATTGCGTAACGACGGTAGAATTTGGGTGCCAAAAAAAGCAGGTGATACACGCAATCCAAATGCCATTCCTGAAGAAGAAAGAGATTATTATTTAGAGCGTCGTTACCCGGCATTTGGTAACTTGGTGCCACGCGACGTTGCCAGCCGTGCCGCCAAAGAGCGTTGTGATGCAGGCTTTGGTGTTGGTTCAAGCAAAATGGCTGTATATCTCGATTTTGCCGCAAACACCGAGCGTTATGGTAAAATTCAAGCCAATAAACTAGGCCTTCACAATCCGAGCAAAGACGAAATCATCCGTTTAGGCAAGGAAGTGATCAAAGAAAAATATGGCAACTTGTTTGATATGTACAAACAAATTACGGGTGAAGATCCTTATGAATTGCCAATGCGCATTTATCCTGCCGTGCATTATACCATGGGTGGGTTATGGGTTGATTATAATTTAATGACAACGGTTCCGGGCTTATACGCATTGGGTGAAGCCAACTTTAGTGATCATGGCGCTAACCGTTTGGGCGCATCAGCATTAATGCAAGGCTTGGCGGATGGTTATTTTGTGATTCCATACACCATTGGAGATTATTTGTCTGAAGAAATTCGTACCAAATCAATTCCAACCGACAACGAAGCATTTGCGAAAGCAGAAGCAGAAGTACAGGAGCGCATTAATAAATTAATGTCGATTAAGGGCACTAAATCAGTGGATCATTTCCACAAACGTTTGGGAAAAATTATGTGGGACAAATGCGGCATGGCGCGTAACAAAGAAGGACTAACCTTGGCAATCACCGAAATTCAAAAATTAAAAGAAGAATTCTGGAAAGATGTTCGTGTAACAGGCGAAGCCAATGAGTTTAACCCTGAATTAGAAAAAGCGCACCGCGTGGCTGACTTTATTGAATTGGGCGAATTAATGTGTAAAGATGCTCTTGATCGCAACGAAAGTTGTGGCGGGCACTTCCGTGAAGAATACCAAACAGCTGAAGGTGAAGCTTTACGCGATGATGATAATTTTGCTTATGTAGCAGCATGGGAATACAAGGGAGAAGGCAATTTTGAATTACACAAAGAAGAATTGAAATTCGAGAACATTAAACTAGCACAAAGAAATTACGCATAAAATTTGAAGCAAGACACAAGATACAAGACACAAGGTCTTGCATCTTGATTCATGAATCTTAAATCAAAAAAATTACAACTATGAGTCACGGAAATATGAACCTCACCTTAAAGGTTTGGAAACAAAAAAATAAAAACGAAAAAGGACGCTTCGAAACTTATGATGCAAAGGGTATTAGTCCCGACATGAGTTTTTTAGAAATGTTTGATGTTATCAACGAGCAGCTTATTAGCAGCGGTAAAGAGCCTATTGCTTTTGATCACGATTGCCGTGAAGGAATTTGCGGTATGTGCAGTATGTACATCAACGGGCGTCCACATGGTCCAAAACAAGGCATTACCACTTGTCAATTACACATGCGTAGTTTTAAAGATGGTGATACCATTGTGGTTGAACCATGGCGCAGTGCCGCATTTCCGGTGATAAAAGATTTAGCGGTTGACCGTTCTTCATTCGATAGAATCATGGCGGCCGGGGGATTTGTATCGGTAAATACCGGTAACGCCAAAGACGCTAACAATATTTTAATCAATAAAGATGATGCCGATGGCGCATTTAATGCAGCAGCTTGTATTGGTTGTGGTGCCTGTGTGGCGGCCTGCAAAAATGCAAGCGCCATGTTATTTGTGTCGGCAAAAGTATCTCAATTGGCTTTATTGCCGCAAGGTCAGGTTGAAAGAAAATCACGTGTATTAAACATGGTAAAACAAATGGATGAAGAAGGTTTTGGAAACTGTACCAATACCGGTGCTTGTGAAGCTGAGTGTCCGAAGGGCATTTCGCTTGAAAATATTGCACGCATGAACCGTGAATATTTAGGGGCTTCCTTCACCTAATTGAAAGTCAATTTATTTGAAGCCCCTCCATTTGGTGGGGCTTTTTTATTTAGATCAATTTAATCATTCAAGACCTTCACAATTTTAATACCTTGGCATTTCATAATTGAAGGCACTTTCAAAATATTATTTGTCGCTCGCATTGTTATTTCAACTTTCAATTTGCCATGCTCAAATTTTTAAGGGCACTGTCACTTTCATAGGCACCACTGCATTTTGTGAACTACACCTTCAACCAGACAGCTCTCTGGTATTTGTTAGAAACGATGCAAAAAACAATGTTTACGAAGAATATTACGGCTCAATTAAAAATTTTCACAATGACATTTATGTTATACACACAAATCAATCGATTCGCAGAGAAGGTTGGGGATTACTTGATGAACGTACCGGCTTAAGCTGCAATTATTCGCAAATACTTATTGATACAATTCATCGCAAGACCTTGGCGCCCGTAACAATCGTTTATAGTGATGGCAATACAGAAAATTATCCATTCAAAGGGCAGTTTATGCTCGACAGCAATAAACTCAATGCAAAACATCCAACCTATCAATTAAAAACAAATCATCTGCATCTTTTCACAGGAAAAAAATTAGTCTTTTCTGCTGCACAAAAAGAAAACATCTGTTTTTTAAATAACCATAGCGATATTTCTTTTTTTGTACGCTTTAAAAAAGACTCCCTCATTACAGTGCCTGATCAACCTTATGTGCATTTCATATACAATATGCGACTCAAGCAAAACAGTTGGAAGGCCGCTCCGATAAAGAAAAAAAAGGTCATTGAATTTAAAACACCCGACATCAGCTCTTGGCGAATGAAAGGTGATAGTTTAATCATTGAAGATGAGATGGAAATTGAATCTACAGAAGATACCATTTATAGAAAAATTATAAGGCAATTTTTCAAAAACAAGTTCATTTCCAGTCGTGAAGTTTCTAAAGAGCATGGGGTAATTGATAGTACACTTTATATCAACGTTTTCGATTCATTAGGGCAAGTAAAAAAAACAATGTCACGCTGGTTTCAAACATTAAACTGCGACTCGAGCTTATACAATGGTGGTGAATTAAATGAATGGCAATATAGTGGTGCAAGAATTGCCGTTGAAAGAATTACTTATCCATGCAACAGATATTCTTATACCAACATTGAATACCACAAAGACAGCATCGGAGTGATGCGCAACGTTTCTTATAATAGCGAATACAAAAGTCTTCATGTTCAAACCGATTCAACCTGGTATCATACAAACGGATTAAAGCGTTTAACCCGCAGCTATCAAGACAGTGCGCTATCCTATGTTTGGAAATTTGCTTATTCATTTGACATGAATGGAAAACTAACATATAAATCTGAGCGCATCACACATCAAGGCGGTTACGAAGTGGCGCAATTATATTTGTGTAGAGATACAGATACTATACCAATTAAAAGCAGCACACGTTATCATATCGACACTAGCATTGGCCAATATATTACCTATCAGTACAATCCCGATAAAAAAATATCTTGGTTTAAGTATTATGACAATGGTCGATTATCAAGCATTTCGGTTCAATTGCCGCCACCTGAAGGTTGTTCGCATGGTTGGATGAGTAAATCCTTTAATGCCGATTCTATAGAGGTGCAGAACGAAGAAGGACTTTACTGCCTTTACAAAAAGGAAAAAAAAGGCACATTAGAAATGTGGGATACCGGTCGTGATCGCGCCTATTATCGCACCGACACCATTGCCATTGCAAGCGGTTTTGAAGTTAGAACTTACAAGAGCAGCAATTATGATGTTTACCCGGATTTTAAAAGTGTGCCGATTGCAAAGTGCCGTTTAACTTCGTATTCAAAACTTGATTCAAAACGACGCCCAATTTATATAAAGGAATTTGGTGAGAACAAAAATGAAGTGCGAAAATTTATTCGAATTACATACTCTAAAAGTGAATAATGCACTTTAGTAGCACTTTCATTTTATTTTCAATCCCGCTTCAACTCTATCCTAAATGTAGTACCTCGGTTTAATTCAGAATTAAACACGTATATTTTCCCTTTGTGATAGGTTTCAATAATTCTTTTACACAAACTTAAGCCTAGGCCCCAACCTCTGCTTTTGGTGGTGAAGCCCGGCTCAAAAATGGTTTCAAATTTTGACTTAGGAATGCCCTTGCCGCTATCAATGATGTTGATCACCAATCCTTCAGGTACACCCCACATTTCAACAACTATGCGGCCTTTGCCATCCATGGCATCAACAGCATTTTTACACAAATTTTCAATCACCCACTCAAACAATGGTCGCGATAAATTGGTTTGTAAAATTTCATCCGGCAATTTCAATTCGTAATGCACGTTACGTGATGTGCGTTTTTTTAAATAATCAATTGAATCAATTAAAATGTCATTCACGTTTTCGTTTAACAAAGTAGGTTGTGATCCAATTTTACTAAAACGATCGGTGATCATAATGAGTCGCTTCACATCTTGTTGCATTTCGCTCACAATTTCTTGTTCAACGCCAATGCTTAACAAATGCTCATTCCATGCCATGAGGGATGAAAGTGGCGTACCCAATTGATGCGCTGTTTCTTTACTCATGCCCACCCAAACTTGATCTTGCTCTGCTTTGCGCGCAGTGCTAAACAAAACATAGGCGATTAACAGAAAAAATCCAATCACCCCAAATTGAACATAAGGGTAATATTTTAAAATGGTAAGCAATTCCGACTCGGCATAAAAAATCAAATTAATTTGACCTTGCCCCAAATCAATTGGTATTGGCAAATTTTGTTGCTCCATCTCGTTGAGCATTTTTTGAAGCAATTCAGGCTTCGCAATTTGTTTGTTGTTGATTTTATCGCTTTTGGCGATTACTTGTGTACGCTGAATATCGGTGAAAATAACCTTCACCTCGGCATTGTTGATGGCCGTTTCGAATGATTTGATTAAGTTGTCGAATACAATTTGAATGTCACTAAAAACTTTACTGTCGTTGTAATATAAGTATGACTTAAAGTTTTTATAATAATTAATTTCAACGGGCACATATTTATTTTTCATAACCCGCAATTCTTGTCGTAAGTACAAAGTATCTTTCGATCTGAGTGAATCCAAATTTCTGGGTGTCATTTGGCCGTTATCGTTTAATAAAATAACCGGCACAGTGGTATTGTCTTGAAGCACCTTTAAAGCAAAATTATAATCTGCATTGCTGTTGATGTTCGATAATTGTTTGGTTGCCTCTGCATATAAAATGGCTTTTTTTCTTTCTTCGGTTTTAATTTGGGTAAAAAGTTGGTTGGTGAACTTAATGAGTTTGGCACGATTCTCAACGGCCTCAGCCCAAAACTTTGCTTTTTGTTTTTCTTCAATGGCAATGCGCTTTACCAAATAATTTGAATACCAAAACGAAGTCATGACAATCATTAGAGCCATAATGGCCAAAATAACTTTCCACCTTTGTTTTTGGATGTAGATATTCACTTGCTAATTTTTATAAATATAGTTATTTTTAAAAATCACCGTCATCCTCTTCTTCTTTGGCGGTGTTGGCCTTCTTTTTCTCAGCCTTTTCGAGCTCAAATCTTTGCTCCGACTTTTTTTGATTTTGTGTTTTAAGGGTGTCGCGCTTAAACAAACCAAATTCTTCTTTAAAAATTTGTTTGATGTTTTGCTTTTCCATTTTAATGTCGGCTTTAATTTTTTGTTTTAAGCCTTTCTTATCATACTTAATAATTGGATTGTCTAAATTACCCGCCATTAATATAAATGCACTGCGTTTGTTGCTTGGATCATTTTCAACCGGACCAAATTCATCGTCTTTATTTTTCCGCTTTTTATTCAAATAATCACTTATTAATAATTGAATGTGGTAGTCGATGTCAAAATCAAATGTTTGTGTGCCCCAAAAATTAATGTTTAGGGCGCTGTTTTTGATGTTCGTTTGGGGAATGGTGATCAGTCGGTTTTTAATTTCAATTTTACTTTGTAAGCTCGAAAACTTTATGTGTTTTAATTCATCCACAGCAACATAATTTGATAAACTTTCTAAAGGCTTAAAATCAATTAATTCACCGCGATCGATGTTTAATTCGCATGTTGTTTGAATGGATTTTTCATTCACTTCCAATTTATTCGACCAGGTGCCTGAAAAATCAATGTTGGCATTGGCGATGCCTTTGATGTTTTTATCCATCAATGTGTTTTGACCAAAATTATTAAATGAACTAAACATTTTTTGAATGTTGATGCCGCTAAAGCTCGATTGCATCACAACCTCAATATGTCCCTTCGAATTATCAGCAAATGCATTTAATTCAACATCGCCTTCCGAACTCTCGAATTTCACATCATTCACAAATATTTTTTGATTTTTACATTCAATATCTCCTCTTATATTTTTGGCTTCAAACTTTCCAAAAACAAATTTTTGAATTGAAGCGTCTAATTTAAATTCAATGTTTGAAGGAATTAAGGGATTTTCGTTTGCTGCTTGTGTGTTGTCTTTTGGTAAAAAATCTTCCATCAAAATAACATTCGAGTTTAAGCTGCCTTCAATAATAAAAGGTTCCGAACTGTGGCTTAGTGAAGAAAGTAAGCCGGGTAGTTTGCCGTTTAATGTAAGATCAGATTGCCCGCGCTTTAATTGTAAATCATGCACTTCAATGTCTTGATCTTTTACACTCACCGATGCGCTTATCACTTCGTACATTTTATCATCGGCTTTTAATTGCAATTGCAATGCTTTTATTCCGGCATCAATGTTAATGTGGTTGTTCCCTGAAATATTTTGTTTTTGAAAATCTTCCAATAAACCATTGGCTTCCAAAGCCAAATCCATCTGCCCCTGAATGCTACTAATAGTATCTATTGGCCAAAATTTTTGAATATTCGCCAGATTAAAACTTGCATTGAGCTTACATTGTATTTCGGGTTTAGAAAAATCACTTAAACGTAATTGTCCACTCAATTTATCATTCAATAAATTCATGCTGATTGAACGAAGGTCGATTGATGATTTACTCTGGCTTAATAAAAAATTGCCGTCAACAAAAACTTGATTAACTGTAATGTCATTTGCCTGATAAGTGATTTCACCATTTTTAATGCCAAAACTGCTATTTATGGCGTAATTGCCGTTCGTTTGGTATTGCAAATTCCCTTTGGCATAAAAGTTACCTTTGCTTTTATAATCATTGATGCGTCCCTTATGTTTTTCAGGCAATAATGATAAAGCCGACTGTATATCCAAATCAGGGGCATCAAATGCCATGTTTATTTGTTGTAAACTATCTTGATAAATAAAATTTCCTTTTAATTCAATGGCCAATTGGTTCAAATTTAATTTGGCTTGGTTAATGGTATAAACTTTTCCTTTTACTTGGAGATCGACGTCAAACAATAGATTTTTTTCGATTAAAAAGCCGGTTTTGTTTTGAACCATTTGTTTAATGTCGATATTCGCAACACTCTCTAATTGGTAATCATCTGAAGAAAAGTTTCCTTTCAACCGAAGGGAATTTATTTGCAAGTCGGTTTTAAAAACCTGTTGTTTGTTTTTATAGCGCAACAAACAATTTTCGATGTTCACCAAGTTTAAACTAAATTTAACGCTATCGTTGTTTTGTGCCGCGCTATTGCTATTCCAAAAGGTATAATTGTTGCTGCCGTTTTTAAACACCTGCAAATTCGCGTAAGCATCTTTGAGCTTTATTTTTTCAATGTCATACTTCTTGTTCCAAATATTCATCACATTAAAATGAAGGTTCAATTGATGCGCAAATAAAAGGGTGTCGCGTTTTTTAATTGGTAAGGCTTCCATGATTAACACATCTTCAAATTGAATGCTGCAATCGGGAAATGTTTTAATTATGGTGAGACGAATATTTTCGGGTTTAATTTTTACTTCAGCTTTGAGATTTTTATTTAATTCACCGAGAATAACTTGTTTAATATCATTTTCATAAACAAACAACAATAAAATTGCAGCAGCCAATAATGCAATAATGGATGCCATGGCAATGATGAAAATTTTCACAACAATTTTATAGGCGCTTTTCGGGCGCTGCATATCTGAATCCACCATTTAAAGTTGCTGAATGAAAGCCTAGCTTTTATAACGTAGAAAAAGAAAAATAAACATTCGGTTTTTTATAATTAATGTTAAGGCGTCGGAAGATTGTTTAAAGTAAAAAAAGCCGATCATTGCTAATACAAATTCATTAGATGCATCAATATAAGTACAAAGATAAATCCATTAATAATAAAGACTGTTTACGAAGGAACTACTGCAAAGGGAAAAAGCCACCCATTTAGGTAGCTTTTTCTGCTTTTGTGGTAGTCCCACTTGGATTCGAACCAAGGGCCGCAGGTTTAGAAAACCTGTGCTCCCCGCCTGCATTTGCGCTAGCTTGTGCGTCGGCGGGCAGACCCGCCTGCCTTCGCGTTAGCTCATGCGTCGGCGGGCAGGTATCCAGCTGAGCTATGGGACCAAAATATTTATTTAAAGAACTATCACTTGTGCTCCCCGCCTGCCTTTGCATTTGCCTGCGCGTCGGCGGGCAGGCCCGCCTGCCTTCGCGTTAGCTCATGCGTCGGCGGGCAGGTTTCCAGCTGAGCTATTCTCTATTAATCTCGCTCCATTTTACTTTAATCCTTTCTCTACCCGTTCCACTTTTCCAATACTTCTCTCTTTCTCGTGCAGTTTTTCGATCAGCTACAATTTCATAAAAGAATATTTTCCAAGGTCGATATGCTTTTGTCGATTTTGTCTTTCCTGAATTATGCTCAACTAATCGGCGGTTAACGTCTTCACTCATGCCTACATAAAACCTTAAACCACGATCGGTACTCACCAAAATATAAGTGTGATAAGGCATGGGTTTATAAATTAAAAGCCTTCATGATTTGAAGGCTTTTGGTAGTCCCACTTGGATTCGAACCAAGGGCCGCAGGTTTAGAAAACCTGTGCTCTATCCAGCTGAGCTATGGGACCATTTCACTTAAAAACCGCGTAAAATCGCTATTTTTTAAGTACGCAAAGGTAAAAAAAGAAATTATTTAAACAATTATAATTATTTTAGTGCGTTAAGTTTTTTCCTTTGCTATTATCTGTCGTTATTGTCAATTACAACGTGAAGCACTTCCTCGAACAGTGCCTTTACTCGGTTTACAAAGCCATTGGTAAAATTGAGGCGGAAGTGTTTGTGGTAGATAATAATTCGGTTGACGGCTCAATTGCCCTTATCAAGGAAAAGTTTCCACAAGTTCAACTCATTCAAAACCGCCAAAATACCGGATTTTCAGTGGCCAACAACCAAGCCATCCGCTTATCCAAAGGAAAATACGTGCTCTTACTGAATCCCGATACCGTTGTGCAAGAGGATACTTTTGAAAAATGTTTGTCCTTTATGGAAAAACATGCCGATGTCGGTGGGCTTGGAATTAAAATGCTCGACGGCAAAGGCAACTTTTTGCCCGAAAGTAAACGCGGCTTGCCTACCCCCTCAGTAGCCTTTTACAAACTATTTGGCTTGGCAAAACTATTTCCCAATTCAAAAAAATTTGGACAATACCACCTCACATTCTTAAATAAAAACGACAATCACAGCGTTGAAGTTTTAAGCGGCGCATTTATGTTGCTACGCCATGAAACATTAAATAAAATAGGCTTGTTAGACGAGGCTTTTTTTATGTACGGCGAAGACATCGACCTCTCGTATCGCATCACCCAAGCAGGATACAAAAATTACTATTTTGCCGAAAGTAGCATCATTCATTACAAAGGCGAAAGCACAAAAAAAAGTAGCGTAAATTATGTGGTGGTTTTTTACAAAGCCATGGCCATTTTTGCGAAAAAACATTTCAGTAAAAACAATGCGCGCTTGTTTAATTTGCTCATACACCTGGCCATCTATGTGCGGGCAGGCTTGGCCATTTTAACCCGATTTATAAAACAATTGTTTTTTCCAGCCATCGATTTTACGCTCATTTTAATTGGCTTATACTTCTGTAAAAACTTTTATGAATTAAAATTTAAATTGTACCCTAATTTTTACTCCAAAGAAATTCTCGATTTGTTCTTCCCGCTCTATTCAGGCATTTGGATGCTTTTTGTATTTCTGAGTGGCGGTTATGATTCACCCACAAGATTGCGAAAAATAAGTCGAGGCGTTTTAGTGGGCTCAGCATTCATCCTAATTGTTTATTCGTTGTTACCTGAATATTATCGCTTTTCGAGGGCTCTAATTTTAATTGGATCAATATACGCTTGGTGTGTTTTTATGTTAACACGCTTGTTATATCACCAACTAAAAATAAAAGGTTTTAAATTGGGTGGCCCCAAAGTAAATGCCCGCATTGCAATAATTGGCAGTGAATCGGAGTTTAATCGGGTAAACGACATTTTACAAAAAACCAGTATCGAAACCGATTTTATTGGTTTTATCAGCAACGAAAACAATGGCATTAAAAACAAAGCCTACATTGGCAATTTTGATCAAATCATAGAAGCCATCGATATTCATCAAATCAACGAAATCATTTTTTGTGCCCGCGATATTTCTTCGCAAAACATCATCGAAAAAATGTTGGCTTTGGTTACCAAAGGGCTCGAATTTAAAATTGCACCGCCCGAAAGCCTTTCCATTATTGGCAGCAACAGCATCGATACAGCCGGCGATTTGTATGTGATAGATGTGAACAATGTTGGAAGAGCTGAAAACAAAAGAAATAAACGCATATTGGACATTGGTCTCAGCCTCCTTTTTATCTTGCTCTTTTGGATTTTCATTTGGTTTCAAAAAAACAAAAGCCGCTACCTGGCCAATTGTTTCAAGGTATTGTTTGGATTTTATTCTTGGGTGGGATATGGTAAAAACAGCCGAAAGGACTTGCCTTCTTTAAGGCCTTCGGTGCTTAGTCCGGTTGATTTATTAAAAGGCGATATTAGCGACGAACGCATCAATAAATGCTTGTTGAATTATTCAAAAGATTACCATGCTGAAACAGATTTAAAAATCGTGCAAGCCTTGTTTAATAAACTTGATCAATAATTTAGCCATGAAACATTTAACTGTCTTACTGTTTCTATTTCTCTTCGCAAATTTATCAAAATCGCAAAGCAACGAAACGGAGGATAAATACCCGCAAACCGTGGTGATTAAAATGATTGAAATATCCACCAATGGCGCGCCGGCAAGTGTAGAATCAAAAATGATTATTGTGAACACCGACAATCAAATTGAAAAAAAACCGCTCAGCGACATTAACTATGTAAACGCCGGTAATGAGGGAATTGAAAGCAATGCGCTGAAATTAAAAATTGAATTGCAGAAATGGCATAATTTAGGTTTTGTTGTAAAAAGCAGCAATGTAGTAGCCCCAACACATTATTGTTTGATTTCAACATATGTGCTGCAAAAAAACTAATGGCCGGCATCAATGTTAAAGATTGTTTAGCCTGTTGAATTAATGGAATAAATGACTGAATTTAGTTGAATAATACTTTATGAAAAAAATCATCTTTCTTTTCGCAGCATTCATTTCTTGCTTCACAGGCAAAAGTCAAGCTTTAAACCCTGTAACATGGACGGCTACCTACAAAGCGATTTCGGCCACCGAGGGTGAAATTATTTTGCAAGCCAAAATTGAAAAAGGCTGGCACACATACTCGCAGCGACCAACAGAAGCTGGACCAATACCCACAAGTTTTGATTTTAAAGCGCTTCCGGCAAATTATGAATTGAATGGCAAAACCATTGAAACCGATGCGCACGAAGAGTTTGTGAAGGCATTTGATGCCAAAATTTTTGTGTTCACCGACAAAGCAGAGTTTAAACAAAAAATAAAATTAAAGGGGAAAGCCGGCTTTAACGTTCTTGTTAAAATTGAATACATGACTTGTAACGACATGATGTGTTTACCCCCAAAAACCATCGAATTAATGGTTAAAATTCAATAAGAAAATAATAGTATTTTTACCTTTTAATTGTGGCAATGAAGAAGCTTTTATTCCTTTTTTTAATATCAAGTCTTGGTTTATTTTCTCAGGTATCGCATGTAAAGTGGGTTACTGAAACAAAAAAAATAAATGACTGTGAATATGAATTAATATTCAAGGCAAGCATCGATAAACACTGGCACATTTATTCCATCAACCAAAAAGCCAACGACGGCCCTAATGCCACCTCTTTCTCGTTTACACCCAGTGAAGATTACAAGTTAATTGGCAAGGTGTATGAATCGATTCCGATTAAAGAATATGATAAAGTTTTTGAAATGAATGTGGCTTACCATGAGAAAAAAGCATTCTTTATACAAAAAGTAAAATTACTCAAGGACAAAAAAATTCAAATCAAAGGTAAGTTTGAAGCACAATGCTGTGATTCTGCTGAATGTTCATTTCCGCCTGCAGATGCCTTTGTGTTTGACTTACAAGGCAGCAAGGCATGCGTGCCTACAGATGAAACATTTGGGATGAAAATCTCACAAAACGTTTGTTTGTGCGACACACAAGCCATTTTAAAAGGATTGGCCGCAAGAAAACAAAGCAATGAATCGTTTGGTATCAACGTGTCGCCAAATGCATGTGATTGCGACACTGCAGCCATTTTAGCACAATTTGAAGCCAAGAAAAAACTTGAAAAACCGGTGAATGAAATTTCACAAAAGGAAGAAGGCACAAGCCAAGCGGAAACAATGGGCTGGTTAACCATTTTCATTACAGGTTTTTTGGGGGGATTTGCGGCATTGCTTACACCATGCGTGTTTCCAATGATTCCAATGAATGTGAGTTTTTTCACCAAACAATCCAAAACAAAAAAACAAGGCATCCGAAACGCTTTTGTATACGGCATTTTCTTGATTGTGCTTTATGTTGGTTTGGGTTTAGGTGTTACGCTAATTTTTGGTGCCGGCGCGCTTCATTCACTATCAACCAATGTTTGGTTTAATTTGGCCTTTTTCTTATTGTTATTGGTTTTTGCTATTTCGTTTTTAGGTGCATTTGAAATTGTTTTACCAAGTTCATTGGTGAATAAAATTGATTCAAAGTCTGATGAAGGCGGTTATGTAGGTATCTTTTTTATGGCCTTTACTTTGGCCCTTGTTTCATTTAGTTGCACAGGGCCTATCATTGGCACCTTGTTGGTGCAAGCGGCGGCCGGTGGCAGTATGGCCGGGCCTTTCTGGGGGATGTTTGGTTTCTCATTGGCGTTGGCTTTGCCTTTTGGTTTATTTGCTGCCTTTCCGGGATGGCTCAATTCATTGCCTAAATCAGGCGGATGGCTTAACTCAGTAAAAGTGGTATTGGGCTTTTTGGAATTGGCCTTGGCCTTAAAATTTGCTTCTAATGCTGATTTGGTTGTGCAAGCAGGATACTTAACCCGCGAGGTGTTTGTTGCTTTGTGGATTGTGATTTTCGGTCTGCAATCGGCATATTTACTTGGCGCTTTCAAAACTTCGCACGACAGTGATTTAAAACACGTTTCGGTAACCCGATTGTTTTTTGCCATTGCATCTTTATTTGTTACTGTGTATTTAATTCCGGGCTTATGGGGCGCACCACTAAAAATATTCAGTGGCATTTTACCGCCGCTTGAATACTCTGAATCACCGCATGGTTTTGGCGCTTCACAATCAGCAACAAGCAATAATTCTAACGTGGATGCTGAATTTGCTGCTTATATCGAAACAAATAAAAACGGAATTGTACATTTTAAAAACGATTACGACAAAGCATTGGCATATGCCAAAAAAGTGCACAAGCCATTAATGATTGATTTTACCGGCCATGCCTGTGCCAATTGCCGCAAAACCGAAGACAATGTATGGCCCGATGCGGAGGTGGCAAAAAGACTCAACAATGATGTGGTTTTGGTATCCTTGTATGTTGATGACAAACGCGCATTAGATCCAAAAGATTATATGACGGTTCAATGGTATGGTAAAGAGCGACAAATAACCGACATTGGCGATAAATTTAAATACATGGAAGAAACGCTTTACGGACAAAGCACGCAGCCATTGTATGTATTGGTTGATAACAACGAAAAATTAATAAATAAAGTAAGAGGCTATAATCCAAACATTAACGAATATGTGCAATGGTTGGATGAAGGCGTTAAAGCATTTAAAATAAACAAATAAATCAATTATTATGTTGTCACCACAAGTTAGTAAAGCTTTAAATAAGCAAATAGAAGTTGAAGGCTATTCATCACAATATTATTTAGCCATGGCCAGTTGGGCCGAAACACAAGGCTTAAACGGCGTTTGTGCTTTTTTATACAACCATGCCGATGAAGAAAGAATGCACATGCTTAAACTCATTAAGTTTGTGAATGAACGTGGCGGGCATGGATTGGTGCCGAATTTAAAACAACCTCCGGTAACTTTTAAATCTGTGAAAACCGTGTTTGAAGAAATCCTAAAGCATGAAATTAAAGTCACTTCTGAAATTAATTCGCTGGTAGATGCCACTTTAAAAGAAAAAGATTATACCACTCATAATTTTTTACAATGGTACGTGAGTGAACAAATTGAAGAAGAAGCTTTGGCCCGTCAAATTGTAGATAAATTGAAATTAATTGGCGACGATAAAAGCGGCATCTATTTTTTCGACAGAGATTTAGAAGCCTTAGCCAAAGCAGGCGCAGCAAGCGGAGAAGAAGAAAAAAAGCCTAAGAAATAAGGCTTATTTTGTAACGAAAACATACACGTCTTCGTTTTCTCGCTTCATTAAATATTTTTCCCTTGAAAATGTTTCAAGACTCTTTTTGTTGTTCTTAAGGTCGTATAAATTCGCATTGTTAGCGGCAATTTCATCGATATAATATTGTTTTTCATTTTTAAGCTTATCGCATTTTTTGATCAATTCCATTTGTGTAAACACATCGTTTTTGTCAAAAAACAATAGCCAAAGCACCAATGCAACCACTGATAAAAAATACCTGCTTTTTAAAATCTTAAGAATCATTTTCACCGATAAAAATAAGCTAAACAAAGCCCAGTTTTAAAGGAAAATCAAAAGATTATTAAAACCAGGGTGTTAGCACTTATAGCACAAAAAATAATTGAAGTGATTTTGTTTAAAGCCTTATCTTGCAGTTAAATTCTATGCACAAAACATCCGCAACCATACTTACATTTTGTATCATTTTTCTTTATGCTTGCCATTTTGAAAAGAAGGATGAAAGTATTCCGCCAAATGTATTAAGCGTTGACGCCATCAGTGATGTTTTATTTGAGTTTTCCTTGGCCGAAAGTGCCGCCAACCTCAACATCAAAAATGTGGCCCAAAATAAACTTGATTCCGCTTATGCTTTTAACCCTTTAAAGGAGCACAAAATACGCCAAAGTCAATTCGACTCTACAATCAGTTTTTATTGCCACCACAGCGAGCTATATAAAAAAGTATACGAAAGCGTGTTAGATAAACTGCAGGCCTTTGAATCCGGTCGCATCATTCAAAACGATACTACAAAATCAAAATAGCGAATTTTTCTCTTTTTCCCTTGTTGAGATAAAAGATAAATTCATTTTGATTCCCTTCAAAATTAATTGGCACAGCATTGTAGTTGCCATTTTTATAAACCACTTTTTTTGTGAATTCTCCCTTTGCATGCAATTTGTATAACATCAAATTGGCCGACCAAAGATGCCTCTGTTTGTCGGTTTCGGCAGCATTAAAGATTTCGGGATTTAGTTTAAAATTGTTTCGATTTTCAAGCATCAGAAAAAACAAATCTTCATTTTTTTGTGCGATGGCTATTTCCTGTAAATAGTGAAAGCGTGTTTGGTGCTGAAAATAAAAGGTGTTACGCGGAATTAATTTTTGTAATTCAACTTCGCCGTTCATTAGATTGCTTTTCCAAAGTAATATTTCATGAAAAGCGTTTTCATCCGATCTGTGATTTAATTGGTAAACATGGGCGCCATTTTCAGTAATACCATAAGGTTTGAATTCTTTTTCGGCCGCATCGGCTTTTTCGTAACCATCGAAAAAATAAAGCTGTTGGTTGATTGCCGAATCTACAAGTGTTTCGCGACAATGTATTTTTTTTGTCAAATCGAAGTTAAATGCCTGATTCAAAAATCGCCACTCAGCCTTTTTATTTTCATCTCTATTTGTATAATGCATGAATAAATTAACCTGTTCGTTGGTAACAACAATGTTTGAACTAATGATTTCAGCCTTTTTATTGAAACAAAGATCGGTTTGATGTATTTCTTTTTCCGCCAAATTAAAAACATTGAGCGATTGCAGCGTGCTTTCATAATAAGGCACTTGCAACTCTTGATTGACTGTGTATTTTTTTCTGTATCCGGCCAAGTTTTGATTTGCAAGCAAATAATAAAGTCGGCCGTTTGAACACACATAGTTTTGCGAAAAGCCGGTGGCTTGATTTTCGAGTGGCAATTTGATTAAGTATTCATTTTGATTTTTATCAAAATTATAAAGTAAAACCACCTTTTTGGCTGTGGCATTCTGATAATAATGTTCGCCAACCACTAACAGTTGCTGAGCGCTACTTCGCTTCATTACAAAACGAATGTCTTTGCTCGATTCACCTTTTTCAAGATTTGCCAATTCTTTAAAATCACTTGCTTTGCCTGAAGAATCAATACTTTTGATATAAATGGATTTTTTTTGGTTCAGCACTTTTTCAAACACAAAATACATGCGGTAATTGTATTCAAAAAGTAAATAATCCAAATTTTCATAATCGAACCATGAAGCGTTTAAACTGTCGAGTTTTAATGCCGTAAAATGAAGTATGTCGAATGTTTTTTTGCTGCGTCGTTCAAGGGTAAAATCATGAATTTTTTTATTGTATCGCAACACGTAAAAAGCAGCGGAATCACCGTCAACAATGCGCACAGGCACATGCGATTTGATGCTTGGAAAATCGCGGCTATAAAATGGGCTTTGAGAAAAAAATAAAGCCGAATAAAAAACAAAAATGAAAATTATGATGCTTCTTTTGTGAAGCATGTTTATTCAACCGTCACGCTTTTTGCTAAATTTCGCGGCTGATCAACATTACAACCCCTCATCACAGCAATGTGGTATGATAACAATTGCCAAGGAATAACCGCAATTAAAGGCACTAAAAACTCATCGGTTTCAGGTATTTCAATCACATGATCCGACATGGCGCGCACATCTTTATCGCCTGAAGTAACAACTGCAATAATTTTTCCCTTGCGGGCTTTTACTTCTTGAATATTGCTTACTACCTTTTCGTAATTGGCGCCTTTGGTGGCAATTACAAACACCGGCATTTCATCGTCAATTAAGGCAATTGGGCCGTGCTTCATTTCTGCAGCAGGATAACCTTCGGCATGGATATATGAAATTTCCTTTAGTTTTAATGCGCCTTCCAAAGCAACAGGGAAAGAAACCCCTCTGCCAAGGTATAAAGCGTTATTACTATCTTTATAGGTAAAGGCTATTTTACGTAAATCATCATTGAGCTTTAATACCACTTCAATTTTAGAAGGAATGGATTCCATCTCATACAATAAGGCTCTGTATCGGCTTTCAGAAAGTGTTCCGCGCACTTTTGCCATGTGCAAGGCCATCAATGTAAGTACAGTTACTTGTGCCGTAAATGCTTTTGTTGAGGCCACCCCAATTTCAGGACCGGCATGCGTATAACTGCCACCATGGGTAGCGCGTGCGATGGATGAACCCACCACATTACAAACTCCCAATACAGTGGCACCTTTCGACTTGGCCAATTCAATGGCGGCTAAAGTGTCGGCGGTTTCACCACTTTGAGAAATGGCAATCACTATGTCATCCGGATAAATAATTGGATTACGGTACCTAAATTCTGAAGCGTATTCCACCTCAACAGGCACGCGGGCAAATTCTTCGAATAAATATTCTCCTACCAATCCTGCATGCCAAGAAGTACCGCAAGCCAAAAAGATAATGCGCTTGGCTTTTTCAAATTTCTTTTCATGATCAACAATGCCGCCCATTTTAATATCGCCTGTATCGGCGTGCAAACGGCCGCGCATACTGTCGAGTACTGAGCGCGGTTGCTCATAAATTTCCTTCAACATAAAATGATCGTATCCGCCTTTTTCGATGGATTCGATTTCGATGTTTAATTTTTGAACGTATGGCGTAATTTCTTTGTCTTTTAAATTTCTGATTCGAAGTTCATGTCCTAATCTGATGATGGCCACTTGTTCTTCTTCGAGATACACCACGTTTTTAGTATACTCAACAATTGGCGATGCATCAGAGGCAACAAAAAAATCTTCGGCCCCAATGCCTATAACCAATGGACTGCCTTTTTTTGCCGCGACAAGGGTAGATGGATCTTTTTTATCCATCACCACAATGGCATAAGCCCCAATGACTTGATTTAATGCGGCAAGCACAGCATGCCCCAATTTCATGTTTTCGTTTTGCTGAATGTCTTCTATCAAATGTGCCAACACCTCGGTGTCGGTTTGTGATAAGAAGGTGTGGCCGCGTTTTTTTAACCCTTCTTTAATGGCATTGTAATTTTCGATGATGCCATTGTGAATAATCACCAAATCTTTGGTTTGTGAATAATGCGGATGTGAGTTTACATCATTTGGTTCGCCATGGGTCGCCCAACGGGTATGGCCAATGCCAACGTGGCCGCTAATGTCTTTATCCTTTGCAAAAGCAACCAGTTCGCTCACTTTGCCTTTGCGCTTATATACGTTTAATTCTCCTTTTGGATTAATCAAGGCAACCCCAGCGCTATCATAACCACGGTATTCTAAACGTTGAAGTCCCTTTACAATGATTGGATAGGCTTCTCTACTGCCCAGGTATGCTACAATTCCACACATAAATTTTTTTATCTACTACTAAAACGATTAAAAATACAAATTTTTAACCTATCATTTTCAAAAAACTGATCTCTTTGGCTGTCAAAAAGCGGTGTTTGCCTCTTGGCAGATCTTTCTTGGTTAAGCCGGCAAAAACAACCCTGTCTAATTTCAATACGTCGTATCCCAATTGCTCAAAAATTCTTCGCACAATGCGGTTTTTACCACTGTGTATCTCAATGCCAATTTCTTTTTTTCCTTCACCCACAAAAGCCAAGTCGTCGGCTTTAACCAAGCCATCCTCTAGCTCAAGACCTTCAACAATAGCTGAAAAATCTTCCGGCTTTAAGCCTTTATTTAAACTAACATGGTAAACTTTTTTAACGCCAAATTTTGGATGTGTTAGTTTTGTGGTGAGTTCGCCATCGTTGGTAAACAGCAATAGTCCGGTGGTGTTTCTATCCAACCTGCCTACCGGATATAATCTTTCTTTACAGGCACCTTTAATTAATTCCATGACTGTTTTACGTTCTTGCGGATCATCTACAGTTGAAATATAATCTTTTGGTTTATTGAGTAACAAGTAAACCTTTCGTTCACTTTTTACTGAAGAATCGCCGTAGGTTACTTTGTCGCCCGGTTTAATTTTATATCCCAATTGGGTTACCACTTCGCCATTAACTTTCACGGTTCCACCAACAATCAAAGTATCGGCATCTCTGCGTGAAGCAATGCCTGCGTTCGACAGATATTTATTCAAACGAATTAAACCGTCGTCGTTTTTCTTTGGGCTGCTGGTTTTAGGGTTTGCCGGCGTTTTTGATTTAGGGTATTGGGTAAATACTTTCCCTTCTTCGAAATCGCGGTAATTGGTTCTTTTTGTTGGTGCAGATGCCTCTGAATCACCTTGCGCCGGGCGCTTTCCTTTTGGGGCTTCAAATTTCTTATCTTTCGAAAACGCTTTGTCTTTGGCGCCAAATTTTTTGTCTTCGCCCGGTTTAGAAAATTTTCTTTTAAATGGGAGACTTTTTTCATTGCGCTCAAAGCGACTTTGAGGCTTGTCAAAACCGTCTTGCGATTTAATTTCTCTGTAGCTTTTATTTTTTGTGAAAGAGCGCTTGGCTTTATAACCTTTGCGGCCCTTCTTCTCATCTTCCTCCGACATTTTGCCTTTGGCAGTATTAACGCCTGCTTTAAAGCTGCGTCGAGGGCGCTTATTGTCTTGGTCTCCTGAAGGTTTTCTGAATTTGCTCATAGGTAAAATTTAAACGAGTGGGTAAAACGCCCGCTCTAAATGTTGAATGTTGAACACTTGATTTTGATAAGTAACGGCAATGATGTCGAATCTGGCTTCTAATATGATGTTGTTTGATTCCAAGTAGTGATGAGCCGCTTTGATAATGAATGATTGCTTTTGTTTGCTCACAAAAATTTGCGGCTCTCCAAAGGTACTGTTTTTCCTGGTTTTCACTTCAACAAAAATGATGCGGTCGTCCTTTTGGGCAATCAAATCAATCTCAAGTTTTTTGAATCGCCAATTTTGTTCCAAAATGCGATAACCATTTTTAATTAAAAATGCTTTCGCCAAATTTTCACCTTTGTTACCAATACCGGTAGAATTATTTTTTGAATCCGACATCAATCAGCACTAAAATACATAAATTAGTCTTTTAAAACTTTTTTCACATGAAAAGATATTTTTTGCTTTTGACCTTTGGTTTAGGAACGTTTGTGCTGGGTGCACAAAACTTTGCAGGCAATATTGAGTTTATGCAAGTAACGCCTAAAGATACTTCATTAAACATGTATTGGGTAAAAGACAACATGATTAAGCTTGATCAAATGGCCAAAAAAGGCAATGGTGTTGAAGGAAGTTTTTTAATTAATTTACAGGCAGCAAACATTAAGTTTATTAGTCCTAAACGTAAATTATGGGGCAATCAAAAAAGTGAAGTGCCTGTTGCCAGCAAAGGAACATTTGAAGTAACAAGAGGAAAAAACACCAAAAAAATTGCCGGTTATACTTGTAGCGAACACATTGTAAAAAACGTAGAAGAAAATACCGTTATCACCTATTGGATTGCTGAAGGTAACTTTGATTTCTTTTTAAAAATGCTGAAACTATGGAATCGCAAAGACAGGCAAAGTGTATATTACAATCAAATAAAAAATATTCCAATTGGTTCAATGCCCTTGTTGAGTGAGGAGAAAACCATTTCTGACGGTAAATTAATTTCAAAATTAGAGGTAACAAAAATCGACAAGAAAATTCCGGCAGCTTCTACTTTTGTGATTCCTTCTGTTTACACAAAATTCGAATAAATCAATCCTTGTCTTTATCGTTCAATCCAAAAATAGCATTGAGAATACTTGTGCTAAACGATAGTATTAAACTAAACACCAAAGCTGTCCAAAAACTGTTTACGCTAAATCCATCCACTAATTTTTGTGCAATTAAAATAATGCCTGCATTTATTACCAGTAGAAATAATCCCAAACTAAAGATGGTAATTGGAATGGTTAAAAAGGTTAAAATTGGTTTTACAATTGCGTTTAAAAATGCCAATGCCACGGCCAACATAAAAGCAGATTCGTAGCCATTTAATGTAACCCCCGGCAAAAAACGGGCAATCACAAAAACTGCCACAGCCGACAAAATTATTTTATAAATGAAATTAATGTGTTAAAGATAAGGATTAGGTTTTTTGTTTTTTCTTTTTGGCAGCCGGAAATAAAATATTATTTAAAATAAGTCGATAACCCGGCGAATTTGGATGAAGCGTTAAATCGGTTGGCGGCTCTTCCACGCGGTGTTCATAGTCTTCAGGATCGTGGCCCCCATAAAATGTCCAAGTGCCTTTTCCAAATTCACCGTGTATATAACGCGCTTCATTAAAGGCCTTTGCTTCACCCATAATAAGCACATTTTTTTTGATGTAATTCTTATTGAATGCTACTGTTTGTCCCCAAAATCCTTGTATGCTGTTGGTGTGATTTTGGCAAAGCATAGTGGGCACAGGATCCCATTTGGCTGAAAAATCGAACAAGGAAAATAAATCGTTTTTTTGCGTCATGCCATATTGTTGACGGCGTGTTTGATAAGTGTCAATGCTTGAGTATTCGTATTCTATAGGGTTTGTACTTAATTTATAATTTTCAAATGCAAAGCCTTTTGAATAATCTATTTTTGAATTGGCTTGTGGATCTTCGGGGTCGTAATCATATATACTGGCACAAATATCAATGCCTTCGGCAGCCAAAGCAATATCATAACTATCAGAAGCGCTACACATGGCAAACAAAAATCCGCCGCGACCCACAAATTCTTTTATTTTTTTTGCCGAGTTAAGTTTCATTAATGACACTTTTGAAAAACCAAGTTTTTTGGCCATGTTTTCATTTTCTTTTACTTCGGCCTGATACCAAGCGGCAAAATGAAATGAGCCATAAAATTTACCGTATTGGCCGGTAAAATCTTCATGGTGCAAATGCAACCAATCGTAATCCTTTAATTTATCCAAAAAAATTTCTTCGTCATAAATTACATCGTATGGAATTTCAGCATACTTTAAAACCAGGGTTACGGCATCGTCCCATGGCTGCTTGCCCTTTGGCGAATAAACGGCAATACGCGGTGCTTTTTCAAGTTTAACGGCATCTTGATTTACTTCCGGGTTACCTATTTCGGCTAACATGGCATTGGCTTGGGCGTCAGAAACAGTTTCATAACTTATGCCGCGAATCACACACTCTTTTGAAACGGCAGGTGCATTGGGAATTAAAAAACTTCCACCTCGGTAGTTTAACAACCATTGTATTTCTAATTCGCCCTTAAGCGCCCAATAAGCAATGCCGTAGGCTTTTAAATGATTCTTTTGCGAATCATCCATTGGAATTAATATGAAGGATGCGAATGTCTTTGAAAAGACCAAGAAGAAAGCGAAAAGAAAAAACCCTTTTTTCATCTTTAACTAAATTACATATAAAAATGAAAGTGCTTTTGTTAAGGAAATAAAAATTATTGGCTTACCGAAACAACCTGATTGCGCAGATCACTGATTTTGTGATAAGCCTCAACAATGGCTTCGCGATCAAATTTTGAATTGTTTTCGTTTGTTGAAATTGAATCAAAAAGTCCGTGTAGTTTATCAACGATAAATTTTGAATTGTCTTCAAGGCCTGCATTTTCAAGCAGTACAATTAAATTTTTTAATGATTCTTTTTGTTTGATGATGGTTTTAATCAACTCGGTGCTATTTGATTTTTCGGCCATTTTACACGAAACATAAAATCCTTCAATCCAAGATCCTGATAAGATGACAGCTGCTGTTGCTGCTCTTTTATTGTATTTTAAAATTTCATCCACCTTTTTAAAGGCATCGGTTACAATACTGATAATTGAGTCGTTGTTGCTTTTATTGAGCTCAATGCGATCGAACATGTTTTGGTTAAAGGCACCGCTAACGCCCAAGCTACTGGCCAAAATATTCATGCTTTTTAAAAAGATAATGCTTTCTTGCGTTTGTTCGAAGGAGTTAGATATACACAAATCGGCACCGTAAATGCCCATGTTCACTGCTCTGAAAAGTTCGAGTGTGAATTTATTGACATTTGTAGGGTTACTGAGGTAATCGGCATTGTACTCAAGCTTATTTTGATTGATGAGACCCATCACCAACTCGCGACTAGGTAAAGTATTAAATACGTTTTGTGCGTTGAATTTATCTTGTATCACAAGGTTGGTTTCAAGCGCTTGTTCTTCAACGGCCGCTTCTTCTTGCTTTTCATCTCTTTGACAAGAAGACAAAAACAAAATGATGAAAGAAAAAACTATTGATTTAAAAAGTGTAGCCATTATTGCAAATATAAAGAATTTTTTAGTTCAGCTTCACGCCATTGCGGTAATTAACTCTATTTATAATATTTCCGTTTCTGTCGTAAAATATCCACTCCCCATCGGGCAGACTTTGAATTTTTCCTTTTCTTTTTTCGGAAACCAAGGCATAGTTACAAATACTTTGAATTTTTGAGTTCTGATAGTAGCTGATGCTTTTGCCGGATAACTTTCCTTCGGTAAAATGTTGGCTCCTGCTTAGGCCTCCTGTTTCAAAATAGTAGTTCCAAGTGCCCTGTTGGTGCCCCTTTCGGTATTGCCCCTCACTATCAACAAAACCGCCTTTTTCGAACCATAATGTGTTTTTTCCGTGTTTAATCCCATTCACATAATTACAAAGTTCGCGGGGTTGGGCGTTTTCGTAATAATACTTCCATTCGCCCGATTTGGCACCTTTTTTATTGTATTCTCCTTCATAATTTAACGCACCGTTCGCATACCAGCCCTTCCAAGCCCCGAGCAACATCTTTCCCTTAATAGTGCCTTCGTCCTTTTTGCTGCCGTTTTCCCACCAACTGCGCCAAATACCATCTTCTTCGCCTTTATTATACTGACCTTCCTGCAATTTGTTGCCATTTTCCCACCAAGTGGTCCAAATACCTGTTTTTAAGCCCGCTTCAAAATCACCCTGTTTCCATTTTTCACCCGTTTTATAAAAATAATTCCAAGTGCCGCTTTGTTTATCGTTGAGAAACATGCCTCGGCTTTCAATTTTTCCGTTGGTGTAAAAATATTCCCATTTGTCTTCTCGTAAATTATCCTTTAGGGTGCCCATCATTTCTAACTGTCCGTCGGTTCTGTAAAATTTCCATACCCCATTTTTTTTGTTCGCAGTGAAATTTCCCTCGCTCTTAATTTTGTGGTTTGGGTAATACGACGAATAATAGCCGTTTAACATGCCTGCTTCATAATTTGCTTCATAATCGAGTTCGCCGTTTTTATGAAAGTAGCGCCATGTGCCGCTTTGCAAGCCTGAAGAATATGTTCCCATGGCCTTAATGATTCCATTGTCGTAACCAGCCGTTAAGCTGCCGTTTCCGTTCGAAATAAGTTGATTGCCCTTGGTGTCGAATAATTCATTTAAGTAAACCAAGGTATCTTTGTATTCTTTTACAAATTTTTTATTCCCGTTCTCATAACGCTCTTCCCAAATACCGCAGGGATTACCCAAACAATAATTTTTTACCGAAGCTAAGTTGCCATTCGCGAACCATGTTTCAACCCTTCCTTGGTATTTGTCTTTTTCGAAATTTCCTTTGCTTTCTACTTTTCCATTCTCGTAATAATAAATCCACTCCCCTTCTTTTTTTCCTTTTTCAAAATTTTCTCTGCTTTTCACTTGGCCATTTTCAAAATAGGAAGTCCATACACTATCCGCCAAATCATTCTCAAATTTGGTTTGTTGCGACACTTTGCCGTTTTTGAAATAATACATATTGGTGCCCCACTTTTTACCCTTTAAATAACACTCAAGAGCTTTCTTAGCCCCATCTTCGTAATAAAAAACCCAAACACTGTCCTCTTTGCCGTAATTGTAAAAACCTTTTCTGCTTATTTTACCACTTTTATAATATTCAATGTAAGCACCATGCGGCATGCCTTTGTAGTAGTCGGTTTCAGACTTCAATTGGCTTTGTTGAACATCATAATACTCTTTTTTTAATTGTGCCTTTAACAGAGAACTTAAAACAAGAATGGAGAAAACAATACAACTTCGCATAAGGTAAATTTAAGGGGTATAAGCCTTTTGGAAGCATTAAGTTACAGCATTTGTGAACAGCGTTTATTTGAAAAAACGAAATGAAAAATTAAGGCTGATAAATTGTAAAATCGGCCGAATTGAACAATACCGGGTAATCTAAAACAAGATCGCTGCCAAATGACTTTTTTAGAATCACGATGTGGCGCAAGCCCATGCCTTTTAAATCATTGATCAAAGACTTGTTTTTAATTTGTTCGTTAAAGGCAATCCAGCCCTTTCGGTGCGAAAAATACATGGGCGTTGGCACATCTCCGCTGTTCAATAATATTTTTTCGTTTCTATTTCCAACTGCAGTTAAAGCACCTTCTAATTGAAGCATTGCCATATTATTTTCTTTGATGGTAAAATCATGGAATTTATTCGCAAGTGATTCAAAGGCGATCAAGGTCAGAAAAAGCAAGACCATTTTTCTGCTTTTCATTTGTGACAAGGCGTAAGCCGCTACAATGGCCATTATTGGGGCAAAAGGAACGATGTAATAAGAATGATGACTAAAAGTAAAACCGGCTTTAAACATAATAACCAAAAAGGAGAGACTGCCTAAACCAAAAACCCATAAGATGAACCGCTCTTTCTTTTTCACCAGATAAAAAAGCCCCAATAAAAAAAGTGCAAAGCCAATTATTTGCAAGGCATCGAGATAAAACTTTTCAAGTGTATTTGACCAATCTAAAATTAATTCATTTAAACCAATCAGCATATTTTTTCCCATGAAAAAATGGCTGAATCCATATTGATTGGTGAGATACGGCACCCAGTAAAAATAATATAAGGCCACAGGCAATAACATCAAAGTGCTCATACAGGCAAACAATATTTTTTGTTTTTTATCGCTTCGGTAAAATAATGGAATGTAAAGAATCATGAGATAAATGGCCGGCAACTTAGACAATAAACCCAAAAGCGTTAAAATAAAACACAAGCTTATCGATTTGAATGATGGTTTTTTCTCCAAATAATCACTGCCATAATATAATCCTGCAATCACTAAAGAAACAGAAAAGGTATCGGGCATAATTTTTCGCGAATAGGTAAACCAAACCGAAAACAACAAAATAAATGTGGCATTAAATGAAAAGCTTTCGTCGCGGTATTTTTTTATCAGGCGGTAAAAATAAAACAAACCCACGCTCGAAACCACAAGGTTAATTAAACGGCCATACCAGTGGGCATAACCAAAAACAAGCGACATTAAATAAATTAAATAATTCAGCAAAGGAAACTCCATGCCGGTGATGCCGGATTTTTCACCAGCAAAATCTACTCTTGGAAAAAGAATATTATTATCGACTTCTAAAAAATTACGGGCGGCCATCGTGACTGTTGTTTGGCGCCAATTATGGGCTACTTCTAAAGGCGGATCTTGAATGGCATAAAGCCGAATGAAAAAGAAAAGCACTAACCAAAATCGAATATCAGATAAATTGAAAAGTCCCTTAATTTTCAAAAAATCCTTATTTGAATATCCTATTTTCAATTGTTTTACTTTAAGAGAATCTTCTGAAGGTATTTCTTTTTACCCACGTATAAAATTAATTCTAACATTTTTTCGCGGCCATCAATTTCAATTACGCGTTCCATGCCTAATTGGCTGATATGATAATCACCATATTCACCAACAAAATCTATTTTTGAAAATGCTTGATTAATTTTTCCAATTGTATTCACGAGAATTTTTGTTTGCGAAAGCCTTACCAATGACACCATGCCTTGTTCCTCTTTGAACTTTTTGCTATTGTACATTAAACCACTTTGTTTTAATGGTTTATTGAAATAGTCGGATGAAAATCTATCAGATAAATTTAAACCATTTGAAACAATAAGGGCCGGCGTATTTTTAGCTGACAATTCTTTCCACTGTCGTATATAATCAACATAAAACGCATTCGGGCAAATGGTTGTTTCATCCGGCCCCGGTTGAAAGGCAGAATAGGCACTGGCAACTTGTGTATTGATAAATAAATTCATTGGATTTGAAAATTTGCCCTTAAAATAAGCCAGAGGATAGCCGTTGATATACCAAATCAATTCGTCTTCACGCCAATCTAAAAGCATGATGTTAAACCCTTCATTCAAATAATTTGAAACGGGCATCCAATTGCCCCAATTCGTATTAAGACCCAATTTGTTTTTATAGCCTCTGTCGCAACCATAAGGGCAATGCGTGTCAACATGTATTTCGTTGCCCCGTTCACCTTTTAATTCAAACACATCAATTTCTTCATTTTTGTTTCCACCAAAAAACCAAAAGGCCGGCCAAACACCTTTTCCCTTTTCAATTTTGAATCTTAATTCATATAAACCATAATGGTACTTCTGTTTAGAAATAATTGAACCCGCAGCATACTTCAAATAAAATTGATGATTGTTTAATTGCAATTTTTGTTGACGAATAAAATTGCTGTCAACTTCTGTTGGATTGATAATATAAATACTATCCTTTTGGCTTAGCGAAAAAACAGCAACACCATTTTCAATTCTGCTATTGTTGGGATCGTAAGCAAAATTTTGGGCCATGTTGGTTTTGGGCCACAAATGGCGCCCCCAAGCCTCTTCATTGATTGTTGCAGAATTAAATTCATCGCCACCCGAATAAGTTAGAGGGCGAAGGGTGTCGTTGCGCAAACAAAACATTATTTGTGCATTCGCTTGTATTATTAAACTAAGAGATAAGAAAAAAAATACCTTTTTCTTCATAAAATTTAATCATTCAACTTCAACACCGCCATAAATGCGCTTTGCGGAATTTCAACGCTGCCCACTTGCTTCATGCGTTTTTTACCTTCCTTTTGTTTTTCGAGGAGTTTACGTTTACGGCTAATATCACCACCATAACATTTGGCAGTAACATCTTTTCTAATAGCGCGAATGGTTTCTCTGGCAATTATTTTGGCGCCAATAGCAGCTTGAATCGGAATTTCAAATTGTTGACGCGGAATTAATTCTTTTAATTTTTCACAAATCTTTTTACCAAAATCATAGGCATTGCTTCGGTGAATCAAGGCCGATAAAGCATCTACCGGCTCGCCGTTCAACAAAATATCCAACTTGGCCAAGTCCGATTCCTTCATGCCAATTGGATGATAATCAAACGATGCATATCCTTTGGAAATCGATTTTAAACGGTCGAAGAAATCAAACACCACTTCTCCCAAAGGCATTTCAAAAACCAGCTCCACCCTGTCGGCCGTGAGATAATGTTGGTTCATGATTTGTCCGCGCTTTTCAATACACAAACTCATCACAGGACCAATAAAATCAGACTTGGTAATGACTGTTGCTTTGATATAAGGTTCTTCAATATATTCTATTCTTCCCGGATCAGGTAAGTCGCTTGGATTATTTACGGTAACGACCTCGCCATCGGTTTGATGTGCCAAATACGATACGTTGGGTACCGTTGTAATCACCGTCATGTTAAACTCACGCTCTAGTCGCTCCTGGATAATTTCCATGTGCAACATGCCCAAAAATCCGCAACGAAAACCAAAGCCCAAAGCCGCCGAACTTTCCGGTTCCCATGTTAAAGAAGCATCGTTTAATTGCAACTTCTCCATGCTATAGCGCAACTCCTCAAAATCTTCAGTATCTACCGGATAAATACCGGCAAACACCATGGGTTTCACATCTTCAAAACCATCGATGCCGGCTTCACATGGGCGATCAAAATGTGTAATGGTATCGCCAACCTTTACCTCTCTTGCTTCTTTAATGCCGGAGATAATATAACCCACATCTCCTGCACTAAGTTGATTGCGTGGTTCTTGTTTTAGTTTTAAAACACCAATTTCGTCGGCATTGTAAGTGGCACCTGTATTTACAAATTTTACCTTCTCGCCTTTTTTTATGGTGCCATTGGTAATTTTAAAATAGGCAATAATGCCTCTAAATGAATTAAATACCGAATCAAAAATGAGTGCTTGTAATGGTGCATTAGGATCGCCCACCGGTGCATGTACACGCTCAATAATGGCCGTTAAAATTTCTTCAATGCCCATGCCGGTTTTACCGCTGGCAGGAATAACCTCAGAAGGATCGCAGCCGATTAAGTCAACAATTTGATCTGTCACCATTTCAGGCTCTGCACTCGGCAAATCCATTTTATTTAAAATTGGAATGATGGTTAAATCATGTTCTAATGCCAAATATAAATTTGAAATGGTTTGTGCCTGTATGCCTTGCGCTGCATCAACAATCAACAAAGCGCCTTCACAGGCAGCAATTGAACGTGATACTTCATAACTAAAATCGACGTGACCGGGGGTGTCGATTAAATTGAGGACATATTTTTCACCCTTGTAAGTATAATCCATTTGAATGGCATGACTCTTAATGGTAATGCCTCGTTCTTTTTCAAGGTCCATGTCATCCAACACTTGGTCTTGCATTTCGCGCTTGCTAATGGTACCGGTATATTCTAATAATCTATCAGCCAAGGTGCTCTTACCGTGGTCGATGTGTGCGATGATACAAAAGTTCCTAATATTCTTCATTTATGTTGCTTCTAAATTTTTACCACTAAGACACTAAGGACACAAGGTTCACTTAAAGAATTCATAACCTTAGTGGTTCTTAGTGTACTAAGTGCCTTAGTGGTTTACTAAAGGGGCACAAATATACTAAATTGCTGAAAACGAAGGGGCTTAACCTTCGAATATTGGCATAAAAGGTATTACTTTTGCCGACAACATCCCAACGCAATTTGTCCTTCGATCCTTTTCAAATAAATCTGCCGGTTACCGATATCATTGATAAGGTACGCGAACTACTTTCAAAACAAAACACACTTATTGTAAACGCCCCTCCCGGCGCAGGTAAAAGCACCCTCTTGCCTTTGGCTTTAATGAAAGAAGCTTTTTTAAATGGTAAAAAAATAATCATGCTTGAACCGCGGCGCTTGGCTGCAAGAACAATAGCAGCGCGAATGGCCTCTTTATTAGAAGAGGAAGTTGGTGAACAAATTGGTTATCGTATTCGTTTTGATAACCGCATTAGTAACAAAACAAAAATTGAAGTTGTGACAGAAGGGATTCTAACCCGCATGTTGCAACAAGATAATGCCTTGGAAAATGTTGGCTTGGTTATTTTTGATGAGTTTCACGAGCGCAGTTTAAATGCCGATGTGGCCTTGGCCCTGTGTCGTGATGCCCAACAAGTAATACGTCCCGATTTACGCATCATGATCATGTCGGCCACACTTAATATGCCGCAATTAAAAAACTTACTCAACTGCCCCGTTGCAGTAAGCGAAGGCAAACAATACCCGGTTGAAATAATTTACACCAATGATGCCGATGAAAAACTACTACCTGAATTAACCGCCAGACTAATCATTCGTGCATCACAAGAACACGAAGGTGATGTGCTGGTTTTTTTGCCTGGCGAAGGAGAAATTAGAAAATGCGCAGAGATTCTTAATACACAAGTTAACAACTTTTTAATTCATCCCCTTTATGGTCAATTGCCTCAACAGGAGCAGTTTTTAGCCATTATGCCCAACAAATTTGGGAAAAGAAAAATTGTATTGGCCACTTCAATTGCCGAAACAAGTTTAACCATTGAAGGCATTAAAATTGTGATTGATTGTGGATTTGGACGAACCTCTCGCTTCGATTCAAAATCAGGTTTATCAAGATTAGAAACGATAAGAATTTCAAAAGATTCGGCCGACCAACGCGCAGGGCGTGCCGGAAGATTGAGTGCCGGGTATTGTTACCGCTTATGGACAAAAGCCACACACGAAAGATTATTAGAACATCGGGTGCCGGAAATAATGGAAGCCGACCTCAGTGATTTGGTATTAGACATGGCACAATGGGGCGTTAATGATATTCAACAATTAACATGGTTAACGCCTCCTCCAAAATCTGCTTTAATTCAAGCTACAGAAACATTACATCAAATAAATGCTTTAGAAAATAACCGTATAACGGCTCACGGTAAACAGATACATCAATTGGCTTGTCACCCCCGTATTGCCCATATGCTTTTAATGGCCAAAGAATTAAATGATAAACAATTAGCTACAGATATAGCGGCCATTTTAGAAGAGCGCGACCCATTGCCACGCGATTCAGGCATTGATATTAATTTACGTATTGAGGCACTTAGAAGGGCCAGAAGTAATAATAGTTTAGGCAATCGTTTTTCTCGCATTGAAAAAATAGCGGCTTCATATCGTAAGATGTTAAATATTGCAGTAAACAACTCGGCTGTTGATGTTTTTGAAACGGGATTATTATTAGCTTATGCCTATCCTGAAAGAATTGCCTCGGCTCGCCCCGGCAACAATGCACAATTTCAATTGGCCAATGGTAAAATTGCAATGGCTGGGCATAAAGACGATTTGGCCCATGAGCCATGGCTAGCGGTTGCGCATATGGATTTGCGTGATGGATTGGGAAAAATATTTTTGGCAGCACCTTTAAATCCAAAAGATCTCATCTCACTTGTAAAAGAACAAGATGTGATTATTTGGGATACGCGCAAAGGTGGATTAATAGCTAATAAAGAATTAAAAATTGGCAACATTATTTTGCAATCAAAACCCTTAAAAACCTTTACCGAAGACCAACGGGTGATGGCCATTTCAAATGCTATTAAAAGCGAAGGTGAAAATTTATTGGAATTTGATGAAAACATGATTCAATTACAAAACCGCATTTTGAGTTTAAGAAATTGGAATGAAAATGAAAATTGGCCAAACGTTAAAACGGAAGAACTATTAATAAACAATGAAGTTTGGTTGGGCCCATATTTAAATGCCATCAAAAAAACAGAAGATTTAAAAAAAATAAATTTATCTGAAGCTTTGCTGCATTCGTTAACTTGGGAACAACAACAGTTATTAAATAAATTAGCACCTGCTAAATTAGATGTTCCCAGCGGATCGAAAATCACCATTCAGTATTTTCCAAATGGCGCAACGCCGGTTTTATCGGTACGTTTACAAGAAGTGTTTGGTTTAAGTGATACGCCAAAATTAAACAATGGAAAAAATAATGTTGTGATGCATTTATTATCACCCGGCTACAAACCAGTGCAAGTAACATCTGACCTAAATAGTTTTTGGAACAATTTATACTTTGAAGTAAAGAAAGAATTACAGCGCCGTTATCCAAAACATGCTTGGCCAGATGATCCTTGGACGGCGCCTGCTGTGGCCAAAGGCAGAAGCACTAAAAAATAAATTGAATAAATTAAAATTGTCGTTTAAATTTATTTCCTCTCCAAATCAATCTTCTCGTCTCCTGCCTTATAAGGCATATAAGTAAAAATAAACTGAAACATTTCTTCGGTTGTCTTCATGCTCTCAACACCGTTGCCTTGGGTAATGGTTTGCGGCGGATAAAAAGGATTGTTGCTATTTTTTGATGTGTTGTCGAATGTGCCATACACCTTTATAGTGCTGCCTTTTTCTAAAACCAAAGGGTGTTTAAAGGTGTAATAATACTGCCACCTAAAATCCCATTTGTTGATTTTTATAATTGGAATAGTATCGCCATTGGGCTTAAGCGCAAAAGCCCAAAAAGATTTACCTATTAAGTGCATGTGTGGATTCACCGACAGCATACTGATGGTATATGGTAAACTGGTTTCGGTAACAAAAGTTTTTATTTCATTCGGCGGGATAATAAATTCAGGTTCAATTTTTGAAATGCCAAATGTGCCCAATTGCGTTTCTCGAACGGGTCGCTCTATTGGTGTTTTGCGGTAAAAAACATTGATGTATGAACTGTCCATCAAATCAACATTGCTTGGTCCGTAATGAATATTGTTCAACAAAAACAATCCATGCTTTTTAAATTTATAACCACCTACCGCTTTTGGATAAACGGGCGGCACATACCCGGGCAAATAATACACAGTATTGGGCGTGAGTGTTGGAAAATTTGGTTGTAAGGCATCGGTGTATGGTATATGAAATCTTTTGTATACATCCATGAGCTGGCTTTTGGTTTCTTCGTGCAAACAATCGCCTGACATGTAATTAAAAGTGCGTTTCTCATCATAGCTGATTAAGTGGCCATTGACGTGATGCACCAACTTTCGCCGATGTGGCACAAACTCAACAAAATCAATCAAGGTGTCTTTTTCTATTTCATAAGGAAATTTTAAAATTAAAAAAGCGTCGGTTCCGTTGCCTTTTATTGGCACCGCTTCTTTCAACTTTATTGTTAAATCGGGTTTTCCAAAATAAGACCCGGTGAAAAAAATTGGCGTCTTTTGTTCAGATAAACTATCGCCACGCTGATAACCGTTAGTTGTCCAATTGGCAATCAATCCAATTTCTTCATCCGTTAAAACCCGTTCTCCTACAAAATGACTATAGTTCGCGTCGGCCGGCCAAGGCGGCATGTAACGGCTGCTTGTAACAAACTTCAATAATCCGCCTTTTTTAACGGCATCCGAATAAGTCAACAAATTAAATCCCCCGCTTTCGCCGGGGCGATGGCAAGCGCTACAATTTTTGTGAATGATCGGCGCAATGTGCTTACTCCAAGTAACCTGTTCCCGTGAATTGTGATGGCAGGCAACAAATAAAAACAACAGAAAAACAAATACAATATGTTTCATTTAGGCAGCGCAAATTACAAAAGTTTATTTTTTATCACACACATTTGATTGCTAATTTAATTTGTGTATTTTTAATTGCCTTCAATTTGATCTCATTGAATCAATTAAACTAACAATTATGAAACCTCTTATTCGTTTCAAACATCAGCCATTATTCTTCTTTCTTATTATTATCCCGGCTTTTTCTGGATTTGGTCAAAACGATTCCTTGAAAAAAGAAGAAAGTCCGAAAACCAAATTGGAAGGCTATACCGAAGCCTATTATTCTTTTGATTTTAACCAACCGAGTAATAATTTAAGGCCCGGCTTTTTATATAACCACGTAAGGCACAACGAAGTGAATATCAATCACGCCATTATCCGCGCCTCATACAACTCAGATAAGGTACGCGTAAACATGGCCTTGATGACCGGAAATTACGCCCAGTATAATTTGGCGGCCGAACCCGGGGTGCTAAAAAACATTTATGAATCACATGTTGGATTTAAAATAAAAAAGAATTTTTGGTTCGATGCCGGCATATTTGCTTCACACATTGGCTTTGAAAGCGCCATCTCAAAAGATTGTTGGACACTCACCAGATCGATCGTTGCCGAAAACTCACCTTATTACGAAAGCGGCGCCAAATTTAGTTGGACACCAAACGACAAATGGCAAATTGCCGTTTTATATCTAAACGGCTGGCAACACATTCAACGTCCTGCGGGAAATAATTCGCCTGCCTTTGGGACACAGATTGTGTATAAGCCAAATTCTAAAATGACCTTTAACTACAGCACTTTTATTGGCAACGATAAACCCGACAGCCTGAAGCAAAATCGTTACTATCACAATATTTATGGCATCATGCAATTCACTAAAAAATTCGGCATGATTGCGGGCCTTGACTTTGGAATGGAACAAACCAAAAAGAACGCCAAAGATTATAACAGCTGGTATACGCCTGTTGTTATTTTACGCTATTACTTTACAGAGAAATTCGGCCTTGCCGCAAGGGCTGAATATTACCAAGATAAAAAAGGCGAGATGATCAACAGTGGCACCACAAATGGTTTTATGGTAAAAGGTTATTCTTTAAATATGGATTATTTTCCGGCAGAAAATGTTTTGTTTAGAATTGAAGGCAAATTATATGATAGTAAGGATAGGTATTTTGTAAAAGGAAAAAACTTAAGCACTCAAAATTTTTGCTTAACATCATCAATCGCTATTCTGTTTTAATATTCCTTCTCTTTTTTGTTTTTCAATCGTCACAATTGCTGATTACTTTTTTAGGTATTCACAAACAAATGCAATATTTTAGTTTAACAATTTTTTCAATCACCAATTCAAATCAAGGAGGCGCAAATGGTATTAATCGTTTTAGGAATTATCGTAATTATCTTATCGTATTATTTTGTTAAACCCAATTTCAAGATCAATCGATTTCATAAATTGTTTTTTAGCCTTGGTGTTTTACTTGTTTTTATTGGCATCTCTAACTCCCTAATAAAACAGGTTGAAGCCGGGCAAGTAGGTGTGCAAGCATTATTTGGAAAAGTAGATAACCGAATTTTAGAAAGTGGTTTAAATGTCATTAACCCTTTGGTTGAAGTTACCATGTTTGATATCAAAACACAAAACTACACCATGTCGGGCGTTCACGACGAAGGCGATAAAGGTGGAGATGATGCCATTCGTGTTTTATCGGCCGATGGGCTTGAGGTAATCATTGACCTTACTGTATTATATCGCGTGCTGCCAAATCAAGCACCAAGAATTTTACAAGAAATTGGCACCGATTACAAAAACACAATTGTAAGACCCATTACTCGCACAAAAATAAGAGACAACGCCGTTTATTATGATGCCGTTGCTTTATACTCAACCAAAAGAGATGAATTTCAATCACGTATTTTTAGCGGCATTGAAAAAGATTTTAAAGGTCGCGGATTGGTTTTAGAGCAATTGCTGGTTCGAAATATCACCTTGCCACAATCTGTAAAAATAACCATTGAATCAAAAATTAATGCGGAACAAGACGCGCAAAAAATGCAATTTGTTTTACAAAAAGAAAAGCAAGAAGCTGAAAGAAAACGTGTTGAAGCACAAGGTATCGCCGATTATCAAAAGATCATTAACACGGGCTTAAGCGAACAGCAATTGCAATATGAAATGATAAAAGCAAATAAGGAAATTGCCACTTCGCCAAATACCAAAATAATTATTATTGGTAACGGCAAAAACATGCCGCTCATTTTGAATGATAAATAATTTGCGCTAAACAGACAATTCAACTACATCCTAAACAATACCACAAAAATAATTCTACTTTCGCTTTTAACTAAATCGGGTCGCCAATCTGGGCTTAACACGCTTGTGGTATATCCGGTTGGTGATGTAACGCCTCCATGTCCGGCAAAATAAGGAACGCTAGACTCTCTGTGCACAAATTCAATTCGAAATGTTGTGCTTTGATTTGGCATCCAATCAAAATTTGTTGAACAATCCCATCCCTCAAATAAATCGCCCGGATTCGCACTAAACGGATAGGCACCTGCCGTTTGTGTAGGATTGTATGGATTCGGCAAAGGGCTTGCTTGTCCGGTTGGATACAAAACCAAATAGCGACCCGGATTCGACATGTAGCCACCTCCCAACGTCCAGGCAAATTTATTTTCATAAAACCACAATCGGTTGTAAAACATGACACTCATAAAATTTTGGCTTGGGTTGATATTATCCCCATTGAATGCTTTAACGCCAGCGCCATTTTCAAAACCAATATCAGCAGTTAATGAAAACGCAGCTTGACTAATCCGTTTCGATTTAGCTAAATGATAATAACGCCACAAAAAACTGTTGTCTGAATGAAACCTTCTTCTTTTTGGTAATCCTGCTGCATCTGTGCCATAATAATCGTTTGTAAGCAATTTGATGTTCTCTGTCGGGCACCAAGTGATGTTGCCGCCAAAACCGGGCATGCTGTTAAATTTGCCGTAACTTTGCCAACCGTTAATAATCCAAGGTTCTATTTTTATTTTTTTTGTTGGGAAAATTTGTATCCGCATACCATTAAAAAACCAAGGCGTGTTATCAGAAGTAAAAGAAGCCTGATACTCCCAGTTCTCAACTTGATAATATGAATTTAAACCGATGTACGACATAAACATTCCAAAATCAACATTAACACCATACCATTTTTTGAAATGATATCCTGCAAATGCTTCACTTAAATAACGGTACATATTGGCCAATTCATACTGTCCTTTATACGGACTATAATCGTTTCTCGGAACAACCGTTGAGCGTGTTCCAAACTGGGTAAAAACACGAGCCCTTGCACCCAAATAGTTAAATTCTGCCCCCAAACTCGCACATGAAACTTGCATTTCGTTGTTGCGCGCCAAGGCGGTTGATCCCACAACCGTATTATCTATTGGATCATTAAACGCGTAAGTATAATTCGCGTCCACCATCACACTTCCTGTAAAATACTGGCTGCTTAAAACAGATGAATCTCTTCGGTCGCTGCCGTTCTGCCAAGTAAAATCCATGCCTTCAAATGGAATATTTTCACCTGAAATTGAATCTGAATTTTGGGCCTTGACAAAACCTAAACAAAATAAAAAAATAATAAAAATGTTGCTTTTTCTCATGGCAATAATTATTCTGCGTTAATGTTCAATTCATTTATTTTATATTTTTGCTTGCCTTTGTCAAATTCTAAAAGATCGGCGTCGCTATCAAACGCCAAATCAAGCTGCTCTCTGAAGTTTTGAAGGTCTGAGAACACCAGCTTCAACTGATGCAAATTGAGTTTATGAATTGGAGCCCCCGGCTTACGACTAAAATAATACTCAATGAGTGTTTGTGTGTTCTTATATCCTCCCAGGTATTCACGCGCGTATATCAATAGTGTTTCATTTGGATTTAAAATTTTAAAAATCGTTTGGTTATAAATCCGATAAAAATCATGGTGCCTGTCAACATATCCAAAGATTGAATCCTTCGAAAAGTGAAACAAGGAATCACCAAGTATTATGCTCAATTTACGGTGAGGACTTCCTTCAAAAACATGCATTTTATATTTTAAACCCTGTCGTTTTTGAAAAGAGATTTTTTTGTTCACAAAATCATTCGGATTTAAAATAATTCCCTGATCCCCGCTTTGTCCTTTTGCAATGGCAACAACGACAAAAAGCACTAATAAACAAATAAATTGATTTTTCATATAACGCTACAAATGTCGCGAGAACGCTATATTTAAAAGATAAATTTATCCCTGTAGGATATAAATTTTTTATAAAGATTCCGATTGTATCATAAATCGGTAACCAACACCCGATTCCGTTAAAATGAACTTTGGATGATTTGAATCCTTTTCTATTTTTTTTCTTAATTGGGCGATAAAAACCCTTAAATATTGCGTTTGAAGCGCATAACTGGGTCCCCAAATGGCATTCAAAATGTATTGGTGAGTTAATACTCGGCCCTCATTTTTAACCAGTAATGTTAAAAGCGAATATTCAGTTGAAGTTAACTTAACAATATTATTGTGTTTATATACCAGGCGCGCACTTAAATCTATGCGTAAAGAATCAAATTCTATTTTTTGTTGGTGATTATTATCTGACAAATTTCTTAAAGAACTTCTAATTCTTGCCAATAACTCGCCTGTTCTAAATGGCTTACACAAATAATCATTAGCGCCGTTGTCCAAAGCTTGAACAATATTCTCTTCGTCACTTTGTGCCGAAAGCATTACAATTGGTTTTACGTACCACTCCCTTAATCTCTTCAGTAAAACCTGACCATTAATGTCTGGTAAACCTATATCCAATAAAATCAAATCAGGCTGATGCGAAGCCGCTAACAACAAGCCCTCCTTTCCATTGCAAGCAGAAACAGTTTTGTACCCATTGCTCTGTAATGAAATTTCAAGCAACCTCCTAATCGCGTTCTCATCATCTATTATTAAAATCAAATCCTTAATCATGGCTTAAGTTTTGATAATATTGCGTTTCACAATTTATTTGAATTGTAAATTTAGCCCCACCTGTTAATTTATTTTCCAATCGAATGAGGCCATTGTGCGCTTCAACATATCCTTTCACTATCGACAAACCCAAACCCGTTCCGCCGCTGCCGCTATCTTTTAGTCGATAAAATTTATCAAATACTTTATCAATTTCCGATTCAGGAAAACCATTGCCCTCATCTTCTAGTTGAATAAATAAATCCTCATCCTTTCTGTTTATCGACACAATCACCTTCTTGCTTTGGGGAACATAGGCGTAAGCATTTTGCAGAAGGTTACAAATGACCTGCTGCATAATCCCGCGATCTAATTTACATAGTGGAAAATTATCTTGAATATTGATTTGTGTAAAGTGTCTTTCTCCTAAGTCTTTCATTTGATCAACACAGGTATAAACCAACTCGTTCATATCACACCAGTCGCGCTTTAATTGTAAGGTGCCAGAATCTAATCGCGACATGTTAAGCAAGTTCTCAACCTGACGATTCAACCGAAATGAGGATTCCATAATTTGATGCAGCAACTCTTGTCGTTGGCCCTCGTTTACTTTTTTATCTTGAAGATTATCGGTCGATGCAATGATTGTTGCAATGGGCGTTCGTAATTCGTGCGACAGTGAGTTTAGTAAAGTGTTGTAAAGCTTAATGGACTTTTCTTTTTCTTGTTTATCGCGGTTGCTCTCTTCCATTTTTTTTAGTTTATTTGTAAAAGCCGCATTCACCAAGGCCACCACAAAATACATAAGCACCATTAATTTATCGTCGGTGCTGCCAACCGAAAATGTAAAAACCGGCGGAATAAAAAAATAATCCCAAATCAAGGCACTCAAAATAGCTGACAAAAAAACAGCGCGAATGTGCAATAGCATCGCCATAACCGATACCATAAACAACAACAACATGGCCACCGACTTATAACCAATAATCGGTAAAATCAAAAAAGACACGAAAGAAACAATCACAATGCAGCCGATTGCAATTAAATACTGATAAGTAAACGATAAGTACCTTAGCCTGCTAAACATTCTAATCACAAAGATATTCTTCCTGTGAATTACCTTTGAAAAATCGACATAAAGATTTTATTAAGATTCATTGGCTTCTACTTTGTGCCAACAAAAAAGCACAGACCCGTCGGCCTGTGCTTCTTTTTTAAACTAAATTTATTTACTTAGCAATAACCAATTTACTTGTACTTCGTAGTTGAGTTCCTTCTATACTTATGGTGTATATACCATCTGTAATGCTGCCCAAATCTATCATTGTATTATTGGTGCCTGCAGTCAATGTTAATTGTTTTTCAAATACCAACTGACCCAATGCATTCATCACAATTAATTTGGCTGTTTGGTTGATTTTGCTGCCAACTTGCACATTCGCTATACCGGCATTCGGGTTCGGAAACACAGTCACGCCAAGTCCGTTTTGTTTGTTTTTCGCAATCGCGTCAGGTATTGAGCTTGACGACAAATTAACATTGTCTAAAAACAAATTGTTGCCGTTGTTATTGGTTGTAACAAACTTAACCAACACATTTGCCTGATTAAAGCCCGGTAAGTTAATAATGTAATTTGACCAGTCTTCAACAGCAGGAGTTATGTATTCATTCGCGCTTGGGCTTTGATTCGTTGCTAAATTGCTTCCTGAAGCACTCCAAACACTTGTCCAAGTAGTGCCACAATCTTTTGAGGCCATTACCTCTAATTTATCACTGCTCGACGCTGTGCGCAAAATATAGGCCACATCAAACGACATGGTTGGCGTACCTATACCGGTTAAATCTACTGGTGGCAACATCAATTCGTCTTTGTCACCAATCACCGTGTTTTTAAAAAATCCGTACTTCATGCAATTGCCAATGCCCATATTGTACGCCTCTACACCGCTTTGAAATGCCCATGTGGCGCTACCGCCGTTGGCATTGTTCACCGACCAGCCGGTATACGGCCAAGCGCTGCCGCCAAAACCCTCAACAATTGGATTTGACTGATAATTGTATACGCTGTAATAATTTGTCTTTGCACCATTATTACTTAAATTATTATCGGCACTGTTTAAGGCAGTAATGTTATAAGAAAAAGTATGTTGTCCGCTTATTGTTGCAGAAGTAATGGCATTAAGATTTATAAATGTACTCAAGCCGGTGGTTAAACTTCCTGTCCAAGTGGTAACATTTTTTGCCAAACCATCTATATACGGCGTAATGGTCATGGCAGTAATGGTGCCCAAACCGTCGTTTCTTACCGCTACAGTTGGTGCTAAAGTGTTCGATGAATTACAAACAAATCCAACATACGGCGATACGGCAGACGCATCAAAACCTAAATGTTGAATGTCGGTACGGGTTGTTTGTTCTACCTTTTGGGTTGTTTCATTTTGTACAAAACCAACAAATTCAATTTGCGACTTCGACATGATGTAAGATGGAAACACGCAGTTCATTGAAAAGGTAACAACTTGCCCTACTGTCCATGTGCTTGGCAATGACGTGCCATTTTGTAAAGTTGGATAAGATTTGCGTGCCGCATCATTAAAATCTTTTTCACCGTTCGTTCCGGGTTGAACAGAAAAATTGATTAAACGTTCAACCAATACATTTCTGAATACCAAATTACCACTTGTGGTATATGGTGCTGTGGCTTGAATGGTAACAAATACATCGGCCGAAGTGGATGTGCTCGTAATGGCGCTGCGCGACATTGTAACATTAAATGCCGATGTATAACTGCAGGCTGTGGTGATAATGGCATTGGTTAAATTGGCTGGATGATCAACGCTGCCGCCTGTGGCACCAAAAACACCTTGGCTTTGACCGTCAATCTTTCCAAATGGCGCGTAAGTCACTGCCGGATTATAGCCGTATCCACCGCTGGCGGTTGAACGATATCTCCAGTCAATTTCGGCTTTATTGGTTTGGTATAACGACCAAGTATTGCTTGGCGCAGAAGGAATAGGTACTTGCCATTTAATGGCAACAACACGCGTAGCATTGGTTGCCGAAAGCAACAAAGTGTTTAAGCCGGGATTGGTTGATGCACAAGGAGGACAGGTTTCACCCGTAAATTCTTCATATAGCATCATGCGGGGCGATTGCGCTTTGGTCATTAAACCAAATGCAATCATCACAAAAAAGTAAATGTTTTTTTTCATGTTAGTGGTTTTATTTTGTTAATCAAATATAATCAAATCAATTGCAAATCAAGAAAGATTGCAGAATTATTCAATCCATAATTTTTTGAATAAAGTTACGGCAGTACCCGCTTTCTTAAAAAATTGATTTAAGCCCCGGTATTAAAATCCGTAATACGGACTAATCATCAGATAAACAATAACCCCGCTTACCGTCACATAAAGCCAAATAGGATAACTAAAGCGGGTTAACTTTTTATGCTTTTCTCTTTGATCGGTTAAACCATAATAAAACGAAAGCAATACCATTGGCAATACAACAATGGCAAAAAAGATGTGCGTTAAAAGGATAATCAAGTAAACCGGTTTGATGCCACTAACATTTGCGCTCTCGATCGCGCTCATCACGCCATCATGATCAACATCACCATATTTTGTGTCGGGAATAAAATAGTGCGCCGTTACATAACTAAGCAAAAACAAAGCGCTCAAAACAAAGGCCGTTAAATTTAATTTTTTATGCATCGCAATTTGTCGTTTTTTAATGGCCAATAACGACAAAATTAAAAGGATGCTGCAGCTGCCGTTTAAAATGGCGTTCAGCATTGGTAATCGGTAAATAAAATTTGGGAATGTGTCAGGATGCGGAATCCATTTCTGATTTAAAACAACCACCACCGCACATATGGCAACAGTTGTAATATACGTAATGCGCTTTACAAGCTTTTCATTGTTTACTGTCAATAAATTCATCATCGAATAATATTTTTTAATAGAGCCTAAACTTAAACAAAAAAAGAAAAGGCGAATAAATTTTATCCGCCTTTTAATTGGTTTTTTGTTTAACGCGAACCGAGCATGTCTAGTTGTTCCTGACTAGCCCCGGTTTTAGAATAGCCGCCGTCGTGGAACAAATTTTGCATGGTCACCATGCGCGTTAAATCGCTAAACAAACTCACGCAATAGTTCGCACAATCATCAGCGCTGGCATTACCAAGCGGCGATTGGTTGTTTGCAAAATCGTAAAAATCACTAAATCCTTTGATGCCGCTTCCTGCTGTAGTTTTAGTCGGAGATTGAGAAATGGTATTAATTCTAACCTTTTTTTGTTTTCCGTAATGGTAACCAAATGTACGGGCAATGCTCTCTAACATCGCCTTTATGTCGGCCATGTCGGTATAAAACGGATAGGCGCGTTGTGCGGCAATATAACTTAAAGCAACCACCGAAGCGTGTTCGTTTAATGCATCCATTTTATGTGCCACCGCCAACATTTTATGAAAAGACAAAGCCGATACATCAATCCCTTTATTAAAATATTCATAATTTAATTCGGTGTATGGAATGTTCTTGCGAATGTTCACACTCATACCAATTGAATGCAAAACAAAATCAATTTTGCCACCCAAAAGGTCCATCGACTCTGAATATAATTTGGTTAAATCATCAATATTGGTAGCGTCTGCAGGAATTATTTTCGAACCCGTGCTTTCTGCCAATTTGTTTATTTCGCCCATGCGCATCGCAATTGGCGCGTTTGTCAATGTAAATGTTGCGCCCTCTTCATGTGCTCTTTGAGCCACTTTCCAAGCAATTGAATTTTCATCCAAGGCACCGGTAATAATGCCGCGTTTTCCTTTTAATAAATTGTAGGCCATAATTTTTTTGTATGCACAAATATAACATTCTCAATTAAACAAGCCCTTTTCATGGCCACGAATTTCACCCGCTAATAAGCAAAATAATCGCGCCGAATAATAAACTCAGCCGCGTCTAACATTTTTTTTGCCGACGTCTCCAACGAATCTGCTTTTGCCTTATTAAGCGAATAATAATCCTTCTGGTCCAGTTCCATATACTTCCTCAGCCTTTTTGTTTTTTGCGTCATCAATTCATAAAAAAAATAACCGTCATCACTCACACATCCAATTTTATCATCGGCAGTAAAATAAACAAAGGGATGTCTTTCATTTAGAATATTCATTCCAAATGTGCTGTTTTCATAATCTAAATTCAAAACACCCGCCACCGTGCTTAACACATCAGGTTGATAACCCAAATGATGGTTAATACTTGGCTTTAATGTGTTTGGCTTATGCAATATGAGTGGCACATGGTGGTAACTCAATGGCATTTCATAAGTACCTTCTATTGAATATCCGTGATCTCCTAAAAAAACAAACAGAGTATTGTCGTACCAACTTTGCTTCTTGGCTTCCTTCATAAATTCGCCAATCGCCCAATCGGCATATTGTGTCGACCTTTTTTCTTTTGTTTCGGCCGTTGGTTTAAAAGCAATATCTTCCGGAATTAGCCATGGACCATGATCAGATCCGGTCATCACAAAGGCTAAAAAAGGCTGAGCCTTGCCACTTGCATTTAATTTAGAAATTAATAAATGATACAGTTCGTGGTCTGGAACACCCGTCACACCTATCGATTTTTTTCCCGGCAAATCATTTGAAGAAATAACTTGATTGTAACCGTTAAGTTTAAAAAAGCCTTCCATGTTATCAAAAACAGGATCGTGTGTTACCGCCAAATAGGTTTGATAATTTTTCTTGAGCAGCAAATTTCCTAATGTCGAAAACGGCCTCTTCGTATAGCGCCGCAAAGCGTGCTCTGTTAGCATCCCCGGAAAACCACTCACTGTTGAAAACAATCCATTAAAAGTATGTATGCCTGATGAAAAAAAACGATCAAACAAAACAGATTCTTTACTCAGTTGATTTAAGTTTGGCGTTAAATTTTCTCTGCCGTGTATGCCTGTTTTATACATACTCATGCTCTCCATACAAACCACTATTATGTTATATGGCCTGAAAACAGAATCCACTTTTACTTTTCTTGTAATTGATTTTTCAAAATTGCCCTCCAGCCCCAAATATGCACGCGCAAAGGCCAAGGAGCGACCAACATCATCCGGAATTTTATAGGGTTTTATTTTTTGAAACAATAGCGATCGAAACATAGTAAAGTTTGGATTCAAAGCAATTTGATTCACAAACAAATTATCGCTAACAATGGCCATGCCCTCATGCGTGGTGCTCTTGCTCGATAAACGCCCTCTTGCCCCAAATATTAAAAAGGGAACAAACAAAATAAGCGACAAAAAAATCCAAATCGGCTTCACGTTTTTTTCTTCTGCCGTTGCTGGTCTCAATGCAATTAATCGAATCAACTTGTAAAGCGAATAAGCCAATAATAGGAAAGCAAAAAAATAACTGTAATAGGAAAAATCACCAATAATCAATTTAAAAACATAGCTTGGAGATGCCGCCCACAAAAAGGCTTGTTTGTTTAAATGGGTACCAAATTGTTTGAAGTAAGGAAAGTCTGCCATTGAAATAAAGGCATACAAGCAAAAAATAATCAAAGCACTTACAAAAGCCATTTGATTAAAGGCCTTGGTTTTTCGCGCAAATAAATCATTTAATAATAGCAGTAAAAATGGCAATAACAAAGCATAGGTGCTTGCAACCAAATCGAATGAAATGCCCATTCTAAAGGCTTCTAAAATAACAGTAGCATCAAAATGTTCAATGTCAATGGTTTTAAATTTATAGTAGAAAACCAATCGACACAAACTTAAGAGCACGAACTCCAACAAAAACAAGTTGAATGTTACCTTTATAAACCTTGGCAAATACTGTTTTATTTTAGCAAACATGTTTTATTCGTATGATGCCAACAATTCCTTAGCATTGATTAATGCGGTTTCGGTGAGCTTACCGGCACTTAACATTTTGGCAATTTCTTTTACCCGCTCATCGCCTTCAATGTGTTTGATTAGTGATTTGGTTTTTTCATCATCGTCCTTTTTGTAAACATACAAGTGCTGGTTGCCCTTGCTTGCTAGTTGCGGTAAATGCGTGATGGCAATTACCTGCATGTTTTTGCCCATTTGAAACAAGATGTTCCCTATTTTGTTTGCAACATCGCCGCTTACACCGGTATCAATTTCATCAAAAATAATGCTTGGCAGTTTTTTCTTTGATGCCAACAATGATTTTAATGTTAGCATTAAACGCGACAATTCCCCGCCGCTTGCCACTTTATGCAACTCACTTAAACTGCTTCCCTTATTTGCCGAAAATAAAAAGCGAACAGCGTCAATGCCGTTATTTCCCAATGCTTTGTTTTCGCTAAGATCAATTTTAAACTCTGCGTTGGGCATCGACAAAGATGAAAGCATGGTCTTGGTTTTACTTTCAATTAAAGCCGTGGCAGCTTTTCTTGTTTTGCTCAAGTCTTTTGCCAAATCCCAACAAAGCGCTTCCTTTTTGTCAAGCAACTTTTTGCATTCGGTGATTTCACTTTCCAAAGACTGTAGTCCGGCAATTTTTTGTTCTAAATCTGCTCTTATGGCAATCAGTTCTTCTTCCGTTTTTACCTGATGTTTGTTCATCAAACGGTTGAGCTTATCCATGCTTGCATTTATTTCTTCCAACTTCGCTTTGTCAAATCCCACCAAGGTTTCAGCATGATCCATTTCGCCGCACAAATCTTTTAATTCCAAATACACCGCATTAATTCGATTATAAAACTCGGCATAACCCGTATTAAATTTTGAAATCGATTGTGCGTTCTGTCGCGCCCGAATCAAAGCGCTTAAAACATTTTCTTCTCCACCGTTAATGAGATGGCTTGCCTCTAATAAATTTCGTTTTATGTTTTCTGCATTCTCAATACTCATGCTCTGCGCCTCAAGCGCTTCAAGCTGCCCCGAATGTATTTCGAAAGATTCAAATTCATTTAATAAAAAAGAAAAATAATCAAAGTCCTTTTTTGCATTCGATTCGTTGTCGAGCAAAACACTTAATTTGTTTTTAATTTGCAACAGGGCTTTGTATTCAGAAAGATACTTTTCGAATTTTTTACCTGCATTCGCAAAAGCATCCAACAATTCCATCTGAAAATCCGACTCATTCAATAACAATGTTTCGTGCTGCGAATGAATATCAATTACTTTTTCAGAGATCTGCTTCAACACATTTAAATTCACCAACGAATCGTTGAGCAAACTTCTCGAGCGGCCTTCAGGACTTAACTCTCTCCTTAAAATAATTTTGCTGTCGAAGTCAATTTCGTTCTGATCAAATATCTGTTTAATGGCATCGTTATCAATTTCAAATTCTGCCTCAACAACACATTTGTTTTTCTTGTCTCTTAAGGCACTTAAATCGGCACGACTGCCCAAGGCCATCGACATGGCTTCCAAAAAAATTGATTTACCTGCCCCGGTTTCACCTGTTATTACGGTTAATCCTTCGGCAAAATCAACATTCATTTCACCAATCAAGGCAAAATTGCTGATGTATAGTCGCTTTAACATGGCTTAAATGTCGAAATTATTTGGCATTTAGTTTTAATTCTTCTTGATTTATATTTCACCATTTGCCTTTTCACTCGATAAAAGAACCCAATCACTCGACAAATCGGTCTTTTTACAAAATAAACATAATTTAACCCAACCTTCAATTGGCCGCCTCCGTATTTACTTTAAAATACCCAATTTATGAGACAGCTTAAAATAACCAAACAAATTACCAATCGCGAAACAGCTTCGCTGGATATGTACTTACAAGATATCGGTAGGGTTGAATTAATCACTGCGCAAGACGAAGTTGTATTGGCGCAGAAAATCAGACAGGGCGACCAAAGAGCCCTAGACAAGCTTGTTAAAGCCAATTTACGCTTTGTGGTTTCGGTTAGTAAACAATATCAAAACCAAGGTTTAAGTTTGCCCGATTTAATCAACGAGGGTAATTTGGGTTTGATTAAGGCGGCTCAAAGATTCGATGAAACAAGGGGTTTTAAGTTTATTTCTTATGCTGTTTGGTGGATTCGCCAAAGTATTTTACAAGCATTGGCCGAACAAAGCCGCATTGTGCGATTACCTTTAAATAAAATCGGTGCCATTAATCGCATTAACAAAACCATGTCGAAGCTTGAGCAAGATCTTGAAAGAGAGCCCAGCTACGACGAATTAAGCGACGCTTTAGAAATGATGCCGCAAGAAATTATGGATACCATGCGCAATAACTTTCGCCACGTAAGCATGGATGCCCCGCTCACCGCAAACCACGAAGACGGCGGTAGCATGTACGATTTAATGAAAAACGAAGCCACCCACAATCCGGATAGATCCTTAATGAGCGAAAGCTTGCAGCTTGAAATTTGCCGCGCTTTGGCAACACTTACCGACCGCGAAGCTGATGTTGTAAAATTATTTTTTGGACTCGAAGGCAAGCACGCCCACTCATTAGAAGAAATTGGTGAAAAATTTGAACTCACCCGCGAGCGTGTACGCCAAATAAAAGAAAAGGCGGTTCGACGACTTAAACAAGGCTCAAGAAGCAAATTGCTTAAAGTTTACCTTGGGTAATTTGCCCAAAGCCTACATACGCCGAGTTTATGCTTGTTTATTAAGGTGCAATTGTTTAGAAATTAAAATCTAAGCAACAAACACAAGTCATTTGCTAATTATTTTTAATTAATAATCCGGCAATGATGAATAAACTCTTCTTTTTACTATTTCTATTCTTTGTATTACAAATTAAATCTCAGGATACAGTAAAAGTAAATCTTGAATTAAGTCCCGCCGAACAAGCGGAATTAGACTACAACAGTGGCGTTGAAGCCGCTAAATCAGGCAGTTTTACGCTTGCAAGTACTTTGTTTTCAAGGTGCTTATCCATCAAGCCAAACTTCGAAAAAGCCCTGTTTAACCGATCGGTGGCTTATTACAAATTGCACCTTCTCGATTCTGCCTTGGCCGACATCAACATGGCTTTAAAATCCAATCCGGCCAACGCCGAGTATTTTTACAATAAAAGCCTTGTGTATTATGGCAAAAACGACAAAGACAGCCAAAGTGTGGCCTTGGATAATTGCCTGAAATTAAACGGCACCCATTCTGAAGCGGCTTACTACAAAGGCATCCTTTGCTTTCAAGAAAACGACATCAACAGGGCCATAGGTTTTTATTCTGTGAGCTTAATCTCAAAACCAAATCAAGTATTTGCCCTGAATGATATTGGAAGCTGCTTTCGTGTAAAACAAAACATCGACAGCGCCATTTATTTTTACAAAAAGGCCATTGCCATCGACTCAGGCCTATCGTTTGTGTTCAATAATTTGGGCTCAGCATTTTTTGCAAAGAAAGATTACAAACAAGCCATCAATGCCTATACCAAAGCACTTAACCTCGATAAATTAAATTACAACGCCATGTTAAACCGCGGCGCTGCCTATTTAGAAGACCAAAAGCTTGACGCCGCTAAGCGCGATTTTGAAGAAATAATTGCCGAAAAACCAACCAACTCCTTTGCCTACAACAACCTAGCGTCGATTGCCATCAAAAACAAAGATTATAAGTCTGCCGTAGAACTTGCCGGAAGGGCCATTGAGCTTGACGTGAACAATGGTGCTGCATACTATAACCGCGGCGTTGCCAATCAAATGCTTAAACAAGATGAGGCCTCTTGCGCTGACTGGAAAAAAGCTTTTCAGTTAGGCATCAACATTGCTAAAACCGTTTATTATTCTACTTGCTCAAACTAATATGAAATTAAAAATACTAAGCACAATCGGCGCCGCATTGTTTTTCTTAATGGCAAATGGACAAAGCCAGAGTGTTCCATTTGAGCGCGCTTACTTTGACGACAAAAAAGATGAATTTAAATCTGCTGTTGCCAGCTTGCAATCGGGTACAGAATTTTACATTCAAGGAAGAAAAGAATTTGAAGATTTTAAGAAGCAGTATTTAATGAAAAATCGCTTCTACCCCATTAGTATTTATGATTTTGAAAACAACGGTTTTTCATATTTTAAAAGGGCACTCGGCCATCTCATAAACGCCAACCGCTTTAACCCAAACAACGAAGACCTTAATTACATGTTGGGTTTTATTTATTTTTACACCGACCCAAACAATCCTGAAACACTCAAATACCTCGAAAAAGCACTTGAATTAAATTCTGCTCCTGACTCCGACGTTAATTATTGGTTAGCCTGGTGTTATCAATTAAACAGCAGGTGGGATGAGGCCATAAAATATTATGGGCTTCACGATGTAATGCTGCATCAAAAACCAAAGGTTGCCCTGCCCCTGATTGATGATCTTAAAAAGAAAATGGAAGAGTGTCGGGTAGGCAAACAATTATGCGAAAATCCTGAAAGGGTTTTTGTTGAGAATTTGGGTCCCAATGTAAATACCGAGTTTGCAGAATATGGCGCCTCTATTACCGCCGATGAATCAAATATCTTTTTTACATCCCGGAGGCCCGGTTCGGTTGGCGGAAGAAAAGACGAATCAGATAATCAATTTTTTGAAGATGTATATTTTTCAAGCCGCATAAAAAACAAATGGCAAAAACCACTTCAGCTGAGTAAAAACGTAAACACCGAAGGACACGATGCCTTGGCGGGATTGTCGCAAGACGGCAACCGATTATTTTTATACCGTTACACGGCCATGGATGGTGGCGATCTTTATGAAACGCGTCTCGAAGGCAATGATTGGCAAGAACCGCAATCACTGGGACGATACATCAATACAAAATACCACGAATCGAGTGTTAGCTTAAGTTACGACGGCAAACATCTTTATTTTGTAAGCGATAAAGAAAGCGGATTTGGCGAAAAAGACATTTATGTAAGTGATCTCGACATGAACGGTAATTGGGGAATGCCACACAATTTAGGTCCCAATATCAACACCAAATACAGCGAAGACGGTGTGTTTATTCATCCCGATGGTGTTACCTTATATTTTAGCAGCAAGGGTCACAATACCATGGGCGGCTATGACATTTTTAAATCTACGCTTAGCGATAATACCTGGTCCAAGCCGCTTAATTTGGGATGCCCAATCAACAGTCCTAACGACGATGTATTTTTTGTGGTGAGCGGAAGCGGCAACAAAGCCTATTTTTCATCTTCAAAACCCGGCGGTTATGGCGATAAAGATTTGTACAAAATTACATTTCTGGGTCCCGAGAAAAAGCCAATTTTAAATACCCAGGACCAATTGCTTTCTTCAAGTGCAATTACCATCGATAATTTAAAAATGGAAAGCCAAATAGAATTAAGTGTGCCAAAAGTGACCATTGTAAAAGGTACCATTAGCGATGAAAAAACAGGCAAATTTCTTGAGGCCGATATTGAATTAGATGATCTTGAAAAGAACATTAATTTGGCCGTATTCAATTCAAACTCAAGCAGCGGAAAATACCTCATTAGTTTGCCTAGCGGAAAAAATTATGGTATCACCATTAGGGCCAAAGGCTACTTGTTTCACAGCGAAAACTTCAATTTACCTAAAGCAGCTGATTATCAAGAGCTTACGCTTGATTTCGCTTTGAAAAAGGTCGAAATAGGTCATTCCGTTATTTTGAAGAATATTTTCTTTGATTCAGGCAAATCGAGCCTTAAAGGAGAATCGCTTAACGAATTGGAAAAGCTTTACAATTTGCTTAAAGACAATGGTCAGATTAAAATTGAAATCAGCAGCCATACTGATAATGTTGGCGGAACTGAATCAAACCAAAAGCTCAGCGATAACCGTTCGGCTGCAGTAATAAAATACTTAATTGATAAAGGAATTTCTGCCGATAGATTAAAGGCCAAGGGTTATGGTGAACAAAAGCCCATTGCCGGAAACGACAGCGCAGAAGGTAGACAAAGTAATCGTCGTACCGAATTTAAAATTATCGGGAAATAGGTTTTTTAGCCTTTCTTAGCTCTCTTGAAGATGTAGATGTGGCTTGAGCACTCTCTTGAGAAAAGAGCCTTTAAATTAGAAATTAGGCCTATACTAAAGGCTTTAATTAGATTGCTTTTTCCGCTTTTATATTTCTCGCTTAACAAGCTAACATAAAAACTATCGAATAGCATTGGCAGGGTATTTTGTAATTCAAAACCATGCAAGGACATTAGTTTTGTTATGCTCTTTTTATCGAAATGGTATAGGTGTCGTGGCACGTCATATGCGGCCCAAAATTCTTGGTAATGTTGTGCGTCATAACTCTTATAATTTGGCACCGCAATAATCATCACGCCATCTTGCTCAAGTTTATTTGTCAAAATCTTTAGGGTTTCCTGCAAGTCAACAACGTGCTCTAAAACATGCCAAAGCGTTATCATGTTGAAGCTGGCGCTATTGTTTTCTTTTACTAAACTTTCTTTTGAATCGTATAATTCGCTCAGGCTTTTTCCTGCAATATTCCTGGCCCCACTATCCGGTTCTATGCCTATTGCCTTCCAGCCATCATTTTTACAGGCACTTAAAAAGGCGCCGGTTCCACAA
>CANGGP010000004.1 GCA_947453445.1 Sphingobacteriaceae bacterium
GTGCGCCTTCGGCAATATGCAAATACACAGCATTCAGGTGAAGCGCACTCTGGTGCACAAATTGACGGGCTTGCACCGGCGATATGCCGCTGCTGGTTTTAGCACTCGAAGGCACATTGGTAATGGCATCCAAATCAATTTCAATACCACAAGCCTCCTTTTTTATAAAACCTATGGCTTTTAACAAGGCTGCATGCCAAGTGTGCTCTTCACGAATAAAAACGGATTCGTAACTTGAATAATACAAATCTTGGGCATGTTGCTTAAATAAGTTTAAAGCGTATTGGTTATTGTATTGTTCGTGCATGCCTAACACCGCATACTTTTGTAATATTTTTTGTTCATATGCGCACGAAAAAGCATTGCCGCTGTGTCGCCCCTCTTCTGCTCTAAAATCTAAATGGGCATCGCAATTGATCACAGCTATTTTTTGAGCCAAGGCCGCTGAACTGCCTTTTATTAATCCATAAGCATTGTTATGACCGCCGCCGATTACAATCGGTATTTTTTTTAAACGTACAATTTCCTCTACCACTGCCGTTACACGTGCATCAATCAACGACACCAAATTGCGCATGGCCAGTAAATCTGATTTTTGCTTCACATTTAAAACTGCAGCCGATGCCATTAAATCATCCACAAAAACTTCACCCAAAACAAATATGCACTGCGCATTTAAATACACATTGTGTTGCTGACTTAAAAAACTTTCTAAAGCCGGTTTAAAAGCCGTAGCAGCCCCTGCCCTGCCGTAATTGGCCCGCACGCCAATATCTTCAGGAATACCCACCACCACAAATTTTGCTTTTGATGCCTTTAAATCCTTTAACCAATCAGATTGAACACAATCAACAAATTCACCAATCTTTTCTTCACCTTGCCTTTTGCGTGTGAGCGTTAAAACATCTTGTTTATAATATGATTTTATAATGTTCATTCAGGAAGGCTGGATTTAAAATACAACCATATTGGATCATTGCTTAATGGCATTGCTTTTAAATGAATTGGTTCTTGTTTGATGGGATGTATAAATTGCAACTCATAACTGTGTAAATGAATAAAACCACCTTCATTGCTGCGGTTAAAACCGTATTTAAGATCCCCTTTAATGGCACAACCAATGGCCGCCAACTGACATCGTATTTGATGGTGTCGACCGGTGTGTAAGTCAATTTTTAATAAATGATAATTGTCGGATGAAGCCAACAACTCATAATCCAACTCCGCTCTCAACGCATTGTTTACCGGCTGTGGATGCGCTTTTGACATGTTTGCCTTTTCATTCTTGGTTAAGTAATGAATCAATTTGTCTTTTAATTTTGGCGGTTTATTTTTTACAACAGCCAAATATTTTTTCTGCAAGGTTTTTTCACGCAACATTTCATTAAAACGCGAAAGAGCCTTGCTTGTTTTGGCAAAAATCACCAAACCGCTTACCGGTCGATCAATACGGTGAATAACCCCGCAAAATACATTACCCGGCTTGTGGTCTCTTTCTTTTAAAAATATTTTTATCAATTCACTTAGGGGCGCATCGCCTGTTTTATCGCCCTGCACAATTTGTGATGACAATTTATTAATCACAATAATGTGATTGTCTTCGTATACAATTTGATCGGCGATGGTAAACTGCTGCTGCCCTGTTTTCATTTAACGAATTCCTGTTTTAAATTCCTTCTTCTTCATTTTAAAAATGATGTTAAAACGGTATTCAATACCGCCAGAAGGAGAAAGGGCCGGTGATTGCGCCAAATGTCCCGATGGTTGAATTAAAAAATACGCTTCGTCTCCGGCCACAAAATATTGTTGTTTAGCCGTTTTGGTTAATGATTTATCATCGTTGTACCATATTGGCCAATCGAATTTTTTGTTTTGTTTGATGTAATTTATATAAGTCGACAAGCTATCATCTAAACAAACACTGATGAATGTAACTTTAAAACCATATTTCTTTTTTAATTCGGCAATTTTAGGCATCTCCTTCAAACTCTCTACATTGTTACTTGAAAAGAAATTCAAATACACCCATTTGCCTTTGTATGAACCCAAACTCCCCATCTTACCATCCGCTGTGCGTGCCGAAAAATCAGGTGCCATGGCCCCTACTTGCATCTTGTTAAAATAAACCTGCATGGCCCTGATAATTTGCTGATGCTCCTTAATTTTTGTTTTAGAGGCCATCTGATCAACAATGGCTTCAACGCCGCCATTCGAAAACTCGGGATTAAAATAAAATTCCCATAAATTGTTCAATAAAACCAATTCGCGCAAGGTGTCATTCTTCAGCAACCAATCGCTTTGCACCAAATCATTCAGCATTTTATAACTCTGCTTCACATTAATGATGTGGTAAACGGTTTGACCTTTTTGATGGGCTGAAATGTTCAATAAATAGCCTTTAAAAAAAGCATTAAAAAACTGCATGTATTCGTAATGCTTATAAAGAATGGGTTTGCCCTTTACATAAGCATTTGCTAAATAATTCTCGCCACGCGATACGCTGGCATTGATGCTGGCTACCGAATAATCGACAAAGTTTTTAAAATAGCTGTTTTTAATATGCTTAAAACGGTTTTGACATTGTAACTGCAAACTATCGGCTAATTTAAAAACCAATGCCCTCGAAATAAAGGCTCCATTGTCTTTCAAGAAAAAACGGTTGTATAAATCCTCGTAATCAAAAATCAAGTTATTTAATTCAGTACTATCGGTTCCCACAATGCCGGGTTTCACCATGCGTTCCACATCATTTTTATAATGCTCTGCTGCTTCTGCAAGCGGAATGGTGATGCCGTATACATAATCAGGCTCAACATATAATTGGGCTTTTACATTGCCAATAAATAAAAATACCGGTTTCGAAAAACTAGTGTTCATGTGTAATTCAAAATAACCGTCTACATGAATGGTATCTTTGTTTTCTTCCACCATGGTATTGGTAATATAATCCCCGATGCTTTCAAGCTGTATAATTTTGCCGGCATAAGCTAAATCGGCCTTGCCTTTAATAATCACATTTTGCGAAAAACAAAACATGCCAAAAAACAAAAACAAATATGTAAACCGATACCTGATTAGAACTTCTTTCCTCATTAATTTTCTATATGATCAACAATGAACATATTTTTATAATGCTTCGACACCACTTGAAACATTGAATCACTGATAAATTGATAGTATTTATCAAAACCCCATACATCGGGTGTTTTAAACATCTCATCCACCCTGGTATTAAAATACAATTTCGAAACCTTGCTGCCTTGCACAATCAAAGCTGTGTTTAATTCGCTGTTATAGGTTTGTAAACACGAATACTTGCCGGTAAAGCCGCCTACATGCACAGCATACTCCATTTCGTTGGTGTTGGCACTGGCATAAGACCCTTCCAATTTAAAAAAGATGTATCCCGATTTCCACTCCCAAAACATAATATTGGCCGGATCCAATGCTCCGGTTTGCGCCCCAGATACATTGCGCGTACTATCTACACCAATTAAAAATTGAATTTTATTATATGTACCAACGGGTACATCCTTAATGGTAAAAGTATTTAAACTATCCACATGCCGAATGAGATGGTAACTTTCACTTTCGGCAAATTCCTTACCGTTATTATCGGTGAGTTTAATGTTGCTGATGTAATAATTTAACTTGGTAACCGTAAAGGCTTCTGCCATGGCATTGCCATACCATTTGGTTTTGGGCACCAATGCCTTGCCCAACATGGTGGCGTTAAAGGTCACCTGCACATTATTTTTTGTGGCTGTAGGCACCACAGGCAATTCTTCCTTTTTAACGATGGTGTCCTTCACGCAAGAAACGAGGAACAACAAACATGCTGAAATGGTAAATGTTTTAATGAATAATGCCATGTTCAAATTTACAAAAAATCACGGAACAGGGTCATAACCATGCCCACCCCAAGGATGACATCTTAAGATGCGTTTAAGCCCCAACCACAAACCTTTAAAAGCCCCATATTTCTCAATGGCTTCAGTGGCATAAGCGCTGCACGAAGGTGTGTAACGACAAGCATTGGGCAACAATGGCCTGATGGTGTATTGGTAAAATTTAACAAACAACAAAGCAATTTTCTTTGGCACACTTTTCATTTTACATGACCCATTAAACGTTTAATCAATGGCGAAAAAACAATGATAATCACGCCACCTGCAAGCGAATATAGCGCCAGTTGTTTGTAACCTGTCGTGTACACCACTAAACGCTGATAATTGTTTGCATTGGCTGATGCCTCCGAAATATTCGCACCCAAAATGCCGGCAAAGTACTGACCGTAAGCAGAGGCCAAAAACCACATGCCCATAATCACGGCTTGTAATTTTTTTGGCGATAACTTGGTCATAATGCCCATGCCAATGGGCGACAAACAAAGTTCACCAAAAGTGATCACAAACCATCCCATGGTAAAAACACCCAATGAACTGATGCCTTGCGCATCGCTAAAAAAACGTGTACAATAAAAAATATAAAAGCCACCCGATAAAAACAAAAAGCCCAAACCAAATTTTATGATGGTGTTGGGTTCAATGCCCTTCTTGGCCATGGCAATCCACAACAAGCCAATCAATGTAGCAAAGGCAATCACAAAAAGTGAATTCGATGAATTGTTCACCCCATTGGGATCGAGGGGTATACCAAAAATAGAATGACTCAAATTATTGGCTGCAAATAAACTCAGCGATCCCCCACTTTGCTCAAAAAATGCCCAAAAGAAAATTGAGAAAAACATAAACAACAAGGCCGCCACCAATTTTTTATTTTCTTCCAAACTGTATTGTCGCATTTCGAAAATGATGTATACCAATGAAAGCGGACCAATGATATTCATAAAAATATCGGTGTATTCGGTGCGCGACACCATGGCCATCACAATGGGAATAAAAACCAAGGAAATTAAAAATGTAATGTACTCATATAACTTTCGTTTTTTATTATCAAGGTGCAACAAAGGCGACATACCAATGGAAGCCAAACTTTTTTGGGTGCGTAAAAAGGTAAGCAAACTCACCACCATAAAAACAGCCGATATACCAAATGCCACATGCCAAGCCAAATGTTTGGGAATAAATGCTGAAAACAATTCCCCTTTACCTATGGTGATACAAAAATAGCCGCCCAACAAAGCGCCTAAATTTACGCCGGCATAAAACATCGAAAAGCCGGCATCAATGCGGTGATCGCCTTCTTTGTATAAATTGCCAACGATGGTTGAAATATTGGGTTTAAAAAAACCTGTACCAATAATATTAAAACCAATGCCTAAAAAGAAAAATGCCTTTGGGTCAATGGCGAGCACAACACTGCCAATAATCATTAAAAATCCACCCCATAAAAGCGATTGACGAAAACCCAAAATTTTATCGGCAAAAATACCGCCCACAAAAGTAAAGGCATATACAAAAGCCTGCGTGGCACCGTATTGCAAGTTGGCCTTTCCTTCATCCAAACTTAATTCGGTTACCATAAAATAAATGAGCATACCGCGCATGCCGTAAAAGCTGAAACGCTCCCACATTTCAGAAAAGAACAAGGACCACAATTGCTTGGGGTATTTGCCTTTAAAGGATTGAATGTCTTCGATATTACTCGTCATAAATGGTTAATGGAACGCAGATGACACTGATGATTAAGATTAATTATGAAACAGTGATTTAATATAGATTGCTATTATTTATTTTATTTGAAAAAACCTTACGCTTGAACTCTGGCTTTTTACCAAAATTCAAAAGTAAGCCCATTTCTAAAACAGTTGCCTTTAGATAATTTATTAATTGGTATTCATGTTCTTTATTCAGGAATTCAGCTGCCTTAAGTTCAATGATCACTGAATCTTCAACAATCAAATCGGCAAAGTAAATTCCCACATCCAATCCCTCGTAACGCACTTTTATTGGTTTTTGACGTTCAACCTTAAATTTGGATTTTGATAACTCAATATATAAAGCATTCTCGTATATCTTTTCCAAAAATCCGTAGCCTAAGGTATTATAAACCGCAAAAAATGATCTGATTATTTCCTCAGTGATATCAGAGTGGATATAATTATCATTGCTATTCATGACAATTTAATTTGAGGCAAATAATTCAAGTAGGTGCGACAAATTATTGCATCATAATTTATCTCTCTTTCAGCGTCATCAGCGTTCTTTTACTGATTTTCGGTAGGCACTTGCACTGTCTCAACATGTTTTTCGTTCATCATTTTTTGCAACCACGAACTTAAAACGAATAAAATGCCAGCGGCAATTCCTGTCATCACAATAAACAACATAAAAAATTCATACAAATTGGTAATTTGAAATCCTAAAAATGTTGGGTAAACAACCGGCGCATTTGGATCAACAGCATCACCCGATGGTGGGATCAATGCACTTAAAGTACCTGCAAATTTATTCGCCGCAGCATTGGCTAAAAACCAAGTACCCATCATTAACGATGATAAACGCAATGGCGCCAATTTCGATACCATCGATAAACCGATTGGTGATAAACACAATTCACCCATTGAGTGAATGATGTACAACGACACCAACCACCACATGCTAACTTTATCTCCTAAACCTAATCCTTTTACTGCAATGGCAATTACAATGTAACCCAAAGCAACCAAAGCCAAGCCAAAAGCCATTTTGTATGGCGATGAAGGCTCCATTTTACGGTGGTGTAAAAAGCCCCAGATTAATGTAAACACTGGTGCCAAACAAATTACAGCCAAAGGATTAATCGATTGAAAATAAGAGGCCGGCATTTCCCAACCAAATACATGGCGGTTGGTTTGTCGATCAGCAAATAATGTGAGCGAAGCGCCGGCTTGTTCAAAGGCACCCCAAAAGAAAATCACAAAAAAGGCAAGAATAAAAATCACAATAATTCGCTTGCGCTCAATAGTGTTCAAACTTTTATCCGATAAAATAACAATCGGCATCAACACCATGGCACCATAAATAAAATAAGAAATAATCTCAACATCGCTTTGAAACATTTGTTTAAAGTTGAGCATGAAGAATACAATACCAATCGATCCTGCAATCAACAACATGCTTTTTAAATCTAATTTTTTTACCGGCAAACCAATCTCTTTTCCTTCTTCTGAAATCAAAAATTTCTTTTGAAACATAATAAAAGAAGCCAAACTGGCCAACATACCAATACATGCCGCTAAGAAGCCATATTTAAAATCCATCGAACCACAAACCAAAGGAGAGAAAAATGCACCCAAATTAATACCCATGTAAAAAATAGTGAATGCACTGTCAATTCTTCTATCACCTGCAGGATACAACTGACCAACCATGGTTGAAATGTTTGGTTTAAAAAACCCGTTACCAATAATTAATGAAGTTAAGCCCAACCACATAATTCCAACACCCGAACCGGCACCGGCAGAAGCACTTAAAAACATACAAAACTGGCCTAAGGCCATCAACAATCCGCCTATCACAATGCTTCGGCGATTACCCAAAAATTTATCACACAAATAACCACCCAACAATGGTGTTAAATACACCAAACCGGTATAACTACCGTAAATTTGTGAGGCATCGGCATCCTTCAGCATCAACACTTTGGTCATAAATAAAATGAAAATGGCACGCATACCATAGTAACTAAAGCGCTCCCACATTTCTGTGAAAAATAAAAAATAAAGTCCCTTAGGATGTCCTGTTTTTGCTGCTTGTGGCATTTGTTCTGTTTTTGTGATTAGTTATTTAGATTTCAATTATAATAAATGAAATGTAGAACGAGCAAATTTTCATTCAACATTCTAATTTTTAATTCTCAATTATTAATTTTTAATTAATAAACGTGTTGCCCGCCATTAATGCTGTAATTAGCACCGGTAATAAAACTGGTTTCTTCGCTGGCTAAAAAGCTCACCAAATGTGCCACCTCATGTGTGCCGCCCAATCTTCCCATGGGTACTTGTGCTACAATTTGCGCCAATACTTTTTCAGGCACGGCCATTACCATATCGGTACCAATATAACCCGGCGAAATGGTGTTAACCGTTATACCATATTTGGCAACTTCCATAGCCAATGATTTGGTAAAACCATGCATACCGGCCTTCGCCGCGCTGTAATTGGTTTGTCCAAATTGTCCACGCTGCCCGTTTACCGAAGAAATATTAATGATACGCCCAAACTTACGGGCCATCATACCATCTAAAACATGACGCGAACAATTAAATACCGAATTTAAATTGGTATTAATAACGGCGTACCAATCTTCCTTTTTCATGTTGATTAAACGGCCATCGCGTGTGATACCGGCGTTGTTCACCAAGGTATCAATTGGACCAACCTCTGATTCAATTTTACGGATCATTTCACCGGCAGAATCAAAATCACTCACATCGCCATGAAACAGTTGAATATCAAATCCCTCTGCTTTCATGGTTTGCATCCACTTTTCGGCCTTTTCCTTGGTATGATAGTTGCCAACAACATGGTAACCATCTTTATGAAGTTCCTTACACATGGCAGTACCTAAACCACCTGTAGCGCCTGTTACAAGCACGATTCTTTTGTTTTGCTGATCCATATTTGTTTAATTAGAAATTAACGAAAATAGGTGTTGCTGCAAATTATACTGCAGGCTTCTTAATTTTATCCACATTCATAATGGTGGCTTCTCCGCTGGTACAAACAAATCCTTCCGGATTGCGAATAATGGTTTCAACCACAGCTCTGTTTTTATCAACCAAAACTTCCTTCACTGTGAAAATGGCTTCATAATTCACATCCACATACATGGGTTTCAAAAAGTTTAAGTTTTGCTTTAAGTAAATGGTGCCTTCGCCCGGAAACAATGTTCCGAAAACCTTGCTAAACAAAGAAGCCCCTAACATGCCGTGCATGATGGGTTTTCTGAACTGCGACTTGGCAGCATATTCGGCATTGGTATGCACAGGATTATTGTCGCCCGTTACTTCCGCAAAACGGTTTACTTCTTCTTGGGTAAATTTAAAATCGTGTTGGTATACGTCGTTTACTTGCATAATGTATTGAATGATTGCATGCCTAAAGTAAGCACTTTATACACATTTCCAAAATTATTTTCATGAATTTAAAATGATTTTTTATCCATCTTAAAGCCCTTTGAACGTCTAAAATTGTACTTTAGATGTTTCAATATTTAATACCATTATCTTGAGCTATCCACAAATTATTTTACACAAAGGCAAAGAAATCTCTTTTCAACGCCAACATCCATGGGTGTTTTCAGGCGCCATTGCTAAAAAAGACAACCATTTAAACGACGGTGATTTGGTGGAAGTTTTTTCATCTAAATTAGATTATTTGGCTACCGGATATTACGCCAATGGCAGTATTGCCGTGCGCATTATTTCTTTTAAACAGCAAACAATCGACCATCAATTTTGGCATGAAAAAATCAGTAAGGCTTATCAGTACCGTTTACTTTTAAATCTGATCAACGAAAACACCAATGTGATGCGTTTGTTTTTTGGCGAAGGTGATGGTGTGCCCGGATTAATTATTGATTATTACAACGGCCATGTGGTTTTGCAAGCACATACCTACGGGGTTTATTTGCACAAGGACATGATCGTAGAAGCTCTCAAATCTGCCTTAGGAAATCAATTAAAAAGCATATACGACAAAAGCGCCGAAAGCCTTTCGAAACACTTTAGTGGCACTGTTCAAAATGGTTTTTTATTCGGCCATGCCTCAGGCTATATTTTGGTGAAAGAATATGGCCATGTTTTTAAAATTGATTTTGTAAACGGACAAAAAACCGGATTTTTTATTGATCAACGCGAAAACCGCAAATTACTTGGTTCTTACAGCAAGGGAAAAAATGTTTTAAATACCTTTTCATATACTGGTGGATTTTCAATCTATGCAGGGGCCCAAGGCGCCAACACAGTGCATTCGGTTGATGCCAGCGAAAGTGCCATTGCCTTGTGTAATGAAAATGTAGCATTAAATCCTCCTTTTGAACACGAAGGCTTCGCGGTTGATACATTCGAATTTTTAAAAGACAAAAAAGATGTGTACGACATCATTATCCTCGACCCGCCAGCCTTCGCCAAAAGCCGCGACAGCAAACACAATGCCGTAATGGGTTACAAACGTTTAAATGTGTTGGCCTTAAAACAAATTAAAAAAAACGGATTGATCTTTACCTTTTCTTGTAGCGGCGTGGTGGATAAGTTTTTGTTTTACAATACCATTACCTCAGCAGCCATTGAATCGGGTCGCAATATTAAAATTTTACATTACCTCAACCAACCAGCCGACCATCCTGTAACGCCTTATTTTCCTGAAGGAGAATATTTAAAGGGAATGGTGTTGTGGGTGGAATAAAGGACTGAAGAGACTGAAGAGACTGAAGACTGAATTGATGTAATTAAAAATTGAGAATTTAAAATTAAAAATGAGGAATACTGTGGTTCCGATTATTTCGGGATCGAAGCCACAGAGTAAATATCTCTTATCGGTATTGGAAGTTACATGAGATGCAAGAGACAGGACATCAAGATGTAAGACAATTCATCGAACATGCTGCCGTCTTGCTTCTTACGGTCTTTCCATCTTGCTTCTTCTTGTCTTAATTCTTGCCTCATTATTCTCATAAAATAAGTCAAGCATTCAAGTAATTTTTTTCATAACTTCACGTTATAACCCTATTAAAATAAACCTAAATGAAAAAACTATTTTTAGTAACAGCATTTATTTCAATGTTCATGCTGTCAAATGCACAACAAGATTCAGTGTTAAGATCCAAAAAAGGAAAAATTATTTTACCCGAAAAACATGATTTTTGCTTTGGTATTAGTGGCAATACTTTTTTTGATTATTTAGGTAATTTTTTTAGTCAAGCCGGCAAAAATACCTTATCCGTTAAACTTGTTGGAGGAAATAGTCTTTATGGAAAATACTTTTTAAGCAAAAATAGTGCGCTTAGATTAAGAGCAGCTTACTCAACCACCAAGGAAAATTACATCAATGCTTTATCAAACGATTTAGATCCGAGCGGTTTAGGTGTAGTGAGCGACAAGATGGATACTCAAAATAATTATTTTTCCTTTGCCCTTGGATACGAAGGTAGACATGGAATTGGTAGGCTTCAAGTATATGGTGGTGCCGAACTCCTCATCAGCCAAACTTATATTAACTCAGTGTATGATTACGGTAATAAAATGACTGCATTTAACAGGTCACCCAGCACAACCATTAATTTTAACAATGGATACAATCAAGTACAAAGAAGCAGCAGTAGAACTTTAAACAGCAAAAGTGATTATGGTATTGGTTATGGAGCAAGGGCCTTTTTTGGTATTGAGTATTTTATCTTTCCTAAAATTTCACTTGGTGGTGATTTTGGCATTTCGGCTAACGTTCAAAATAACCGTAAGTTTTCGAACAGTGTTGAATCATGGGATTTTAACGCACAAAAAACGCAAATTGTAAATTTTGACGCAACCAGCAACAGCTCTTCATCATTCACCGACAATTTGAACGGCCAAATCATGTTGCTGTTTTATTTTAAATAGTGGTTTGTCTGTCGTATGCGATGCAGGAGTCACGACATGATGATGTAGGACGATTCCTCCAACATCCTGCCGACTTGCTTCTTGTTATCTTGCTTCTTGCCATCTAGCATCTTGTCATCCTGCTTCTTCCCTTCTTACTTCTTGCTTCCTTTTCAGATAAGCCCTAAATTTGCCGCATGATTTTAGAAAATACTACTGAATCCATCATAAAAGCATCAAACATTTCAAATGAACTGAAAGCCATTGCAGATAAAGTTTTTGCAGGCCAACGTATTTCATTCGACGAGGGTGTTTTACTATACAAAAAAGCTGAACTTGGCTTTTTAGGCACTCTTGCCAATTTTGTACGCGAGAAAAAAAATGGCAACAAGGTTTATTTTAACCACAATTTTCATGTAGAACCTACCAATGTGTGCGTGTATTCTTGCGCCTTTTGCTCTTATTCACGTTTGATAAAAAATAGAGAAGACGGCTGGGAATTATCGGTTGAGCAAATACTTGAAAAAGTAAAAGCATACGATAACCAAGATGTAACTGAAGTGCACATTACAGGCGGTGTGGTGCCGAAACAAGATTTAGCTTTTTACACCGATTTGTTCCGCAAAATCAAATCCCACCGTCCTAACTTACACATCAAAGCCCTTACCCCTGTTGAGTTTCATTATATCTTTAAGAAAGCAAAAGTTACATACGAAGAGGGCCTTAAATTAATGCACGAAGCCGGATTAGACAGCTTACCGGGCGGTGGTGCTGAAATTTTTGATCAAGCCATTCGCGACCAAATTGCTGGCGGTAAATGTACCTCTGAAGAGTGGTTAACCTTACACGAATTATGGCACAAAATGGGTTTACACTCAAACGCCACCATGTTGTATGGCCACATCGAAACATTCGAACACCGCATCGATCACATGGAACGCTTACGTCAATTGCAAGACAGAACAGGTGGTTTCAACGCCTTTATTCCTTTAAAATTTAGAAACAAAGAAAATCAAATGGCGCATGTGCCCGAAGTAAGTATTGTTGAAGACTTGCGTAACTATGCCATTTCAAGAATTTACCTCGATAATTTTAACCACATCAAGGCTTATTGGGCAATGATTGGTCGTAATACCGCGCAACTATCATTGGCATTTGGAACCGATGATTTAGACGGTACCATTGATGATACCACAAAAATTTACAGCATGGCCGGTGCCGAAGAACAGAACCCAAAACTTAGCACAGCCGAACTGGTGGGGCTCATTCAAGGTGTAAATCGTGAGGCTGTTGAACGCGACACCTTATATAATGTTGTGAAGACATATCAACAAGCCTAAAAAAGCAATTTCTGTTTCTAGAATTTCACTTATTTTTAAAAAAAATTAAATCCTTTATGAATAAATTTTTCATGAGCTTAACACTTTTAAGCACAATCCATGTATTCTCTCAAGATGCAACAACAACTAAAAAAGACACCTCTTACTGGAAAGGCGCCGGTTTTTTTGGTTTAACTGCGAGTCAAACAAAACTTAGCAATTGGCAAGGTGGGGGGCAAAACAACATTACACTCAATGGTATTTTTAATTACCAATTGGATTATAAAAGAGACAAACACCAATGGACCAATAAATTGGATGCACAATACGGCATCATTAATCAAGGAACTTCTAAATTATTTAGAAAAAACATTGATCAAATTTTTGCATTATCAAAATACAACATCAACGCCTTTAGTAAATATTGGTTTTATATGGCACAGGCCGATTACCGTTCACAATTTGCACCGGGCTTAAATTATGCAGGTGATACTGTTACCGGTCGCGCTGTTTCTGACTTTAATTCACCGGGCTACATTCAATTGGCGCTCGGTTTGGACTGTAAACCCGCCGATTATTTTTCAGCCACCTTTGCCCCAGCTGCAGGTAAAATTACAGTAGTAAACCGTCAGTATTTGGCTGATGAAGGTGCCTATGGGGTTGAAAAAGCTGTGAAAGACGGAAATGGTAACATAGTAACGCATGGCAAAAAGGTACGTTACGAATTCGGAGGAAGATTAATCCTAAAATTCAAAAAGGACATTTTTAAAAATGTAAACCTCGATTCATATTTAGATTTGTTTTCGAACTATGCGCACAATCCGGGAAACATCGATGTAGTTTTTAATAACCTTGTTACCATTAAACTCAATAAATACATTTCGGCCAACATCATCGTTCAAACCTTGTACGACGACGATATTACCGTAAAAAGATACAGCAGCTTGTACAAAGCCAACGACAACATCAACGGACCGCGATTGCAGGTGATCAGTACCTTTGCAGTGGGCTTTGGTTATAAGTTTTAGCCTTATGCGTATATTTAAAGTCGCTGCTCAATAGCGAATGATACATGCGGATTGCAATCTTCATAATTTGTTTAACAAGTCCCTTTTTACTTTGGCAACAAAATCAAAGGGTTTTTAAACTTAAACCATCATTGGGCATCAATGGCTGCCAAATTCACGGTGATTCATACTCAGGATATGATAAATTAGGATTGTTTGTTGGCACTGCAATAAATGCACAACTAAAAGACAAAATATTTGCTGAACTTGGTTTTTACTTTTCGCAAAAAGGTGCGCAACGCAATGAAATTCCTAAAAACAACGACTACCGAAGTTATAAAGTAAATTTAAATTACATCGACATGCCGGTGTCGTTTTATTACAAACTCAATAATTATTATGCGGTGATGGCAGGACCATCGATTGCCTATTTGGTGAGTTCGAGTGAATACATTAACCGCGTGAACATGAGTGCATACTCGCGTTTTAATAAGTTTGAATTGGGTCTAAATATTGGACTTAGTCGCAAACTAAAAAACAATTGGTTTGCCGAAATTAGGTGTTCCAATTCAATTAGTCCTGTTCGAAACTACGGACTTTCAGCCACCGGCATATATTATCCAAATCCTGTAGCACGTTTTTTTAATAAAGGACTTTACAACAATATACTCAGTATCTTTGTTACTTACATAATTGATACCAAAAAAGCACGTGGAAACTAAGCATCATAAAATAGTGGTAGCCATTACAGGCGCCAGCGGCAGCATATACGCCAAGGTTTTATTGGATAAATTAGAAAAGCTTAAACCGCAAATACAAGATGTTGCTTTGGTGATGAGTGATAATGCAAAATTGGTTTGGGAAACTGAATTGGGCAACAAACATTATTTAAATTATACTTTTAAAACCTATCACAAAAACGATTTCATGGCCCCCTTTGCTTCCGGCTCTGCAAAGTATAACACAGTCATTGTTTGTCCTTGCAGCATGGGCACTTTGGCGCGTATTGCCGGCGGCATTAGCAACGATTTAATTACCCGAGCAGCAGATGTGGTATTAAAAGAAAGACGGAAATTAATTTTAATTACCCGCGATACCCCACTCAGTTTAATTCATATCAATAACATGAAAACCATTACTGAAGCGGGCGGTATTGTTTGTCCGGCTTCGCCTAGTTTTTATTCTCTGCCCAAAACATTTGAAGAATTAGCGGCAACTGTAATTGATCGGGTGCTCGACCTAGCAGGCATTGAACAAGATGCTTACCGCTGGGGAGAAAAATAATTTTCAGAAGCTTAAAATCATTCAAACACCTGCCGGTGGTGAATTTTTCCTTTTTAAGAACACAAAATTTCTTTTAAAACACTTAATTTTATTGGTAATTGAAAGGTATCGCAAATTGCGATACCTTGTTAAACCCAGTAATACCAATGAAAAAGAACAATTCAGCACTTGCAATCATACCCAAAGAGGTATTGATGCGTAAAATTTACCTCATTCGAAATGAAAAGGTTATTCTCGACAGAGATTTGGCTGCATTATACGATGTAAAAGCCATCAGACTACGTGAGCAAGTAAAAAGAAACATGTCAAAATTCCCTCGGCATTTTATGTTTCAACTCACAAAACAAGAAGTAGAAATGATGGTATCGCAAAATGCGATACCTTCTAAACAATACCTAGGAGGCACCTTACCATATGCCTTCACCGAACATGGTGTGCTCATGTTGGCCAATGTTTTAAAAAGCGATAAAGCCACCAGAATAAGCATTAAAATTATTGAACTGTTTGTAGAGCTCCGTGAAATGCTTGTGACACATACCGAATTAACATTAGAAATTGAAAAAATAAAAAAGAAAATAAACCATCAAGATAAAAACATTGAGATGGTGTTTCGTTATTTTGATGAATTACTAAAAAAGAATGCCAAACCCAGAAGAAAAATAGGTTATAAAATTCCGAATAAAACAAAAAAGGAACGCTGATACTTAACTTATTCAGTATTCGCTTTTACAAATTCAATAAAACAATCATACAAAATCAAAGGTATCGCAAATTGCGATACCTTGCTCAGCCCAATAATAACAACATAAGTACACTAGTATAAGTTAAATAATCGGCTAATTATTCGAAGCTCAAAATAGTTCATAAGCCTCATGAAAATAGAGCTTAAAACCAAAAATATAATAAACTAATTTACCGGATATTCTTTAAAATGAAAGTATTTCAGACGTATTAATAACAGTAGAGATTTAAAATTTAATGAAAAATGAAAATTTTAAAAATTCTCGGTTTAGCGCCAGGGATGTGTAAGCCTGCCTGCCATCGCTTAGCCAGTGTGATGGCAGGCAGGGTTTAGCTCTTTTTGAGGCGAGGCCTCTCATCTCGCCTCAAAAAAGCCGGAGCGCTAGCGAAGCCTGAAACAGCCCGCCCGCCTGCCATTGCTTAGCTCGCGCCACGGCAGGCAGGGGCGCCCAAGTGATAACACTAATTTTGAAGTTCGACAATTATTATATTTAAATAAAATTACAGAAGACAATAACTTAGCATTGATTTTTGAAGCAATAAAAATTAATTTTTATTTTTTTGTTTAGATCGGGCCTTAGCTTTTTCAATCATTTTTTTGTACTTCACCTTATCATATTCGCTGCGTTCCTGAATACTTTCGCCCAAATAATTACCTGCATCCCATTCATCTTCAAGTTCAAACAAATCGTATTTTTTGTCCAAAATCAATGTTCCATTGGCAGTATACTTTTTTACGCGATATGTATTTGGTTTCAAATAAGCTCTAGTTCTATAGTTTCGTTTCTCATCATAAATAGTAATTAATTCAAATTCAGTATGTAAAATACAACCAATGCCTGTTGTCTTATTTATTTCTTCATACATCAAAATACTATCCTTGGTAAAAACCTTTTTAATTTCTTTTACCTCATGACTTTTAGCCAATTGTTTGTATTCTGTTTTAATGAGCAATATAGCGCCATTAAGACTATCAGTATGCACAAAGGTACTAACAGTATCAGGATCAATTTGACGAAATTGAGCTGCTAAAAAATTTACGTTTAGCACCAATATCAACACGGCTTGAAATACCCTCTTTTTCAATACAAAAAACTTTAAAGACTAAATTTTACAAATTACTTCTCGGTTTGCTTTTTTTCCTTCTCCTTCTCCTCTTCTTTCACCCTTAACCTTGCTTCACATTCATTGTTATATTTCACCAATAAATCTCTAAACGTTTGGTTTCTAATATTGGCGGTCAAATCCATATCGTTTAGGCCATTTAATAATTTAATCATGATTGGAAAACATTCGTAGGCCTTGCAATTAAATAGTTCTTTTTTGTTGGCGACATGTATCACACTGTCGGGTTCACTTACATGCCTAAAGTATGTTTTGCCTTCTAAGGTCCAAAATCCGGTTTTTTCGCGGTGTTTCCCGAAAGAAATATAACTCGGCCCATAAAATGCATCATTGGAATAAAAATAATTTCTGACAGTCACATTCAAGTTTTTTAATTCACACAAAACAGTCACCTCGCCATCGCGGTAAACACCAAGAAACTTTTTTCTCTTGCGCTTCCCAATGGCATGACTTTCAAAAATGGCATTGTAATACTTTGAATAAAAACGGTCGATTTGATCCACTTTAAAAACCTTGTCTACCGGACCTTGCCGTGCTTTGATATAAGTTGGTCTTATTTTTTTAATATCGACATTAATCACCTCACCGTTCAGGAGTTTAATAAATTCCTTTTTGGCATCTTCTTGTGAAAAACACTTTGCAAAAATCAGAAAACAAAAAACGAGAATTTTAATTTTCATGCTTTTGCTGTTCGTTTATTTATTTCTCATCTCCACCCCGCAATCGCGTTCGTATGAATTTAATAAATCCAATAAGGACTCAAAACTTGCATAACGTGATAACATGTCTTTCATGATGCCCATGCAATTTAAATTTTCCATTTGCGTTACCCCTTCTTTTGAGTATTCATATGCATTCAAACGACTCTCACCTTGGCGTTTAATAAATTTGTAAATGGTGGTGGTTTCTTGGTCAGCAGTGCCTTCGGTGGTTTTATCAAACACTTCGCGCCATCCGTACAACTCAAACTCATCCATTGTTTTTAATTTGTATGAAAATTCAAAATGTCCGGCGCCTTCAGGCTTTAAGGCCAAGTATTCGTTGCCTTCATAATAAAATCCGGCTAAACTATCGGCTCGGTAAACAACGATATTGCCTTTATAAACGCAGGTAATTTCAAAGGGCATTGCTTCGGTGATGTTGACTTCTATAACATTGCCATTTAACAAGGTTAATTTGGCATTTTTATTTTGAGCCTTCACAAATGTTAGCCCTATCAAGCAAAAAAATAATAAAACACGTTTCATTTGTAATCAAAATTACAAATTAATTGTACATCTTTTTGCGCTGTTCTTGTATCGATGCGTTTTCTAAATACTCATCGTAGGTGCATGATTTATCGATGATGCCTTTGGGTGTTAATTCAATAATACGATTGGCCACAGTTTGCATCAATTGATGATCATGACTGGTAAACAAAATGGTGCCGGGATAATCTTTTAAAGCATCGTTATAAGCAATAATGCTCTCCAAATCCAAGTGATTGGTGGGCTCATCTAAAATCAAAAAGTTAGGGTTTAAAAGCATCATGCGACTGGTCATACAGCGCACTTTCTCGCCTCCACTTAATACCGAACATTTTTTCAAAACCTCTTCCCCGCTAAACAACATTTTTCCTAAAAAGCCGCGTATGTATGTTTCGTCTTTATCTTTACTAAACTGGCGCAACCAATCAATTAAGTTTAAATCACTTTGAAAAAAGTGGTGATTATCGTTTGGCAAATACGCTTTGTAAATGGTGGTGCCAAATGTAAAATTACCTTTAAAATCTTTGTCTTCATCGGCTAAAACAGCAAACAAACCCGAAACAGCCAATTGGTTTTTAGAAATAAAAGCAATTTTATCGCCTTTTTTCACATTGATGTGCACATCTTTAAACACAACACCATTGGCGGTTTCTTTCGACAAATGCTCAACCAATAACAATTGATCACCGGCTTCACGCTCTTGCTTAAAAATAATACCCGGGTATTTTCGCGTGCTGGCAGGAATTTCATCAATGGTTAATTTTTCCAATAACTTCTTACGGCTGGTGGCCTGACTACTCTTACTGGCATTGGCACTAAAGCGGCGCACAAACTCCTGTAATTCAGCGCGCTTATCTTCAATTTTTTTATTGGCATCGCTACGTTGCTTTAATTGCAATTGACTCATGTGATACCAAAAGCTATAATTGCCTGTGTACACACTCATCTTTCCATAATCAATATCACAAATATTGGTACAAACGGCATCTAAAAAGTGACGATCGTGACTAATCACGATCACTGTATTTTGAAAATCAGCCAAAAAATTCTCCAACCACGAAATTGTTTCAACGTCCAAGTCATTGGTCGGCTCATCCAACAATAAAATATCGGGATTACCGAACAAAGCTTGTGCCAACAAGGTTTTTACCTTTTCTTTACCCGACAACTCTTTCACCAAGGCGGCATGCTTAGAAGGCTCAATGCCCATATTGGTGAGCATTTCAGCTGCTTCATTTTCGGCATTCCAACCATTCATTTCGGCAAACTCGGCTTCCAATTCACTGGCTTTAATACCATCGGCATCGGTAAAATCTTCTTTGGCGTAAATGGCATCTTTTTCTTTGATGATTTGATGCAAGCGTTTGTTGCCCATCATCACTGTATCTAAAACAGTATAATCGTTGTATTCAAAATGATTTTGTTTTAAAACACTCATGCGCATACCGGGCAAAATATTCACCCGACCTTTGGTAGGATCAATTTCACCACTCAAAATTTTCATAAAAGTGGTTTTACCGGCCCCATTGGCACCAATAATACCATAACAGTTACCGGGCGTAAAATTTACGTTTACCTCATCAAATAATATCCGTTTGCCATATTGCAAACTCACATTGCTAGCCGAAATCATGCTTTAAAAAATAAGGTGGCAAAGATAAGAAATAAAATCCGGTATCATACACCGCATAGGTATATCAAGTAATTCAACGCCAGTGCCTGAAATACAGCATTTATCAAATAAGTTGAAACTTTAAAAGCGAAACGCCCTTCGCAGGCAAATGCCAATCGATCCCAGCAATTTGAGCTTTAAATCTGATTGCTAATTTTAAAGGATTAATGTAATTACTGCTTAATTAATTTCTTCGTGGTTTTACCCGCCGATGTGATAATTTCAGCCAAATAAATGCCATGGTCGAAAGCCGTTAAATTTAGCTCAACACTTTTAATGTTTCCTTGGTATAATTCTGATTTTAAAACCGCACCCAGCGAGTTGTATAGCTTTATAGATTGAATCGCGGAGCTTGATTGTATCATAAATTCGCCCGAACCGGGATTCGGGTAGACAGAAACATCCAATGCGTTTTTTGTATTACTCTTGATGCCCTGAGGATTATTAGGCGCGTTAATAAAACTCCATAATTCAAATCCGTTCACTCCATCATTCCCTAAAAAATAAATATTGTTTGGCGTGCCCCAAACATTTTGGAAACCGCAATTAGAATTGGGTGGAAAGTATGGATTTAAACCGGGATAAACATCCTTTACCAAATGGGTGTTCGCTGCTGTAAAATCGGTTTCATAAAATTCCACGCCATAGTTGGGATCTTGACATAAAAAATTGTACTTGTTATTCAATTTATACAAGCAAGGATTCCAATTGGTAAGTCCAGTCGGAGGGGCATTTGAACAATTAAAAGCAATTCCGGAGAGTGGATTCACAAGTGGAACCAAGGAATCAGTATTTAAGTCAAGATATCCGGGTCCATAAAATGACTTTTGAAACGGAAAATATAATTTATTATTTACGATATAATTCGCATCGCTGTAAAATAAAGTATTGGATGCAATCACAGCAAATGACCTGGTTCTGTTTAAGCTTGTATTGAAGATTAAAACATTGTCAATGCCATTACAAAATACATTGTTCATAAAATAAATAAATCGACCTGTACCAATCACTGTATTTAATTGATATTGACAAGTACCAGGAGTAAAAATACCACTGTTACCCCATCTTATTTTTTGGACCATACTTCTGGCACTTAAATTTAAATCCACCTTCCTTAAGCAAATTGAATCCAATGCAGTTTTCCTATATGTTAGATAATATAGCTCATTGTTGTAAAGCATCATACTATTGCCAAGTGAAACCTCAGATTGCACTGAAGGAATTGGAACACTAGCAACTGCAGAAATACTCGTGTTACCAATCAATGCACCACTTGTTTTAAAAACAGTATGGTTAGTGGTATTTAAAAAGTAAGCATTATTGCCAATCAATACAGGCTTAAATTGAGATCCACTTAATAAAGAATAAGTATTGGCACTGGTGCCATCCGAAAACCACAACTCATAATTTGTCTGCTGTGTATTCTGAAAATCTTTGGCGTTAAAATAAATGCCATTGGCTGCCGACCAGGCTAACTGAGGCGAAATGGCGCTTGAAATAGCACCCGGATAAATGTCTTTCAACATGTATATACCATTTGTAGTTCCATCTGTCCGCCACATTTCTGATCCGTTCACCTGGTTGTCGGCAGTAAAAAAAAGCAAATTATTGTAACGACCGCAAATTGTAGGATTCGATCCTAATGTACCCGGCCATATATCTTTAAGCATAAATGTGCCCGCCACTGTGCCATCTGTTCGCCACAATTCCGTACCGGTAACAGTGCTGGTTGCCGTAAAATATAAAATACCGTTAACCGTCTCACTGTAGTATGGATTCCCCACATCAGCTGCAAGCGAATAAGATCCGGAAGAAGTGCCATCACTTCGCTACAATTTATTACCGTAGCCTTCCATAAAAATTAAGTTTAAGAAAACAGTCATTGTTCTAATGCCATTCAAACCCGCGCTCGTTAATCCTTGAATCGGCACCGAATCGGTTCCTGCTGTTGTACCGTCAGTTCTCCATAAAGGTGCCGCAGTGTATGAAGTACCCGCATTCAGATACACTTTGCCATTGTAGGGCAGAAATGAACTTGTGGATAAATTTTTACCATTGCCAAAAGATTTTAAAATTTGGGTTCCGGCCGTTGATCCATCACTAACATAAATTCCACTTGTAGTCGAACTGTTGGTGGAAGCAGAAAATAAAACATCGTTGTTCGGCATGGCATACAACTGAACCACTGTGGTTGAAGCACTTCCCGGACTGAGGTCTTTTAAAATGGATGGTACTTGTGCTTTGATAAAAAATGGAAGTAGTAAAGCGAGAAGACTTAGGTTATTTTTCATTGAATTGGATTTGTTTATTCAAATATGTAAAATAAACAATTCAAACTAAATAAATAACGGTAAACCGTGACCGAAAAAGCTCATTTTAAAGGTTTTCAAAAACTACTAACAGTCACAATATTTATATAACAAGCTTAAAAAAAAAATATATATTTGGTTGATGTTGGATGCTAAATTTAACCTGGCGCAGATGTGCAATAAATTTCCTTTGATTGTCTTTTACCAAGGCAATTATCGCGAAACGCCTTCGCATTCCATCCTGAACATCGTTGAAAAAAACATCAGCGCCAACATGAAAAAGCCTGCTGTTCGTTCAATCTTATACCTCATGATTGAAGCGCTTCAAAACATTGAGCGTTATAGCGCCCACACACATTCATCCGATGATTATTCGCTCGTTTATAGCGACAATAACTTCTTTCACATTTACACACAAAATGTGATTGAAAATGTAAAAATTGAAGGATTAAAAAAACGATTAGACTCCGTTATCGATAAGAGTAAAGAAGAACTTGACGAAATATATAGCAAAACACTTTCAGGGGACGAACGCACCGAAAAAGGCGCAGGTTTAGGTTTAATCGACTTGGCACGCAAAACGCGCAACCGTTTTTTTTATGAATTTAACACCAAAGACGAAACCTATTCTACCTATAGCATTTGCTTTGCAATCCCACTCAACAAAGAAGATTACGACAGTCAACCCAATTTTCAGGAGAGCAAAGAGATCATAAAAAAATTAAATCAAAATTTTAAAAACAATTTAAGCACCTTATTCTACGGCGGCGATTTTTCAAATAATTTCGTGAGGGCTTTACTCGACCTCATTACCAACGTAAAAAAAGAAAACATTATAAACCATAGCACCAAAATCCATCACGTACTCATTGAACTCACACAAAACATTCGCCGCCATGCTTACAAAACCGACAACCATGTTAGCGGACAGTTGTGCATTGAATGGCAAAAACAAAATTTAGGCATCAGCACATACAACATCATTGAACATGATAAAATTGAAGTGCTCACCAAAAAAATTGATGCCCTAAATGCTTGCGATTTTAAAGGTCTTGAAGACATGAGTAAAAAAAGCTTAACCGACTTCAGCGAAGAAAGTGGTGTTGGATTAATTGATGTAAGTCTCTTTGCTTTTCCGAACAAAATACAGTACCTTTTAAAAAATAATCTAGACATTGGAACAGAACTGTTGTTAAAAATAAATTTGAGCCATGACTAACGAAACATTCACCATCAACGCGCAAGAAGATACACCATTTGTATCGCTCGAAAAAAAAGAAGGACACAACCAAATCGTGATAAAAGGTCTTTCAATGCCCGAAAATGTATTGGAATTTTATGCCCCTTTAAACGAAAAAATATTCAGTTTCTTTGATGGATCATTCGAAAACATTGAACTCGACATTAACTTGGAATACATGAATTCAATGTCGAATAAACAACTGTTGAAGCTTTTAAAAAACATGGCCGAAAAAGACCATCAACTTAAAGTGATTTGGCGTTATAACCAGCAAGACGACCTCATTAAACACAAAGGCGCAGAAATTCAAAGTATTTTTCCACACTTGAATTTGCAATTGCAAGAAATAGCCAATTAAATTTTTATCCCCAACACCAACACATCATCCACTTGCTCACGCGGGCCTTTCCAGGCATCTAATTCGGTTTTTAAAATTTGCTCCGATGAACTAAAATTCGACTCGGTAGATAAACGCGAAAACAATTGTTCTAAACGCTTTACATTGTATTTTTCAATCACATCGGTGCGCGCCCCAAATTGATCACAATAGCCATCGCTGATCATGTACAAACAATCGCCCTTCTCAACCTCTATGCGCTGATCACTTAAATCATCCAAACTTAAATCACCGCCAATGGTTTTTGGTGTAACAGAATAATAAGCCAACTTGTTTTTGCGAACATGGTATAAGCCATTGGTCATACCCGAAAAAACGAGCTCATTCGAATCAACAGCTTGACTAATCACGGTAATGTCCATGCCGTATTCTAAATCTTCGGTGCGCGAAAAAGCCGACATCACCGCTTGATTTAAATTCATTAAGATTTTACTCGGCAATACTTCTCCTTGCACGTTCACAATTTCTTCCAACAAACTATGCCCCAAAATGGTTAACAAGGCTCCCGGCACACCATGACCTGTACAATCGGCCACCACCACTATCTTACAATTGTTCTTTTGTGTAAACCAATAAAAATCACCCGACAACAAATCTTTCGGTTGATTGAAAATAAACGACTCGGCAAATAATTTTTTTAAGACTTTTTTATCCTTAAAAAAATTAGATTGAATCATGGCTGCATATTTTATGCTGCTAATTAATTTGGTATTAATTCTTGTAATGTTTTTGTTTTTTTCATCCAACACCATCATGTGCTCCTTGCGTTTTCGTAAATAAAACAAAAGCAAAAACACCGACACCAATGCAAACAAAGCAAATAAACACAAATACAAAATAATTTTCTTCGAACTTTCAATCTCTTTGGCTTGTAGTGAAATAACTTCTTCCCTGTTTTTTAATTGTTGTTCTGCATTTTTTATCTGCGCCAATAAAACAGCATAACTTTCATCGTTGGGATCAATTTTTGCCAATGCCTCACGCGAAATCTGAATTTTATTTTTTAAATCTTCAATACTCATGCTCGAATCGGCATTTAACTTCACAATTAAATCGTTCACAAACATTCTGCTTTTCGAAATCACAGTGTCGTTTGTGCTTACATTATTCAACGTTTCAGTGCCAACTGCACCAACAATCACTTTTTGAATTTGTGTGATGGGCTTGGCCATGTTCAGCACATTTTTTTTGGAAGCATTGTTGATGATAATCGTTTTGTCGAACAACAATTGATTCGATAACACCACATCTTCTACCCGCTTCTTATCTCGATTACCCATTGCTACATAGCGCAATTCGCCTTCCTGCTCGATGTATAAATCACCAACCGGATACAAATAAACATCTCCCTTTTTCAAAATAAAAGACACAGCCGGGTAATAGGTTTTTAATCCCGCCGAACCATAATGGATGTTCATTGAAATACTTGAATAATCTTTGCACTCAATTTTTAATTTGTAATCGCCCGGCTTTGATAAAACAAACGAATAAGTTCCCGTTACATCTGTGTAAACAACATGGTCATTTTCCCCATCGTTTAAATGCAACTTCGCGCCGCTCACCGGTCCTTCAAAACTTACATTTTTGCTGGCATTACGCAGCAGCACCACCTTTTCACTTAAAAAGCCGAAAACATGTCCTGATACCGTTACACTTTGTGCATTTAAACCAATGCACAACAAACTAAAAATGACTGCTAAAAGATTTTTTTTCACAAGCGATGTATTTATACAAATATAATGCTTTGTTTCGCTTGGGCAATTCTAATCAAGGTGCTTACACACCTTCCAACAAATGGTGGCGGTACTTGTCTAAAATACTTGATTTTGATAAAAAGCCAATGTATGTTTCTCCATCAACCACAGGCAGGTTCCATTGTCCGGACTCATCAAATTTTTGCATGATCATAAATATATCTTCCTTTACATCTATTACCACGCCGGGTTTACGCATAATTTCTTTGGCTACCATTTTATCGTATAATTCCGGATTAAACATCTCTTCTTTAATGTGATCCAATTGTATGATGCCCAATAATTTTTTGTGGTTGTTTAAAACCGGAAAAGTATTGCGCTTCGATTGTTTTACAATTTCAATCATGCGCCTTAAATTGGCATTAAAATGGATGGATGCAAAATCGGTTTCTATCATGGCCCTTACATTTATTTTTCGCAAGGTGCTTTTGTCCTTATCCTCCGAAATAACAGCCCCACGCGCTTTCAGCTTTTTAATATCGAGCGAATCGGGACTAAAATAAGTAACGATAACATAACTGATGGATGATACCAGCATCAAAGGAATGATTAATTCATAGCCCCCTGTGATTTCAGCAATCAAAAAGATGCCGGTTAAAGGCGCATGAAACACACCACTTAAAATGCCGGCCATGGCTACAATGGTAAAATTAGACCCTGGAAGTTGTATGCCAATTAAACTCAATAATTGTGCAAAAGCAAATCCCAAATAAGCCCCAACAAACAAGGATGGCGCAAAGTTACCGCCATTACCACCACTGCCCAGGGTGATGCCTGTTGCTAACACTTTTAAAAACATGACTGCCAATACCAACAAAAACAATAACCATTGTTGTGTAACATGTTGAAAAAGTAGACTGTTTTTAAATAAATCGCCAATGTTATTTTCCGACAATGATTTAATGCTGCTGTATCCTTCGCCGTATAATGATGGAAACAAAGCCAATAAAAAAGCCAATGCAATGCCTCCAATGAGCCATTTACCAATGTTTGATTTTACAGCCTTAAAACGGTTTTCGATTTTTTCAAAAAAGGAGGCATAATACAAGGAGATAAAACCACACAAAAATCCCAGCAATACATAAAAGGGCACATTCTTGTAATTAAAAGGCTGCTTTAAACTAAAGTATAACAAACCGTCTTCATTTAAAATAATTTTCGACAACAAAGCCCCTGAAGCCGCCGCAATTAATAATGGAATAAAGGCACTTAAACTGATATCAACCAAAATCACTTCCAAAGCAAATAAAACACCCGCAATTGGAGCATTAAATGCGCCGGCGATACCACCCGCTGCTCCTGCGGCCAGCAACATGGTGCGGTCTTTATAACTCAATTGATACGTGCGGGCAAAATTTGAACCAATGGCCGCGCCTGTACTTACAATGGGAGATTCAATTCCCGAAGAGCCGCCAAAACCTACGGTTAATGCGGTAGTGATTACATGCGAATACATTTGGTAAAAAGGCAGGAAACTACTTTTTTTGGCGATGGCGAATAAAATATTGGAAGCCCCTCGGTTTAAATTTCCCTTGAAAAAATACTTGGTAATTAATACTGTAATGCCAATACCAATGAGTGGCAACAACAAATAGGTGTACTTAAAATCAAACTCGAAAAAAAAGCCCTCCACCAAATACACCCTAATAAAATTAATGAATGCTTTTAATACAATGGCAGCCAAACCCGAACTCAAACCAACCATCACACTGGCAAATATGAGAAATTGCTTTTCGTTGGTTTTATCAAGCAACCATGCGATAAACTTTTCTATGTAATTAAAGCGTTTGAAATAATTCATTTAGAATTCTAAATCTATTTTTTTGAATCACAAGTTCCGAATTTATATTCAATGTTTTTAGAACTTTATTGGTCGATCTCACCTATTTGTATTCAAAAACTCATTTAAGCCTTTTCCCACAAGGAGGAAATTTCGTTTTAATTTTTTATATTTACTTCACAAAAAATCCTATCATGAAATATATTTTATTCAATCCCAAAAGTGTAAAATTGATTCCAACAAGATAGTTGATCATTTTGATTATCCTTGTTTTCATTTTTGATAATTATTTTTCGCAAATAACAAGTAGCCCTTATATTATTTACAACAATTTAAATTGTGATGCTGAAATTCACTGGAGAATTGTTGACAATTCAGTTCCTGCCTGTCCCCCACTTTGCAATGGAAACAATGTGATAATTCCTGGCAATAGCTCAATAAATATTAATTGCGCAGTAGCAAATACTAGTTGCATTGAAGTTGTGCTTTTGAAGTTAAAAGGGGTTGCAATAATACCGAACCCTTTCGTTTGCGATAATGGCACTTTTGGGTCATGTGTAATGAGCGGACCAACTAATGATTCTGGCATTATTCCTTCATCTGCTCAATTTGGTTGTGGAAGTTCAACTTGGTCGCATACATATACAGGCGCTTCAACAACAATTGCATCTTGAAAATTTACACAATATTTTTTCAAAAAAAATGCAACGTAGATTAACATTTCATATACTACTTTTAATTACCTATTTGATTAGTGTTTCAAATTCAGTTTTAATTGGTCAAAACGAAACTAATAATTGGTATTTTGGAAATAAAGCTGCAATGTCCTTCTCAATAAATCCGCCTGTGGCTGTATTAAATAGCGCTATGGTTGCGGGTGAAGCTTGTGCTTGCATTTCAGATGCCGCCGGAAATCTACTATTTTATTCCAATGGTGTAAATGTGTGGGACAATTCACACAATCTAATGGCAAATGGTAGCGGTATACTTGGAAATACATCAAGTACACAGGGCGCAGTTATCGCTAAATCACCATCATTACCTTTAGTATATTACTTGTTTACTTTAGATCAACTTGGCCAATCAAATGGTTTACGATATTCAGTCATCGACATGTCTCTATCGGCCGGACAAGGTTCAATCACTTCTAAAAACAATTTAATTTACACACCAAGTTGCGAAAAAATGACTTTGGTTAAACATTGTAACGGTCGTGATACTTGGATTGTTACGCATGAATACAATTCGGCTAACTTTAGATCATATTTATTGGATAATAATGGATTAAGCTCAAATCCTGTGATATCGAACATTGGCCCCATTATTGCAAATCCAAGTGCCAGCGCAGGTTATTTAAAAGCATCACCAAACGGGAGAAAATTAGCAATGGTTGTACCCGGAAATGCCGCGCCAAATGGCTCAGTAGTGACCTTCGATTTCGATAACACAAATGGGGTCATCTCAAATTCATTAACCCTGTTTAACAGTGAATTTATTTATGGCTGCGAATTTTCACCTGATGGTACAAAACTATATGCTTCTGATTTTGGATTAAACCAAATTTTTCAATGGCAATTGTGTGCGGGTAATAATTCGGCTGTCATTAATTCAATGTATACAGTTAATACAGGCACACAAAGCACAATTCAAGCACCTTACGCTATGCAATTAGCCAAAGATGGTAAAATTTATTTTATTCATGGTCCCAATAATTATCTCAGCGTGATTAACAACCCTAATAATCCGGGCGCGACGATGAGTGTATCATTTGCAGCAGTTAGCATAGCACCAAAAACAAGCATGATGGGGCTCCCCAACTTCATCAATAATTTTAATGCACCAATATTACCTTCCTCATTTACTTTTTCTTCAACATGTTCAACTGTTTCATTCACTCCACCTATTCAACCGTCACAAACGGTCAGCACCACTTGCACAACAACCAATTATCCGACATCCGCTCATTTTTGGGATTTTGGAGATGTCAATTCTGGTGCTACTAATTCTTCAACGCTTAACAGTCCATCTCATAACTTTAGTAATATTGGTACTTATACCGTGAAGCTTATTTTAACATCTCCTTGTCGCAGCGATACTGTGAAACAAATCATAAATATTACATCAATTAATCCCGTTGTTTCTGTAAGTGGTCCCACCTCTATTTGTGCTGGAGAAACAGCAAGCTTTTCTGTTACAGGAAATTTCAATTTTAATTGGAGCAACGGCAGTACATCAAACAAAATGAATGTTTCACCCAATACAAGTTCTACTTACACGTTAATTACAACTAATACAATAACCAACTGCATCAGTAAATCCACAATTAATCTGACAGTCAATAAATGCTTGCATTTATATGATCAATTACCGCTTGAAACATTTATACGCATTTATCCCAATCCAACATCTGACATTTTGAAATTCGATAATCTTTCGACTTCTACCATTAAGTTACTATTAACCAATCAAATTAATCAGGTTTTATTTTCTTCAACCCTAAGTAAAGGTTATAATGAAATTGATGTTTCGAAATTACTAGCAGGTATCTATTATTTACAGATTCAAATAGATAATTCTATTTTTTACAAAAAATGTGTTATTGAATAAGCCCACAATTGCCAATTATTGAGCATAAATTGTGCTCATTCATTTGTCTTTACCAAAAATTATTTTATTAATTTAAAGCCCGCAAATGGCGCTTATTTATATTGCACAATTTTATTTCTATGAACGATAAAATAAAAATACTCGAACAAAAAAAACAAGAAGCCCTTTTAGGCGGTGGACAAAAACGTATTGACGCCCAACACAAAAAAGGCAAACTCACTGCCCGTGAGCGCATTCACTTTTTAATGGACGAAGGTACTTTCGAAGAAATTGGCATGTTGGTGCAACACCGCAGCAACGACTTTGGTTTGGAGAAAGAAAAATATTTGGGCGACGGTGTGGTAACCGGTTATGGCAATATCAACGGACGCCTTACTTATGTGTTTTCGCAAGACTTTACTGTTTTTGGCGGAAGTTTAAGTGAAACCCATGCTGAAAAAATTTGCAAAATAATGGACCTCGCTATGAAAAATGGCGCACCAGTGATTGGTTTAAATGACAGTGGTGGTGCACGTATTCAAGAAGGTGTGGTTTCTTTAGGCGGTTACGCCGATATTTTTTACCGCAATGTGCGCAGCAGTGGTGTTATTCCTCAATTATCAGCCATTATGGGACCTTGCGCCGGTGGTGCAGTTTACAGTCCTGCCATCACCGATTTTATTCTCATGGTTGAAAACACCAGTTATATGTTTGTCACCGGTCCTAATGTTGTAAAAACAGTTACACACGAAGAAGTTACCAGTGAAGAATTGGGAGGAGCCATGACACACGCCACCAAAAGTGGTGTAACCCATTTTGCTTGTGCCAACGAATTGGAAGCCATTCAATATTTAAAAACATTGTTGTCGTATGTGCCGCAAAATTGTGAAGAAGACGCACCTTCATTGCCTTATGAAATGGGTGATGAACGCCGTGCAGAACTCAACAATATCATTCCCGATAACGCCAATCAACCTTACGACATTCGTGAAGTCATTGAAAAGGTGATTGATAACGAATCATTTTTTGAAGTGCATAAAAATTTCGCCGAAAATATTGTTGTTGGATTTGCACGCTTAGCCGGACGAAGCATTGGCATTGTAGCCAATCAACCCGCTGTATTGGCCGGTGTATTGGATATTCACTCTTCTACCAAAGCAGCCAGGTTTGTGCGCTTTTGTGATAGTTTTAATATTCCATTGTTGGTATTTGAAGACGTTCCGGGCTTTTTACCGGGCACCGACCAAGAATGGAATGCCATTATCACCAATGGTGCCAAATTGCTGTATGCCTTTAGTGAAGCCACAGTGCCGCGTATTACCGTGATTACACGCAAAGCTTACGGTGGTGCTTATGATGTAATGAACAGCAAACACATTGGCGCCGACATGAACTTTGCATGGCCAAGTGCCGAAATTGCAGTGATGGGTGCGAAAGGTGCTGCCGAAATTATTTTCAAAAATGAAATCGCCTTGGCAAAAGACAAAGATGCCAAATGGAAAGAAAAAGAAACCGAATACCAAACCATGTTCGCCAATCCTTATCGCGCGGCCGAAAGAGGCTTTATTGATGAAGTAATTGAACCGGCTGATACCCGCATTAAATTAATCAAAGCATTTAAAATGATGGAAAATAAAGTGGATAAATTGCCAAAGAAAAAACACGGTAACATTCCGCTTTAAGCATCTTATTACACTTTAAGTATACTTCACAATAATTATTAAAACAAATCGTTTTATTTATGCTTATGAAGTATAAAACCTATTTACTCTTACCCTTTCTAAGTGTTTGTCAGTTATTTTCCCAAGTAACTGATTCAACCCAGGGTGGCTGTGACTATAGACTTTATTGTCATCAGCAAGGAGGGGAGTTGTGCAAAAACCAATCAATCATTTATACTCAACCCCTTTATTTATGTGAAGGCGGTTCATTAGATTTGAATTTCAATGGGCCCAGCGGTGGTGGCTGTACTTTTGGTTCTGTAACATGGTTTAAAAATGGAAATATCATTTCAGTTACAAATGGTCCTTATTTAACTATTACAGCCCCGGGAACATACTCAGCCAACTTCATCAATTCAAATTATATGCCTCGTTCAACTTGTGAAGTTACTGTAATCTGCTCAATCATGGCTGGAATCAGTACAAATGAAGATAGTAAAGATTATTTAATATACCCTACTCTGGCTCATCAAAAAATAAATATTAAACACCCACCTATTTCAGAACCCCTAAACATTCAATTATTGGATATTAATACAAGTTTAATACCCATTACATTTATTGAAAACAATGGTATTTTAACACTCAACACATCATCTATTCAAAGCGGTTTGTACCTACTTATCATCAGTCAAAAAAGTGGGAAGTTTAAAAAATTCAAAATAATAATTGATCACAACCAAGACTAAAATTTAGTTATGAGTGCCAAAAACAAATAAGGCAACATGACAACACCGTATTACCGTCAAATTTGTAACAATCACCTCTAATTTAAAACGGCATTAAACTTGTGTCAAGCTAAAGTGTCTTATGTTCATGAGCAAAGACCTCCGTGTTTTGATTTTAGCCGATATCAATTCCCCGCACACACAAAAATGGGTGTTAGGCCTGAGTAAAAACAATATTGAAATTGGCATTTTTTCATTTAATCACAGTAAACAAAATTGGTTTGCGAATCACCCAAACGTGCATTGCCTAAGGCAATCGAAGAAACGACAAAACAATTCATGGCTTTCGAAACTTGAATACATTTTTTTGTTACCGCAACTTTTGATTAACATCAAGTGTTTTAAACCAAACATTGTTCATGCCCACTATGCCTCAAGCTATGGGTTTTTAGCTGCTTTGAGCTTTTTTAAACCCATGGTGGTTTCAGTTTGGGGCAGCGATATTTTGCAATTCCCTAAAAAAGGTTTGTTGCAAAAATTAATTCTAAATTTTGTTCTCTTGCGCGCCAAAAAAATTTGCGCCACATCAAGTATTCTTCATCGCGAAGTAGCCTTATATAGCGATAAACCATGCGAAGTCATTCCCTTCGGAATCGATCTCCAAAACTTTTATTCCTTCAACGAATACAAACACCCTTCGGTTTTTACCATCGGCTGCATTAAAAATTTAGAACGCATTTATAACATCGATAAGGTGATTGAAGCCTTTAGCCTTTTAAGATTAAAATACCCTTACCAAAAGTTTCACTTAAAAATTATTGGTGAAGGCACAGAAGAAAAAAAATTACGCGCATTAACCGAACAACTAAACCTAAGTAAACTAATTGAGTTTACCGGAAAAATTGAACACGAGCACATTCCCGAATATTTGCACCAATTAAATGTATTGGTAAACGTGTCAGAATACGAAAGTTTTGGTGTGTCGGTTGCAGAAGCCATGGCATGTAAAATACCGGTGATTGTAAGTGCTCACGAGGGTTTTAAAGATTTGGTTCCGAATGATGAGTATGCCATTATTGTTAAAATCATCGACGCACAAAATGTCTTTAAGGCTTTAGAAGAATATTTTATTAACGAGGAAAAACGAGAAGAAATAGCCGGCAAAAGCTATCATTTAATTCAAAAAGAATTTAATTGGCTCAACAATTTAAAACAAATGCAAAATGTGTATACCGACATGCTGCCTGATTTAGGCAAGGTAAGGGTGTAATAAATCAAGCCAACAATAAACTTTACTTCTCTAAATTCGATTTAAGGTTATTGAGTCCTACTTGCAAATCATCACCCAACATCTTTTCCATGTTCATGATTAAACGCATGATGTTCATCGGATAAGGCATTGAACTCTTGAAGCCCCATTTAACAGAAGTTTGATTTTCATTTACTGCTGTTAAAGCCATGTAAGAAGTGGCCTTGCCATCAAATGGCATTATAAAATGTAAATCAAATTCAATGCGTTCGCCTTCAATTATTTTTGCAATGCTTTGTTCGCCTTTACCCACGCTTTTATTTTCACTGTCCCATGAAGTATAAAAACCAACGGTTCCATCGTTTCCCTTGTATTCTCTTTTCGAATTCGGATCGGTCATGTTCCACTTGCTATAATAATCTTGATTTTTTAATAAACGGATGTAATCAAACACCTGCGCTTTATTTTTGTTAATTACAATTTCACGTTCAATCTCATATTGCTTGTTCACAAACAAAGCAACAATTAATACCAATGCGATAAGCAATCCCAATACTATCAGCACCCATTTTAAAACTACCATGATTTAATTTTTATTGATTAAAACAAAAATAATCAAATTTTTTTATTGGAAGAATATGGCCATGCAAGCTCCGATTTTAAATCCAAAGTTTGCCCAAACCTTCTTTTTGGCGTATCTTTGCCCTTTATTTCTTTTATGGAATTATCAAATTTAAGTGCCATTTCTCCTGTTGACGGTCGCTACCGAAAAGCCACCGAAATTCTTGCGCCCTATTTTTCAGAATACGGCTTAATGAAATACAGGGTTTTGGTTGAAATCGAATATTTTATTGCGCTTTCAAAAACAGGCTTAGCGCCTTTACCGGTGCTGAATGCCGAACAAGAAAATGCACTTCGTTTGGTGTACAAAAATTTTAGTGTTGCCGATGCGCAACACATTAAAAACACCGAAAAAACAACCAATCACGATGTGAAGGCCGTTGAATATTTTGTGAAGGAAAAAATTCAAAATATAGGATTACAAGATCAAACCGAATTCATTCATTTTGGTTTAACCTCACAAGACATTAACAACACTTCGGTGCCCCTATCGATTAAAGAAGCCACCAATGAAGTTTTGGTGCCAACCATTAGTGAGGTGATTGAAAAAATTACAAATCTTGCCAAAGAGTGGAAAGATGTTTCATTATTGGCCCGCACGCACGGCCAACCGGCCTCTCCCACAAAATTAGGAAAGGAATTATACGTTTTTTGTGACCGTTTAAACCACCAGTTGGGTCAACTGATTGCCATACCGGCATCGGCTAAATTTGGCGGTGCCACCGGTAATTTTAATGCCCATGTGGTGGCCTATCCACATTTTAATTGGGTTGAGTTTGGCAATCAATTTGTAAACGAAACCCTTGGCTTACACCGTTCACAATTTACCACACAAATTGAGCACTATGATAATTTAGCCGCATACTGCGATGCCCTTAAACGCATCAATACCATCCTTATCGATTTTTCACGCGATATATGGACCTACGTGAGCATGGATTATTTTAAACAAAAATTGAAGGCAGGTGAAATTGGTTCTTCTGCCATGCCGCACAAAGTAAATCCAATTGATTTTGAAAATGCCGAAGGTAATTTAGGTATCGCAAATGCCCTACTCGAGCACCTTTCGGCCAAGTTGCCGATTTCTCGATTACAACGCGATTTAACCGACAGCACCGTGATGCGCAATATTGGCGTGCCTTTATCGCATGCCATGATTGCCTACTCGAGCATACTCAAAGGTTTGAACAAATTAATTTTAAATGAAAAAGCTTTGCACCACGATTTAGAAAACAACTGGGCCGTGGTGGCTGAGGCCATTCAAACCATTTTACGTCGCGAAGGTTACGAAAAACCTTATGAAGCTTTAAAAGATTTAACGCGCACAAATACCCACATCGACCATCAATCGATTTCGAATTTTATTGATCATTTGAATGTGAGCGATAAGGTTAAACAGGAATTGAAAAAAATTAGTCCCCACAATTACACAGGCATTAATCCGCATTTTTAATGAACAGAGTTTGGACATACATCATCAGCCGAGCGCTTAGTGCAAGCGAATTAGAACAATTGCAACACGCGGGCGAAGCATTTGTAAAAACGTGGACGGCACATGAAGTGCAATTACACGGCAGTTTCAGCATTTTCCAAAACCGCATTATTGTTGTGAAGGTAAACGAAGACATTCATGGCGCCAGTGGTTGCAGCATCGACAAGTTGAGCCATTTTGTAAAACAAGCCGAAAAACAATTTAACATTGAATTGCTCAACCGTTTATTGGTTGCCATTCAAAGTAAGGATGGTTTACAAATTGTACACAGCTCAAAAATAAAAGACATGTTGCAACAAGGATTAATCAATGAAAACACCATTGTTTACAATACAGCAGCAGGCTATGAAAATGAATTAAATACTTGGGAACAAGCACTCAAAAACACTTGGTTGAATAAGTACTTGGTGAGCATTTAATTTTTTCAGCATTAAGTTTAAAAATCAAAACTATTTTCTAACGGAATTTGCCTTAGGGATATGAAGGGCTTGGCTCTTTTTGGCGCCTGCCTCTTGCGACAAAAAAGCCGGAGCGAAGCGGAGCCCGACCCTTTCACTGCCCGATATAAGGAGGCGAAAGGGGAAGGCCCAAAAAAATAAAAATTTAGAATTGCAAAAAGCCCTCCATTTGTGCCTTACAAACCTTGCGTTGGTCTTCTGAATTAAATTGAAATTCTGCATCCAACAATTTATTCACCACCGAGATGGGAAGTTTATTGTAATACACATGCATTTTCAAATATTGTAAAATACCGGTGAGATGCTCTAAACCTCTTAAATTGCCTGCTCTGCCATCGGCTACACCTACCAAACAAACTTTTTTATTGGTCCAATCTTTCGGATGTAAACTATCTAAAAAAGTTTTTAATAAGCCCGGAAAACTGCCATTGTATTCAGGCACCACCATCACAAATTTTTGAAATGGTCGTACCTTTTGATTCAGCATCTCGTCGTATGCAGCTGTTCTGCTACCAAAACTTTCGCTAAAGGCCAAATCCCTTGGCAAATCGCGCAAATCGAGCAAAATGGTCGCCTGCCCCAAATCTTCTAAAATTTGTTTGTATATCTTACTCACCTTTAAGGTGTTGCTATTCTCGCGGTTGGTGCTGCTGATTATAACGATTTTCTCCATAAATCTTATTAACACTCTCTGTAATTACTTTTTGCTTTTGTTAAAAACTATGGCCGTTTAAAGCGCCTAATTCAGTTATTTTTACAAACAACAATTTTAATCAATTGTTTTGAGTTTATGAACATTAGCTATTATGGACATTCGTGCTTCGGCGTTGAAATTAACGGTAAACACCTGTTGTTCGACCCTTTTATTAGCGAAAATGAATTGGCCAAAAATATTGATATTCAAAGCATTAAAGCCGATTATATTTTGGTTTCGCATGGGCACCGCGACCATATTTTAGATGTTGAAAGCATTGCAAAAAGTAGCGGCGCCCAAATTATTTGCAATTGGGAAATTTATGATTGGTACAGCAAAAAAGGGCTTAAAAACATTCATCCCATGAACATTGGCGGGAAAATAAAACTTGGTTTCGGTAGCGTAAAATGCGTGGTGGCTGTGCATAGCAGTCAATTGCCCGATGGCACTTATGGCGGGCATCCCATGGGTTTTGTGGTTGAAAGCAATGAGGGCAATTTTTATTATGCCGGAGATACCGGTTTAACATACGACATGAAATTAATAGGTGAATACCGCCAAATTGATTTTGCTTTTTTACCCATTGGCGACAACTTTACAATGGGTGTCGACAATGCTATTATTGCCTGTGATTTCATCAATTGTAACCAAATCATCGGCATGCATTATAACACCTTTAACGACATAAAAATTGAGGCTAACGAAGCCCTTTTAAAATTTGAAAGAGCCGGTCGCCATTTAAAATTATTGAACATAGGAGAAACGATTACTATTAAACACTAAATACAGAACCATGGGAAAAATCATAGCAATAGCCAATCAAAAAGGTGGTGTAGGTAAAACCACTACAGCCATTAACTTGGCAGCAAGCTTAGCAGTGTTAGAGTATAGAACGTTATTGGTTGATGCCGACCCTCAATCGAATGCCACTTCAGGCGTTGGTATTGATCCGGCTAGCATTAAGGCCGGTTTATACGAATGCATTATTGATAGTGTGCATCCAAACGATGTAATCCAAAAAACAGGCACACCAAACTTGTCGTTATTACCAACAAATGCTGATTTGGTGGGTATCGAACTTGAATTGGTTAACCTCAGCAACCGCGAATACATGATGAAAAAAGCCTTGGATAAAATCAAGGACAATTATGATTTTATTATTGTGGATTGCTGTCCTTCGCTTGGACTAACCGTGATCAACTCACTTTCATGCGCTGATAGCGTGATCATTCCGGTGCAATGTGAGTATTTTGCTTTAGAAGGCATGGGCAAATTATTACAAACCATTAAAATTGTACAAGCCCATTTAAATACCAACCTCGATATTGAAGGTGTGCTCTTAACCATGTTCGACGGGCGTTTGCGCTTGGCCAATCAAGTGGTAGAAGAAGTAAAAACACATTTTCAAGACATGGTGTTTGATACCCTTATTCAACGCAACACCAAATTGGCCGAAGCACCAAGCTTTGGAAAAACCATTATTATGCACGATGCCATTGGAAAAGGCGCAACCAGTTATTTAAATTTGGCACGCGAAATTTTACAACGCAACGGACTTACCAAAATCAGCGACAGCAACCGCACCATCCGTATTGAAGAATCGGAAGAAGAATTAAGTGAGGATATTTAAGAAGTGTTAGGGAATAGTGAGGAACTAAAAAATTAACAAATAAAATGAGTCAAAAAAAACCGGCATTAGGAAGAGGATTAAGTGCATTACTTGAAAATGCCAAAACAGATATTACCACCAGAAACAACGGAGAAAACGCACCTGTCGCCAATTCTGTGTCTTTTATTTCAATTAAAAGCATAGAAACCAATCCATTTCAACCCCGCACCAATTTTGAAGAAAGTGCTTTAAGTGATTTGAGCGAGAGCATCAAAATTCACGGCATCATTCAACCACTAACGGTTCGCAAATTGGGTTACGATCATTACCAATTGATTTCGGGAGAACGTCGTTTCAGGGCTTCTCAATTAGCGGGCTTAACTGAAGTACCTGCTTATATTCGCATTGCCGATGATCAAGCCATGCTCGAAATGGCTTTGGTGGAGAACATTCAACGTGAAGATTTAGATCCGATTGAAGTGGCGCTTTCATACAAACGACTCATTGACGAATGTAACCTTACGCAAGAACAATTGAGTGAAAAAGTTGGTAAACAAAGAAGTACCGTGACCAATTTTTTACGTTTATTAAAATTACCGGCCGCCATTCAAAAAGCCCTCCGCGATCGCGAAGTTACTATGGGTCATGCCAAGGCCTTGATTAATATTGACAATGAAGACCGTCAATTGGCCATCTTTGCGTTAACGCTTGAACAAGATTTATCTGTTCGTCAAATTGAAGAGCTGGCACGCGGTGAAAAATTAAAAGTTACACCTAAAATTACTCGTCCCGATCGACCGCTTAGCATGGAAGACAAAGTGATTACCAAAAATTTGGATAAACTTTTTCCGAAGGCATATTCTTTTTCGCGCAATGCAAAAGGCGGCGGCAGTTTAACGCTTAAATTTGGTAACGACAATGAACTTCAAAAAATACTCACCCATTTCGGCATTGAATAAACCAACACTGATTGAGAAAAATACTGCTCATATCAGACACGCATAGCTACTTAGAACCAAAATTAATCAAGCATATGCAAGCCGCCGATGAAGTGTGGCATGCCGGTGATATTGGCGATAAAAAAGTGTGCGACGACATTCAACAACACTGTCATTTAAAAGCGGTGTTCGGAAATATCGATGGCACTGAAATCAGGCAACTGCATCCCGAAAATTTGGAATTTATGTGCGAGGATGTAAAAGTGCTGATTACACATATTGGCGGATATCCGGGTAAATATCCTGCACGTGTAAAAGAACTGATTCAAAAGCTTAAACCAAAACTTTTTATTTGCGGCCACTCACACATTTTAAAAGTGATGTACGACAATCAAAATCAGTTGTTGCACATGAATCCCGGTGCTGCCGGCACTCATGGCTTTCACCAAGTGAAAACTGCACTCCGATTTGAAATTGATAAAACTGAAATAAAAAAATTAGAAATCATTGAATTAGGTAAACGCAACGAAATAGTATGAAAGACGCCATTTTTTTTACCAACGAGGCATTGGCCAGATTTATTGCCGCACAAGGTCGTGTGGTACAAAAAGTTGTTTGTCACTTGTGGCAAAATAACTTTAACCCGGCCAATGTATTTGAAATTATCGATAATGTTGAATTACATTTTAATGATGGTCAAAAAATTACCATTGGTTGCAACGATGCCGGCAATGGTCTCGACGCCATGGAATACGATCCGAAAGTGGTGGCCAAACATTTAAGAGATGAATTCGACGGGAAAATAAAATTGTTTTCGATTGATGCCTCAGCAACCAGCATGTGGAAAGATGTGATTGGTAAAGAACTGCGTTTGGTGCGTTTAACCAAAGACGGTGATTTTTATGTTGCAGATGCCATTATGCTCGACTTTGGCGACGAGAAAAGAGAAATCATGATCAACCCTGAAGATGGCATCATCATTGATTTTTACGAAGAAATTTAATTTCCCAATAAGGCTTGGGCTTCTGATAAAGAAATAATTTCATCTTTAAACTTAGCGATCACAAATACATCGTTAAAGCCTAATTCTTCCATTTTCTTTAAAAACTTTGTGGCTTCATCGCGTGTTTTGAATGCACCGGCACTGTAACGAATATTTCCTGTAGCGGTGGTCTCTTTCTGCAATTCAGGAACATCCTTGTATTTTTCGTCCATGCTTTCTTCAAACATTTTACGCTTAGGCGAACCAAACTGTACCTTAAATACCACCAAATCTTTTTTCACTGAACTAAACATTTTGTTCTCACTTAAATCCTCTTTAAAGGCTTTATCAACGGTTGCTTTGGTTTGACTTAATGGAATGCGATGTCCATCTTTATAAGCCGTTACAAAGGCATCGTCATAGCCTTGAATCACTAAGTCGGCGCGAACGGCTGCAGCTTCTTCAATGGTTTTGTATCCTTTGGTTACATAACGGTAAATATTTTCGCCGGTTTTTATTTCTAATACACTGCCTGCACTGGTGTTAAACACACGGGTTGAAATTTTATTTTTAAAAGCACCCAATTGCACACGGTAAACAATGTCGTCGCGCTTAAACGATTGCGCAGGCCTTTCAATTTTATCTTCTTCATCCAATTCCTCTTTGCCTCCACTCGCTTCTAATTTTTTCAGTTCTTCAAGTTCAGCATCGCTCAATGGAATAAATTTACCGCCTTGCATGCGTGAAATCTTAGCATCCTTATGCCCTTCAGCCCTAAATTCATCTCTGCGCTTAATTAATCCACCCATGTTTTTGTATGAGCCATTGGTATAAACCACTGTTGATCCGTCTTCAAGGGTTGCCGTATTAATATCACCTATACTCAACATAAATGCCAATTCATCAGAAGGAATTGCACCGGGGTAACGTTTAATTTCTACTGTGTATTCATCAGGATTTACTTTCTTCTTTTTCTTCTTCTTGGCTTTTGCCATGTCGAAGAAATTTGAAATCACCTGCAAACTTGCATTCGCATCTAAACTGTCGTTTTTGTATGCGTTGTACCAATTTTGCCAGTATTCATCGCTTAATCCCACACCCTTTTCGTTTACCGCCACACCTTTTAAGGTGGCCAATTCATCATCGCGGTAATTCGGTACCCCGTCAGCATCATCATCCAAAGGACATCCCTTTAAATTCACTTTAGCGCCTTGTGGGGTGCCCGGACAAACATCAAAAAAATCGGCAACACCGTCGTTGTCAGAATCAGCTTTGTCTTCGGCCAACCAAAATGAATTATCAACCGAATCATTCTCTAATTTTAATTTTGGTTTTTTACGTGCCACCAAATCGTATTGTAATGAAACTGAAGTGTAGGCAAAATTATCTTTGCGTTTATTGCCAACGCGGTTGCCAAGGCTTTGATTGCTGATGCCGTCAATGTAATCGGTATTGGTAAAGAAGTATTGAAAATTAACTTTTGCATCCACGCGGTTGGTTACCTTCATGATAAAACCGGCGCCAAGGGGAATGGCCCAGGCCCTCTCTTGGTATTTACCAAAGCCATCTTTGTTTAATTCACGTATATCACTTTCGTATTTATAATCACGTTTTAAATCCACTGCATTTTGCGCACCGGCTGATCCTTCAGGCAAATTTTTAATACTGCCATCCTGCCAATAATAATAAGTGTTGCCGTTGGCATCTTTTAAATCGGTTTTACTCAAGTATTCAAAATTCATTACACCTAAACTGATGTATGGTCGCATGCTGTATTTTTTAGGCAATAAATTGCCGAAATCATATAATAAATTCACACCGCCTGCACGTATTTCGGAAAGAAAATTTTCTTGACGGTAAGGCAATCGCTCACTGGCGCCAAGTTTACCAAAGAGTACCGAAAAATCGAGCTGTAAATACGGTGTTAATCGTTGCGAAATACCTAAATCGAAAGCAAAGCGCGACACTTGCGGGATTTGAAAATGTTTTTTTCCAATATCACCAATAAAAGAAAGACTGCCTGCACCCAATGAAATTTTTGGTTTACGAATTTCAAAATCTTCACGCGTTGTATCAATGGGTGTAGATTTTCCATAAAGCGCTTCCTGTAAGTATTTGTGCCATGATAAGGACTCACCATTTACGGTACCTGTGGGGATGGTTGAAGGACGTAATTTTAAAAAAAGCAAATCACCAACGTTTGGACCTTTATAGAATTGAATTGGTTCAGGCTCACTAAGATAATATTGATATAAATCTTCAGTGCTTAAATTGTCTAAATCCACCTGCGATTTTACAGCAAGTGCCAGAAATAAAAACATAAGAAGACTGAGCTTCCGCATAAGCTTGATAATAGTAAAAATAACTATTTTATTTAAACCATTTTTGATTTGTAATCATTAATGCTTCTTGTACTGTAATACGTTTTCCTTCGGCATAAGCAACCACAAATGCATTGGGTACACCGTTGTTCTTTTTCGCTTCTTCGCGATGATCACGCGCAACCTTGTATTCATCGTGATCGCCAATCATAAACTTTGAATAAGAATCATGAAACTCACTGCGAATGTTTTCTTTAAGATGATATATTTTTTTGAGAACAGCTGCAGTTACATTGGCATTTTTAAAAGCACCAATTTGCACATGGTAACTCACACTTCCTTCTTTGCGAACAGGTTTACTTGGTTTCACTTCTTTTACCTTTTCTTTAACAGGCTGTTCTTTTACTTTTTCTTTCACAGGTTCAACTGCGGCAACTACCGGTTTTTCTTCTTTCACAGGCTCGGGCGTTGGCTCAACTTCAACAATTGGCTGTTCTGTAGAAATCAAATCGCCAAACTCAGCCGTTAAATCATTCATGTTCACTTTTTTACTTTGATTGTCTTCTAAATATGAATACTCACCATGCAAATCAGTTGTTTTCTCGGTTGTGGTACTCAACATGTACGAAATCTCTAATTCTTCCTTATCCGGCACAGCCACCCAAACAAATTTTAATTTACCGTCAGCCACCGAAAACGAACTTCCATCGGCCTTTACAACTTTAGCTGTTACGCCTGTTAATACATCATCACTAAATCTTGCAAATCCTTTGGTGCTTCCTTTTTTAATTTTAATCGTTACAATTAATTCATTTGGCTTAGAACCTTTGGTCACCGTGCGGTTTAAAACAATATTGCCGGGAGGCTCTGCATTTGAGGCTACAGCAGCAGGTGCATTCACCAAAGTGGTATCTTTGGCTGCATTTTCAAAAGCCTTGGTCATTTCAGTATTTTCAATTTCAACTTGTTTCGGACTCATGTCAACAAAAGCTTTGTCGTTGTTGTATATATAATAGAATCGTGATTTAAAACTCACATTACCTTGCAAATTCGACGCTACATTAAAAGTTAAATTAAACGGCACTTCATCATCCGAAGGCAAAGAAGCCCACACCCATTTCACAATATTTCCTTCAACAACATAACTCACAGCCGAATCAGGATTTTGAACCAAACTTACCCCATCAGGTAATTCAATCTGAAACATCCCAAAGCCTTGAATCGCAGGTTTGGTGAGCTTAAACTCTACCTGGTATTCTTTGCCGGCAACCATTTTATCAGGTAAATTATTTGTGATTTTTACTACGCTATCACCGGTAAATATGCCCAATAACATGAGGGATATTGTGTTAAACAGAATAAAAAGTTGTTTCATCATGTCCCGAAGTTACTCCAATTGACTTTGTTCAATAATCTGATGAACAGCATTTTAGTAACACAGGTTTGTTAACTTCCTATAAAACCACCTCACCAATGCGCTTTTTTGATAGTTAAATAGAATCGTTTTAAGGATAAAAAAGTGATTCGCAAAATGGGTGAAATGTTGATGGGTCTAGGAAAGAGAAAAACTAATTAATAACTCGAAAAAAAAAATTAAATCAAAATTGACATATCAAAATTTACCCACAAATCCGATCCATTTAGGGGTCATTTTAAGCCCAAACTGCATAAAATTTTAAGACATTTGTTATTTTTGGCTCCTTTTTAAATTGAGAAAAGAAATTTGGATGTGGGCGCCTGAAACAAAAATTGTTCAAGCATTCGTAGCACGAACGATTGCTACACCCAAGGTATGGATGCAATTCAAAAATCTAAAATCCTTAGGTTTACAAGTTGCCTGTCCTGCCCCCATCAACCGGCAAATTAATCCTACTAAAGTTTACGGCAGCCTTCTTGCTCCAAGGATTTGCAATACTGCGGTAATAACAAAAGTAAAGACGCGTAAAAACAAAATTAAAAATACTGAAGCATCACAAATGCTTAGGGGCTGTATACTAATTTCTGAAATAGAATCTTAATCTTTTATCAATTTAAAAATTTGTGAGTTAGAAGTATCATGAATTTTTACGATATAAATTCCTTTAGCAAAATCTCCCATTTCAATTGTGTGTTTGCCTGCATCGAAACTGCATGAATAAACTATCTGCCCAATGCTATTAAAAATAATTATTTCGCAATCTGAATCTAATTCTAGTTTTACAATGTTGGCGGTTGGATTAGGATATAATTTAATCACCGAAATACCTTTTTGATTTTCTTTAATTCCGGTACAAGCATCCACACTTTGTGTAATAACCGCCAAATTTATGCAACCGTTCGCGTTAGTGCCTGAAACAGTGTAGGTGGTTGTTATTGTTGGCGAAACACTAATATTTATACCGATACCACCAGGATTAAATGTAAATGAATTAGCACCACTTGCTGTTAAAGTGGCACTCTCTCCTTCGCACAACAAATTATTACTTGATGAAGCGTTAATAATAGGTAATGGGTGTACGATTACATTCGAAATGGCAGTGTTGGAACCTAAACAACCTGCAGCACTGGTTCCTATAGCCGAAAAGGTGCTTGTAATAGCCGGTGAAACTACTGGTCCTGAAGAATAGGTATAAGTACTAGCGCCACTTGCAATCAGAGTGAACGATTTACCAATACAAATTGCTCCGCTATTAATCGAGATAATTGGTATAGCGTTAACAGTTACTGTGCTTACTGCTGACCCGTAACAACCCAAAGTGTTTGTGCCCGTAACAGTATAAAAGCTTGTTATGTTGGGAGTAACAATTGGTCCACTCGAATAGGAATAGTTACTCGCACCACTTGCATTGATAGTGAAGCTCTGACCAGCACAAATTGAACCATTGTTGACCATAACAGTCGGACTTTGGAGTACAGTAACTACACTAACTGCAGTATTGGAACTGATACAGCCGACCGAATTTGTCCCAATAACAGAATAGTTACTGGTAGTAATCGGTGAAACAATCGCTGAAGCGGAACTATACGTGTAGCTTACTGCACCAGTGGGAACAATTGTGAAGGATTGTCCACTGCAAATTGTTCCGTTATTGACAGAAATAGTTGGACTTGTTCTAATTGTAACAGTATTAATAACTGTACTAGAACAGCCAAGTGTGTTCGTGCCAGAAACAGTGTAGGAAGTTGTTGCAGAGGGTGAAACCACAGATGAACCAGAACTATAGGTATAAGAAAATGCACCACTTGGATTAATTGTAAATGATTTGCCAGGACAAATGGAACCGCTATTAACTGTAATCGTTGGATCACCACTTCTTACAAGCACAGTGTTTGTTTCTACACAACCATTATTGTCTATATAGACAAAGTAAACACCAACATTGAGCGTGCTAATATTTGTAACACTTGGATTTTGCAAATTAGAAGTGAATGAATTTGGTCCGAACCAATTGTAAGTGGGTACAGTGGTGCCCGAAGTTGTTACACTCAAATTTATAACACCGCCAGTACAAACGCTGTTATTGCTTGATGCAATCGGATAAATAAGAGAGCAGTCTTTGAACTTTACTAAGAATCCATCAAATGGATTTCCACCATAAGTATTCTGATGACCATTGTATGAAGCAATTTGATTGGTAACCGAAGAGCTTGTTGTACCTGCTAAATACACATCTCCAAAAACGTCGGCTGCACAAATGGGTGAATCAGCGCCTTCATCTTCGGATCCTCCATAATAGGTGCCATATTGCCGCACACCACTGCTATTGAATTTTACTAAAAAAGCATCCCTTTGGCCACCGCCATAATTGGATTGATAAGCGCCAGAGGTTGCAACAAAATTTTGCGTTGTTGAATTAGAAGCAGTTAAAGCTGCCAAGTAAACATTGTTAAATGCATCTGTAGCGCAGTGTCCAGCGGTTTCATTGCCTGTGCCTCCATACCATGTTGCCCATTGTCTCACACCGTTTGTATTGAATTTTGCTAAAAAGGCGTCGCTTCCAAATGTACTAGCACAGGTAGGTTGATGGCTGCTTGCCGTAGCGATTACTGTTCCACTCACAGCGTTGGCGTATCCAGATAAATAAACATCGCCATTCGAGTCGGTTGCGCATCCAAAGGCATCGCTACAACTTCCTCCATAATAAGTTCCCCATTGTCTTACTCCGCTAGAATTAAATTTAGCTAAATAGGCATTAAAGCAAGTGGCCGTTGAACCATAAACTGCTTGGTGGCTTCCTGGCGTTGCAATATACGTACCACTGCTTGACGCAGTATGGCCGGCTAAATAAACATTACCGCTTATATCCGTTGAACATAGCGAATTCCATTCTTGGCTTGCTCCACCATAAAATGTTCCCCATTGTCGTACACCGCTGGAATTAAACTTTACCAAAAAAGCATCATAATTATTAGCCCCACTCATATTAGTTGTCTGATGGCTGCCAGATGAAGCTATCATTGTTGATGTTCCAGAAGCTGAAATCCCCGCCATAAACACATTACCGCTAGCGTCTGCTGCACAGCTAAAGCCCCACTCGGTGCCTGAATCACCATAATAGGTCCCCCATTGCCTTACGCCGCTTGAATTAAATTTTACTAAAAAAGCATCGCCATTTCCACCATTTAGTGGCTGATGACAGCCGGAGGTAGCGATTAAAGAGGAAGACGAGGATCCATTTGTAACACCTGATAAAAAGACATTGTTAGAAGCATCTGTACAACAACTATAGGCCGCATCTCCTGCTGCTCCATAATAAGTAGCCCATAAACGTGTGCCATTTGTATTAAATTTAGCTAAAAAACTTGTTCCCGAAGCTCCCGTTGTGGTTTGATGACTTCCAGAAGTTGCTATGGTTGTACCATTACCAATTGATATGCCGCATAAGTATACATCGCCAATAGCGTCGGTTGCGCATCCATAAGCCCGGTCATCACTAGAACCCCCATAATAGGTTCCCCATGATCTTGTTACAGGATCTATCAGTAATTCATATTCAGAATTGTAGTTTTCTATTTCAAAACTAACCTTCGTATTATTAATTATCCATTTTGCTTTTAACTGTTTCCCATTTTGAAAAACTACAGGCGCACCTTCCTGCACCTTGCCAATAGGTGTTTCTAATACTAATGAACCGTCATCATTCAGGCGAAGGCTGGCACCTTCTACAAGGATTTGAATTTGTTTGTAATCAACATGCGGTGCAACAATGTAATCGTATTTTAACTCTCCATTTTTTTCATAGTAATGCAAATTGATGCCATTGTACAAATTATTTAACGTAATGCCTTTGTAGCTTTTTACATTCATTGCACCTTCGGGGCAACTTTTTAAATAATAATTATTGAAACCGGGGAGAGTCTGGTCAGTGGTTGTAGTTAAATTTCTATTGGCATTTAACCAACTGATATCTATTCGATAAATGACCTCTTTATCAACTTCTTTTCGCTTTTGTTTTGTTTTAAAGTCTTCTACCTCCTTGTAACTTTCAGCGCGACACAATTGATAGCTAACGCCGTTCTTTTTTATGTACACAGCCATATTGCCCGACATTACGCCATACAATACATCCGGGCGGGCTTTGTAGTTTTGGTCATAAACTTGCCCTTTGTTTTCAGTGAAACTTATATTTGAATTTTGTTGTTTAACAGTTCTACTAGGCTCACTATAGGGTGTTGATTTTGCGAAAAGGGTTGCCGCAAATGTTATGGCTATTAATGATGAAAAAACTTTTTTCATTAGTTCTTATGACATGTTTAACTCAAATATAACATATATAACCATTAAAAAACAAAGTATAATGACGCAAGTCTTTGTTGTTTTTTTTATGTTTAGTTGCGCTTTGTGTTTAATATTTAATGGTAATATTATTGACTTTATAGAAACAATCAGAGTTCACAAAACTACAAACAATATGTTAAATCGGATTGATACTAAAATAATAAAACTTATTGCAAATGTAGACAATGTAAAAGAAAATTGACATGCGAAAACGATGTAGATTCTCAGTCTTAAATTATCCAATTCAAATTCGGTAAACCTAAAGGGAAAGCTCTTTGTTACAAATTCCCTGTCCTGCCCCCATCAACAGGTAAGTTAATGCCGGTGATATATGCTGCTGCAGGCGAAACCAAAAAAGCAACAGCATTAGCAATTTCAGAGGCCTCAGCAAAACGACCCATTGGAATTTCATGCAACATTTCTTCCTTTACCACTTCATTGGCCACATTGCTTTTAACTGATTTGTTCTCAATGATATTGGCCAAGCGTTGGGTTGCCGTTGCTCCGGGTAAAACATTATTCACGGTGATGCCAAACTTACCCAATTCATTGGCCATGGTTTTGCTCCAATTGGCTACTGCCGCCCGAATGGTATTGCTCACACCCAAATTCGGCAATGGCAATTTAACTGAAGTAGAAATTACATTTACAATTCGACCATAATGGGTGTTTTTCATTCCTTCCAAACATGCTTGCACCAAAACATGGCTGCAAATTAAATGGTTGTTAAATGCCGATAAAAATTCTTCGGGTTTAGCCGCCACAATTGGTCCTGCTGCAGGGCCTCCGGTATTGTTTACCAAAATGTTTACAGGTCCGCTGCGTTGAATAAAACTTTCAACAAGTTCTTTTAACTGACTTGGATTCGAAAAATCAACGCAGATATAAGAATGCAACTGATGTCCATTGTTTGGTAATTCAGCTTTGGTTTGTTTTAAAGCCGATTCATTTCGGGCAATTAAAGTTACTGCTGCCCCCATTTGAGCCAATTCAATGGCAACTGCCTTTCCTATGCCTTGCGTACTGCCACACACAATGGCCCTTTTGTTTTTTAAATCAAGATTCATCGTTTTGTTCTCCTAATATTTTATTTAATGCTTTTGAAATTTTATCGCTTTCATATCCTTTTGCAAAAAGATAATTCATTACGCTATAATACATTTTTCTTCGATCACTTTGTTTGCTTTGCGCAATTTTTTTTTCAATTAATCGCTTGAGTTCCTTCTCATAATCATCATCACCCAAAGAGGCCAAGGCTTTGTTGATGCAATAATCAGACACTTGGTGTTTTCGCAATTCGTTTTTTATTTTTTGTTTACCCCAGTGTTTTATTCGAAACTTTCCGCCGGCAAAGGCCAAGGCAAATCGCTCTTCGTTTAAAAAATTATCCTCAATTAACAACACAATGACTTCATCGATTTGCTCTGTGGGTAATTTTAAGCTTTGTAATTTTTTCCGCACATCAAATTGAGAGCGCTCTTGATAAGCACACCAATTTTGCATTTTCACCAAAGCCTCTTCTTTTTCCAATCTTACTCCTTGCTAATTTTTTGGGTAAATCGTTGATCACCCACCTCAATTTCAACCAAATAAATTCCTTTCGCCATCGTGGTTAAATCAATGCGTTGTTGTATCCCTCCTTTAAGGTTTGTTTGAATTAACAACCTGCCCAAAGCATCATAAACCATCAACTTGGCCTGCTGAAGGCTTTGCGGACACTGAACAATGAACTCTCCGGAACTTGGGTTAGGGAAAATTTTGAATTGAGCTTTAATATAATTTGATTTCAGTCCTACTGTTGAAATGGCGTAACATGCACTTGTATCAACACAATTGTTCACCGTAATTTTTAGGGCATAGTGACCGTTTAAGCCGACTGTATAATCTTTAGCACTTGCCCCTGATATTTGCGCCATAGCGTTATCGCAGTCCAACCACTGATAAATAGCCCCAATGGCATTGGCCGATAATACTATGTCGTTAACTGTAACAGCGGTGTCAACAGGCGGATCAACATTTACAATACTGTTCACCAAACTGTCACAACCATTTAATCCGGTTAACACATCGGTATATGTACCTGCAATGCTATAACTGTTCGCACCGATGTGCAAAATTTCTCCGGCACATAATTGTACACTTTGTGAAATGGCCACCGAATGCTGAATCGCAATGGCGATGGTTCTTGAATTCGATGTACCGCAAGCATTCACCGCGCTTACTGATAATATACCGCTATTGCTACTGCTTGTGATTGCAATACTGGCGTTTATCGAACTCCCAGTCCAAGCGTTTGGTAGCGACCAAGTATATGACGAAGCACCGGGTACAGGACTCACACTAAAAGTACTATTCTTACCTTCGCAAATGGCCGTTGAGCCAATGATGGAGAGCGGAATGCTTGGTGACGACACGGTGTTAATTGACAATATTGAACACGAGCCCTGATTCGCACAGCCGCCTTCTCCGCGATAATAATACACCTGCGATAAACTTGGGGTCACCACTACACTATTACCACTGGCAATCAAAGTGCCACCACAACTACCCAAATACCATTTCCAAGTAGCATTATCATTTATACTTCCGGCGGTTGTTAAGGTAGACGTGCCAAATGCACACACACTTGCAGTTGCATTCGACGCATTGGCTTGCGCCGCCAAACAAGAATCTTTTGCAATTGTAAATTGTGTATTAAAATAATTAACAGCTGAGCCACTGTAAGAACTAACGCCATATGTACCACTGTTAACAGCCATGGCACTGTCAATTTTTGTCCATGATGCGGCTAAATAAGCGCCCGTGGCACGGCGGTATAACTTAAATTTATTGGGTGCTAAGCTTTGATTCACACTAATACTGCCATATCCTGAAAGTGTCATGGTATTAATGGGTGAAAATGCTTGGGCACCATAATTATTGATTATCCAATACCTGGATGATGTGTTACTGAATGATTTATTTGTTGGAACCGAGTCGGGTTGAATGTTTAATCGGGTAACACATATTTCTCCATTGGGAATGGTTGCGGCCGGAAAATTAATACTGAGTCCTTCTGCCGAAAATGTTTTAATGCCCGGTGTGTTGATGGTTTGACGCTCGCTGAAACCGCCACCAACAGGCGCTGTTGAAAGGATGTGTTGTGCCGATGCATTTAAATGTGCATTGGCATTACCGGCCCGATCATAAATTGAATTTCCCAATTCGTTACATTGATAATACGCAATTAATGAAGGATCAACAACACCATGGTTTCTGGTTAAATGCATCAATTCACGAATTTCATTTTGACTTAAAGTTCGATTGTAAAAACAAACCTCATCAATTTGTCCGGTCATTGTTCGGCTTGCATTATTGCGATCATTTCCCAAATTAAAACCGCTGTTAAAATTCACTGCTGCATTGGCAACACTGTTAACATAAGGCACGCCATTCACAAAAATGGTTGAGGCATTGGCACTTGTTACCAAAGCCACATGGGTCCATAGGTTATAGGGTATAATCGGACCTCCGCCATAATTATACGTTGCAGCGTTATCGTTGTAATGATAACCAATTTGATTTCCGTTTCTAAAATTTAAGCCGGTTGCTGATCCATTCGCCGAAAATAAGATACCTGCAAATGATGCTTGTGCCACATCAATTTTTATCCAAGCAGAAATGGAAATTGAATTGGTAATGCCCAATGCCAAAGGTGGCGTTGTTGCATAATTAGAAGGACTGCTAATGTTAATTGCTTTACCCGGAATCGTATCGCTATTACAAGGAATAACTTGTATGTATTTGGTAATTGATTTTGTAGAAATATTGTTCAGTGCATCTTTCACAGTGAGTTGAATCGTATATAATCCACTTGCGCTATAAGTCACCGCTGCCGTTGATGTAAAAACCAATGATGGCGTAGCACCCTGAAAACTCCAAGTATATGACAATGGCGCATTCACCGCTCCTACTGAACCATCATTAAATTGAATGTTTGGACTCGAACAGGTAATACTCGTGTCGTTGAATAATATTTCGGCACTGAAAGCTCTTAAATTATCGAAGCCACTTTCCCAAATGGCCCTTCCATATGAGGCGTAACGTATACGTGATTGATTGGTGCCATCATCATACATCGAAAAACCGGTAGGACTTCTTCTTGAAGGCAAATTGGTGCCGTAATTTGTCCATGTGGTTTGTCCCGCTTTTTTATAATACACCGCATTATTTGTGGCGATTAAAACCAACTCTTGAGTGCCTCCATAAACTTCTGCCAAAATTCGACGGTGATTAACATTCGGTAGATTATAGCTTACATTCAACCAAGAAGTGCCGGCATTGGCTGAACGATAAACAACATTATTGCAAGAAGCGTAAAGAATATCGGCATTATTGGCCATACTCACCAAACTGCCTAAACTGCTTGGTGCCGTGGGTATTGAACTCACCGAAAAACTTGGATTTGCAGACAAAGCATTGTTAGATACATACAATGTTCCGCTTGCTAACAACACATACAAACGGTTTGGATTGGCAACACAACTATGCACAACTTTAATGGTTTGACTAAAAGAGGTAATGGCCGTCCAAGTTGGCGAACTTGAATTTAAATTTGTGCAACGGTAAACATCAGTAAAGCCCATAAAAGCCAAATTAGGATCGGTGCGGTTAAATGCAAATGAATTCCAATTTGTGGTAGGTAAATTATAAGCGCCTACAGCGCCGGTATGATTTAATTGTCTGTTTGTTCCATCAAAGTAAATATGTCCGTTGTAATCCGCTTGTCGTTTGGCATAATCATCGCCTCCACCAATGGTAAACCAGCCCGTTACATCGCTGTACAACTTCCCGTTGTCTTGCGTACCGATGCTCACAAAATCTTTTTTAATTAAACTGCTTATGCCTGTTTCATTGCCAATTTCATAAGCATACAAACCGTTACTTTTAGCAGTCCATGTATTACCGCCATCGTTACTTAACCAAACTCCCCCATCATTGCAACTGTACAATTTTGTATTGTCGAATGGGGCTTGCATAATTTGATGCATATCAGTGTGAACAATTGTCGCCCAAAAGGTCAACATGGTCCATGTTGCGCCGCTATCGACCGAAAACCAAGTATTATGTGCTTGTAACCAAACTTTTGCAGGGTCATTCGCATCAACCGTAATGGCATGGTTGTAGTTGCCCTGACTGCTTGAAGTAACCGTATTACTGTAATAAGTTAAAAAAGGACTACCTCCTGCTTTTTTCACATTAAAACTCAAACCACCATTGTTTGATTTATGCATAATGCCGCCATCACCAATCACACTAAAATAAACCACATTGGTTGAACTCGGACAAACGGCTATGCGCGCGCCGCTTTGAATAACTGTTGATGAACTTACAATTCCGGCAGTAATTTGTGTCCATGTGCTGCCGAAGTCAGTCGACCTTAAAAATTTTGGTACACTTTCCATGCTTGCCGCATATAGGGTTTGCGAATTAACGGCAGCATTGCTTTTTAAATCACAAAAGGGAATGTTTGTGGCGGTGGTGGCCGACCAAGTTAATCCGGCATTGCTCGATTTGTAGATCCCCTTATTGGTAGCAGCAACAAACTCAGAAGCGTTAGTAGGATTTTGTAAAATTTCTATCACCAAACAGTTCACCAATGAAGTAGCACTAAAACTAATGCCCCCATTTGTTGATTTAAAAATACCTGCACCATTGCTATAATAATTGGCATCACCTGTTCCTAAAAACAAGTTTTGATCATTGGTATAATCGATGCAAATGGCTGCACAACTGTTTGTGATGCTTTCTGTACCGGGCGCCACGGTCCAACTCGCTGCTTGATTATTACTTAAAAACAAACCCCCTTCGGCTGTAACACAATAATATTTTAAGGGATTACTTGGATGAAATTTCATCTGAGAGATTCTCGAAAAACCATTAATCTGTCCCGACACATTGGTCGGAAAATTGGTGCCACCCGGAACCGGCGTCCAATTGGCTAATTGCGCCTTCAAGAAAAGACTTGAAAAAAACACAATTAAAAACACTGTTATGCCAAAAATCTTCTTCATTTTATTTTTTTCCGTTTTTCAATTCTATTTCTTTTAATTCTTCTTGTTGTTTTTTAATCAAATCTTGACGTTCTTGCTCAGTCATGATAAAGCCGTCGGGCTTTACCCATGCTTGATTACTTTGCATCCAACCTTTAAACGCACGCACCTCAGCAGCATAAGAAATGCGCTCTTTCTTTTTATCTTTGTCGTTTTCTTCACCTTCCTTTTCCATTAAACCCATTTCCTTTTCAAATGCATCCTCTCCAATATCAAAGGCTTCCTTAGGCAATTCTCGTTTTTGCCAATAAGCCTTAAATGCCTTGATGGTTTCGTAATAATTTGCATTCGCATCGTTCATCATTTCAATCCACATCGGGTGTTTTGCATAATAACGCGTACTGTGCTTTGCTTTATCTTCTTGCGCCTGCGTGATTGAACAATTTAATGCCAAAACAAAAAAAACGCAAAAGGACTTTATGTTGAATTTCATGAGCTACTTTTTGCTGAAAGATAAAAATAAAAGAACAAAATAATGACCGGAAGCTTTTAACAATCTCCCTCTATTTTTAATATATTTAAGCCGACGCCCTGAATCGATAAATGCATGATTAACTTTCCTCAATCTTTATTAAATCAACTTAAAAAACTGCCGCATTTTGATGAGAATGCCTTTTTAGAGGCGCATGCCGCGGAGCGTTTGGTCACCTCAATCAGATTAAACCCTTTTAAGCCGGCAAAACTTGATTTTGAATTATCAAATCCGGTACCTTGGAACCAACATGCATATTATCTAAATGAACGGCCATACTTTACGCACGACCCTATGTTTCATGCAGGCGCCTATTATGTGCAAGAAGCCGGAAGTATGTTTATTGAACAGGCATTGAGCCAAAGTTTAAATTTAACTGATGATCTCAAAATTCTGGACTTATGTGCAGCGCCCGGCGGAAAAAGCACCCTTATCAATACACTTATTTCGAAAAATAGTTTATTGGTTGCCAATGAAATTGTAAAATCGAGGGCTGATGTATTGGCTCAAAATCTTAGCCGTTGGGGCACATCAAATACGGTTGTCACTAACAACCATCCGGATAAATTTATGGTATTAAAAGATTATTTTGATGCCATTGTTGTCGATGCCCCTTGTAGTGGCAGTGGGTTATTTAGAAAACAACCCGAGGCCATCAATGAATGGAGCGAACAAGCTGTTGCCGCTTGTGAATTACGCCAAAAAAACATCCTCGAAAACATTCTGCCTACTTTAAAAAATGACGGCATTTTGGTGTATAGCACATGCTCGTATTCCATTGAAGAAAATGAAAACATCGTAAACTGGCTTATTTCAGAGCAGGGCATGACATATGTTCCCATAAAAATAAATGCCGAATGGGGTATTCAAGAGAATGCGCAAGGCTACCGTTTTTACCCGCACCTCGCCATGAGTGAAGGATTTTTTTGTGCTGTTTTAAGAAGAGAAAACGTTCAAAATAAGCACACAAAAACACACAAGTTTAAGAGCAATATTTCAAAGCAAGAAATCGATGTTACACACGAGTTTATTGATTCTTCTTATTTGACATTAAACAAAATCAATGGTCGTATTCACCTCATGAATCAGGAGGGATTTGATTTTTTGAATCAGCACGAAAAAAAATTTTATTATAAAAAGGCAGGTACATTAATTGGTGAAATTAAAAACGGCAAATTAGTGCCTGAACAAGAATTAGCGTGGTGCACAGCTTTAAATAACAACATTAATCGAATTGATTTAGAAAAAGAAGAAGCCATTCAGTTCCTGAAAAAAGAAAACTTCCAACACAAAAGCAATCTACAAGGCTTGGTGTTGTTTTCTTATAAAAACTTGGGTTTGGCTTGGGCTAAAATTCTCAGCAACAGGGTGAATAATTATTTGCCGAATGAAATAAAAATACTTAGATAAACTGCTAGAACAATTCAAATTTGACACCAAAAAATAATTCATCATTGGTTTCAAATTTGTTATTGTTAAAGTATGTGGCATTGTTATGCTCATACTCTACACCAAAAAACACACCTCTTAATTTTTCGAGTGAAATCCAAAGTGAAGCTTGAATGACCATCTGATTGGTAGGAAAAGTTGCACGGCCCATGCCTGTACTCGATAATTTAAAAATATGAAATAATTTAAGCTCTTGAGTTGTGTACTCATAACCAAAAACATAATCAGGAAACACTCTGCTAATTAATGAAACGCGTTTAAAGACTAAATTATCGTATGCGGTTATTTGCGGCCCAATACTTAAAAACTCTTGGCCTGTAATACTGCCTACTTCTGCCCCTAATTGAAATATTTTGGTTCCGAAATAACCTTCAGTGTACATGATTAAATCTTTCATATCACGTGCACCTTCATAGTGTGTATTGGCGTCGGCAAAAAACCTAACCCCGCCCAATAACTTTTCATTATTTGAATACAAGTGATAATCAAACATGGCTTCATGCTTCACAACAGGGTCACCGGGACGGATAATGTTCAATGGATACAACTCGAGCTCAGTTTCCAAATCCTCATGTTTCCTGATTTCCCGCGACAATGAATCATCACCTCTCGGATGGATTAAGCTCAAGCCTTTGGCTCTTGAAAATCCATAACCATTTTGCGCATTGCCACTTGTATTTGCGAAAAGTAAAAAGCTGATTAGAAAATAAATTTGAATAGAACTCAAACAGGTTAAAGAAAATCTGTTGATTTTGATACTGAATTCTTTTGCCTTCATAAACCAGGCGAATACCGATTAATTTAACCATGCTTTTAACCTAAAAAACAATCTCGTCAGGTATTCCGGGAAACAAAGTTATAAGTAAGGCCTATTTCAGAACATGACATCCGTCAATTAAAGGCATGACTTTATCGCAATCTTTCATCAAAATTAAACAAAAAAAAGCACTTTTCTATGGCGATAAACTGCATAGAAAAGTGCTAAACTAAACGCACTCAACCAAACGATGAGCTTATTTCTTAAGGGTTCTCATAAAGTTAATAATGCTCCAGATCTCTTCGTCTTCAGTTATTTTCTTTTTGAATGAAGGCATATCTACTCTACCTTCTTTTATCTTATAAAATAATTCACCGTCAGTTTGATCAGCTACATCCTTGGCACTAAAATCACCACATGGGGTATCTAATTCTTTTGATTTAGGACCATCGCCCAAACCTTTAGCACCATGACATGATTTGCAATGTTTCATGAACAATGTTTTACCCGCCGCAATCGTTCCATCGTCGGATTTAACCGGGTTTTTCATTTTCTTAGAAGCATCAGGCACAACCCAAGGTTTCTTTTTTTCTTGAAACTTATTGTTAAATGACATTGTTACAAATGCCAAAACAAACATTACAATTCCTGCAAGGAGGAAGTTTTTGTTGATTACAGTTTTCATAAATTAAATTGATTTTAGGTTAATTGTTTGGTTATATATTTTTTTGTTTAGTTTTCAATCACTAAGTTAACGTAACTTTTTAATTTTAAATAAGAGTGAAATTAGGTAAAAAATAATTCCCCATATGGTAAAAATGATGGTTACCGAAACAATTACTAAGGGCACAGGCGCATTTTGGCCTGAAGACCACAAAGTTCTTTTGGTGAATTTGTGCTCAATTGGTGGCACCGACCAAGGTATTCTTTTTGTTACTTCAATAATACCATCATTTTCTTGATCCTCATACCTGGCGGCAACTGTAATTGTTTTGTCGTTGTTACCCGGAATATCTTTCGGTAACACACCCGAAACTTCACCATTCTCATCGGTGCTTAAATTTTCTTCACCAAATGGTAAGGCACCAAATGTGCGTTTAATCAATAGCTTTATCTCAGTTTTAGCTGCCGGCGACTCAACACTGTCTTTAAACATCGAAAGTTTAGCCACAACAGTGGTTAAAGAATCAGCAACGCTGTTTGAAAGGCTTATTCTCACATCATTCACTGTTATTTGCTCACTAGAGTTTTCAAATTTAGGATCTGTGCCAATGCTCGCAATAAAATTAAATACATGCGCCCCTGTTTTAATCCTTTTGAAATTATCACTCAAGTCAAACTCAACAACACCATCGTCGTCAGTTACCAAATTTCCCATCCAACCCTCTCCAGTAACAGGATTAAACTTTCTAACTTCCGATAAATATAAATTCACAATGATGTTATTCACCGGAATAAACTTTTTTCCGTCTTTATAAGAAAGCTCAACCTTAATACTCGGTTTACCGTCAATAATCTTATAACTTAATTTAAAGTTTGGCGTAATTTTGGTTGCTTCGCCGTCATTGCCTGCAAATGAACGTGCCACAAACACAAAAATCAAACTCAATAATAGCAAAACCCTTTTGGTTTTTTTAAGCTGCAAATATGTTTTATTATGTATCATAATCAATATTTTTTAGTTTGATTTTTATTCTTGCTCATTTAAATGTTTGTAAATGGTGTAATGCGAAACACCTCTTTCTTCAGCCACTTCCCAAATTGAAATAATCGGAAAATAACGAATGAACAAGGTAATCACCAACAAGGCACCTGCCAATGAAGCGCCTGTAATCGACCATTCGGCCAAAGTAGCTGTATAATGTTTAGCTGATTCAGGTACTTGTTGCAATGGTAAAAAAGGATGCAACATGGTTGGAATTACAATCAAATAACGTTTAAACCATGCACCAATAATTACAAACACTGACATTAAAAAGATGGATCTCGGTTTACGTCCTTGCGGAAACAATAACACAATAATTGGAATAAACATCCCGAAAATTTGTACCAACCAAAACATTGGTGCATAATGCCCAATAAACAATTCTTTTAAATGCGCGCCTTCATCACCTTTCATTTTATAACCCGGAATAAAATACTCGTTGATTGTAAAATACAAATAGATAAATGACAGCAACACCAATAAACGGCCCATTCTGTCGAAGTGTTTATCAGTGATTAATTCGTCATATTTATTATAAAAATGACGTATCACATACATTCCCGCAATAACAGCGGCAGCTCCAACCATAAAGGCACCGGCCACAAAATAAGCACCAAAGTTGGTACTATCCCAACCCGGACGGTATGTAGTGGCAAATAACCATGATGTTACAGTATGTATACTTAAAGCCACCGGAATGATTAACACCGACAAAATTGTAATGGCTTTTTTAACCATTTTGTATTGTGCAGGTTTATTGTTCCATCCCAAGGCTAAAATTTTATACATTTTGTGTTGCCATTTCGGAATGTTTTTCATCCGATCGCGGCAAAACGAAATACCCGGCAACAAAGGAAAATACAAGAACAACAAACTAATGGTCATGTATGTTGTTACCACAATCACGTCCCACATAATCGGCGATTGAATCCTACCATGTATAAACATGTTGATGATTCTGTCAGGACGACCCATGTCAACGATAATGATTAAACCTGCAAAGATAATTCCTGCTACCGCAATGATCTCAGCCATACGCGTAATTGGCGCACGCCAACTAACGTTTAACAAATTAAGCACGGCTGTAATTAATGATCCAACCAAACTCACCGCCACAAAAAATACAAAGTTCGAAATGTAGATACCCCAAGAAACGGTATCGCTTAATCCGGTGATTGATAAGCCTTTCTTTAATTGAATCACATAATTGTATAATCCAAATACAATCACCGCCACTAAAAATACAACCCAAATTTTTCCGGCTTTACCAAATTTTTGAGGTAACAAATCGTCGTTATAATGATGAAGCATTTCTATTGCTTCTTTTTCACTCATATGTTTATTAGTTTCTTCCATAACTTTATTTTTTTTATGAATCACTTTCTTTTTCTTCTCCGTTGCTATCTACAAATGGAAACAAGCGGTTAACCGGTGGTAAATAATACACACTAGGTTCAGTGCCTAAAGATTCCATATAACGGTAAGCAGCTTTGTCTTTCAACAATTGTTTGAATCGCAAAGTTTCATCACCATTGGTAACAGTATCTTCATTGGCATCGCCAAAATAATATACACCATTCGGGCAAGCAGTAACACAATGCGGTAATTTGCCTTGTTTCAACATATCCGGACAGAAATCACATTTTTCAACTGTACCTTTTTTACGCGGTGTGCTGGTTTCAGGCGAATACACCATCTCGTTTACATACTCAGGTTGTTGCGGTTCTTCCCAGTTAAAAGTTCTAGTTGAGTAAGGGCAAGCAGCCATGCAAAAACGACAACCAATGCAACGCTCATTATCAATCAACACCAAACCATCTTCTCTTTTAAAGGTGGCGTCAACCGGACAAACCTTAACGCAAGGTGGCTTATCACAATGCAAACAAGGTTTAGGCATCCAATAAGGTGCTGTATCCTCGGTGTCTTGCATTTTATATACTTTTAACCACTTATCTTGTGCAGGCAACAGATGGTGTTTTTGACACGCTTTTTGGCATTTAAGTGCGTTTTTACAACGCGACAAGTCAATCACCATTACATATTTTTTTCCCGGTACACCAACACGCGATTCATCAGGTGAAGCACCGCAATGGTGTTTAGGATGTGAATGTTCTTTTAGATAAGCTGAATCTACTTCTACCAATTTACCATCCGGTGTCAGTAATTTTACTTTCTCACCGGTTTCTTTGTTGGCCGGTTCTTCCTGATCGGATAATACTTTTTGGATGCCACCACCTGCAATGGTTAATCCGGCTGTAAGAAATCCCAACTTGAGAAAATTTCTTCTACCGCTGGCCGCATCATCGTGTTTGTTTTGATCATCTGGCTTTTGAGACATACGATTGATTTTTAAGGATAATTTATTTTATGAAAATTGAAAATTTGATTTGATTTTTTTGCAATGAAATTGAAGAAAATGGCGGTTTTATTTGATTTTTGATGCCTTCTAATTTTAGTTTCATAACAAACTCAAAGTACGCGCTGATTCTGATTTTTCAGCATGATGGCCATCAAAGAAACGTATGATTTTGATCAGTTGAAGAAAAATAATTTGCTCAAAAAAACATGTTGATCAAACAACTTAAACACTTGCCATTGCTTAAAAATCATCCATCGCAATCACTTTTTTCAAAAAAAAAAACTTCAGATGTAACACCTGAAGTTTTCTTTGCCGAAAGGCAATATATTAATCGCTTAAATTAGTAATTCCACAAACGGGTCATGTTGAAGCCGATGCAAAAATCCATTTTAGCAAAATCATTTTTATTATACAACACATTGTATTGGTTGATAATCGATTGTCCGGTACTCACAAACACTTGAAACACGTGCGATGATGTTGCAGCTTCTAAACCCAAACTTAAATTCGGCTTCACAGTAATCACCTTTGTATTTTGTGACGTTAAATTTTGTTCATACTCAACAGTTACCGCTAAGGCTTCGGTAATTTTATAACGACCACTTACTGCCACCGCTATATTACCATGTTTCACCAATGAATCTACGATGTTGAAGTGAGAATAACTTGGTGCCAATTGTAAGGATAATTTTTCGCCAAATTTTCTCGCAATAATCAATTGATTAAAATAAGTCAAACGATCAACTGTTTTAGGGAAAACATCCTTTCTAACATCAATGGCGGCATTGCCAAAATAGGTAATACTCAAAGGAATACTTCCCGAACGAGTTTGCTTTAACAATGCATACTTAATGTTCACATCTTGCAATTTATTATTCTTTGTGGTTCCTAACCCAACTTGCAAATTTTTGCTCAAAGAATAATTAAACCCTATTCTAATATTCGATGGCGCATACAATCCACCCAAGTCAAAATCCTTGCTGTTTAATAAACCAAATCGGTGTTGAATCACAAATTCCAATGTATTTGGGGTTGGAATAATCGCCGTTTGACTGTTCATCAAATAACCACTTTCAAACATGTTTTTTACCGGTCGGTTATCTTTTTTAGGTTTCTCTTCCGCAGCAGCAGTAGAATCAGCTTGTTGAGCACTTACCATGCCTGTGCACAATTGTAACGATGCGAATACAATTAATGCTTTATTTAAAAAATTTGGTTTCATAATGATTGAGATATTCTTCATGCTTTTTATTATTTACAGACTAGTTTAATTTTGTTCCTTGTTTAATCCAACTCAACACCTTGTTAATTTCACTTGCGGGAAGTTTATTGGGCGGCATATTCGTATTCAACTTCACCATAATTAGGCTTGTTGATGGATTTAGTGTATCGGTGTAACCACCATCAATCAAAGAATTATAAGCTTTTTCGCTTGTTAAATCGGGCTTAACATTTCCATTGTGGCATCCGCTCAAAGTACAATTGGTGGTAAACAAAGGTTGAATATCCTTCGAAAAACTAATCGTCGCATTCGGATCAATAACCGGTGGTTTAAAATATTTCTTTTCGCATGAGGCAAACAAAATTGCCAAAACGAATATTTTGATATGAACAGAAGTGATTGTCATAATTATTTCAATTTAAATGTGAGCATTTGTTTTAAGGATCCTATATGGTTCTTTCCATCAGCATTCATTAATGCGATGCCAAACGGATATGATTTTCCTTCAGGAGTTGTAAACTGAACGTCATCCGCATTTCCGGTGTTTAATTTACGCACCAAAATCACTTGATACAAAGTATGTGGTGTTACATTAATCCTGCTTCTGGTAACATTCGATACCGACCAAACATCGGCATGACTGCCGCTTGGAGGCGACAACAATACACCCGGTACACCACCCAATCCTTTGATATAAGCAATTAAATCATTTACACTGGCTGCTGGTACTTGCGACCAATAAGTATTACCTTCATGGTTGCCGCTCGAAGCAAAACTAATTAAACTTGCACGTGAATATTTTTTCGCAAATCCAACTGCTGCAAAAGGTGTGGCTGAACCACTTGGACCATCACCTCCACCTTCATCGCCATGACAGTGACCACAGCCATAAACACTATTGTGATAAACCAAATCACCTTTATGATAATCGCCAATAAAAGGTGTGATATTTGTGGTTGCAGTTGTATTCAATAAATAATAACCGGCATCCAACAATGTTGTTTTACCGTCGGGTCTGGTAAAAGATTGATCTACACCGCTCCATTCGTAAGCCGGTTGCGATCGTGGGTTACCGGGTACCTTTTTATTTGAAGTAACCATGGCATTACCTGTATCTTTAACAAGGCCTTTGTTGGCATCTGTTACCATATCAGCAGCATAACCCAAAGCATCTGTCGTAGCAACATCCCACGACCAAATATCAACAGATCCTGCAGCCGGTTGCATTTTTCCTTGGTGACAAGAAGCTGCACAACCTTTGTCAACAAAGGTGCCTTCTGAACTTGAAGAATTATTTAAATCAAAGGCAATCGCCATCTTATCACTATTCCCTTGCGATGTCCATTGTCCTGTTGTATCTGATTTTAAAGGATCCGACGCGCCTAACAAAGTGGCCAAAGCATTGGTGGCATCCAAATTATTATCAACCCACTCAACATAAATATAAAGTTTAGAATCATCGTATGCCGCTTTCATGGTCAACTTAGGATCACCACCGGCATTAAAAGAACTTGTACCACCATATGTACCGGTCATGTTTAAATAACCATTCGAATACAGGGCATTCTTGTTTAAATTTCCAACCGATACTTTTAAGTAATCGGCATTTTTCCAATAACTATCACTCAAAGTTAATGGCGCTGTGCTAACGTAAGTAGCCTCCAGTGCAGTGGTTTGTACCGCCACTTTTGGTCCCGGAGGTTTTACAAAATATTTTTTCTCGCACGCAACAATCAAACTTAATGTGATTGAAACGATGACGAATAGTGCTTTATGTCTTAGTATGATTTTCATAACTTTTTTATTGAATGCTTTAATCCTTATGGAAAGATAATACTTTTTATCAGTTTCCTTTTTCAATCTCAACAAAAATTTTTCAAGAATACGGCAATCCGATTTGGATTGCCGTATTGATTTTATTTACTCAATTGGATGAATTCCAATCGAATGATATTTAATTTATTGTACAGTTAAATCAGCAGTAACAGTACCTTTCTTGTCGCCAATTGTTGCATGACCACCGCCTGAGGTAAAAGTTTGACCGCTTGCATTGGTGTATTCTGCTGTTACAAAATAATCACCTCTTAACAAACCACCAAATGAATAGTTTCCGGCATCATCGGTAATGGTTGTAGCGTTGTGTGTGCTGCTTGCTGATGTAGCATTAAAAGTTATGTATACAATGGCTTTATTCACTGCCGCACCTTTTAAAGTTACTGTTCCTTTAATGGTTGCGCTTCCACCAAAATCATTGGTTTTTTTGCAAGATGTTAGTCCTAATAAAAACACGATGGCTATTAGGGCAATATTTTTGATTGTTTTCATTTGAATTTGTTTTTTAAGTTTTATTACTATTTCTATTTTCAATTATTAATAAGTGTTGTTGACCATGTTACAGTCGACCCTTATTGTTACCACATCATTGATTGAAGTTGAATTTACCCCAAACACTGTATTCGCATTGATATCAAACGAACCATATAAACCTGCTCTGTCGGTTTTTTTGCCTGTAGTTGCATTGGTTAAGGTAGAAATACCGGTATAAGACATTGGCATCGAAATTGGAACAGTTACACCACGGAAAGTAAAGTTACCTTTTACCATGTATCCGCTACCAAATCTTTCAACGCTGGTACTTACAAACTTAGCAGTATCTGTTGTTGCTCTAGGCGCTAAAGTAAAGGCAGTTGCAGATGTTTTAGCAGTGGTATCAAATTTAATGCCCATGTAACCAGGACCGCATTTTCCGTAAGCATCTCTACCTGGTTCGCCGGTGTTAAAGGTTGATAATTGAACCCATGAACTAATTGACGAGTTGCCTGGATTTGCAGCGTCAAATTTTACTTTGATTTCAAAAATGTTAAAACGACCTGTTAATGGAGCGCCTGTTGCATAATATTTTGTTTCCCACATCACATTACTATGTGCTTTGTCTACCTTCCAAGCACCCGCTGTTGTATAACTTGCTGGTGGATAGCCCCCAATGCTGGCATTAATTACATCAGTTGATGATGTTGTGCTACTTGCTGTTAGTTGTTCATACTTGTTGTCTTTTTTACAACTGGTTACAAATACAATGGCTGTAACACCAATTCCTAAAATGGCAGTTAACAGTTTGCTTGTTGCTTTAGTTTTCATAATTGTTATTGTTTGTTGGTTATTAATTGGTTTTAGTTTATCAGGTTTGTTATTCCTTTCGGTTGTAAAGGTACTCCCAAGACAAAATAAGTTGTACTGACAGATGTCAGGATGTGAACTGACTCTAATCATCAAAAACATCTTTTTTTAACTAGCAATGAACTATTGCAGAGCGCCCGAAACTCAGTCATAGAAAGACTTCTGCGCAACTTTGAATGCACCATGCGATTAGCTTCGTTCACCAAGCCATCGAAAAATAAATCTTAAACACCAAAAAAAATATTCATTTTTTGCTTCATAAAATCAAAGTGCATCCTTCAATTAAAAAAAAAGCCAAATGGATTTCCATCTGGCTTTCTTAAAAGTGAAATAGTCTGTTAAATCAACTTAGGCTCAACAATCATCTACCTTTTAGCAATGTTAAACCCTATTAAATACATACCCTTGGTATAATCATTATGATTGAAGAAACTGTTGGTTTGTGGCACTATGCTATGATAATTGGTTAAGAATAATTGAAAAGTGTGAGTTGCTGTACCCATTTGCAATCCAAAACTCACATTCGGATTCGGATTATCACTCATGTGCTCAGTAAGCGGTTGATCATAATCCACAATCAACGAAAGCTTGTCGGTAATGGCATAAGCGCCCATAAACGATAGTGCAAAATGTGCATTTTTCATTTTTGGTTTAATGGTACCGTTCGAACTCACATAACCTTCTACATTGTTGTACCATGATAAACTTGGTGCCACTTGAACCGAAATAGCATTGTTGATTTTTCTGGCTATAATCAATTGATGAAAGTATGACAATCGGTCGTAATCATTCACAAAATTGTCTTTCTTCGGACGTGTATCTACAGCCGCTAAGCCATAATAAGTAACACTTACAGGCGATCCGCCGGTTTTACCTTGCTTCAGTAATGCGTACTTTAAATTTGCATCCCATTGCATACGCTCCTTTGTAAAACCAAATCCCAATTGCAAATTTTCAATCGGCGTATAGTTAAACCCTAATCGAATATTTGAAGAGGCATACAGGCCAAAAAAGTCTGAATAACCATTGTTCACATTGCCAAAGCGATGCTGCATGATAAATTCAAAAACACCTTTTACGGGTACCATCACCGATTGGTTATCGATGATTAAATTTCCGTTAAATGTTTTTTTCACAAAATTAGATGCAGGTGCAGGTTTAGCTGCTGTGCTGTCTTGCGCTTTTATCGTAGAATTCAAAAGTACCAAGGCCATAAGCACACAAAGATACTTTGTTCCGTTTTTTATATATTTTACTGATTTATTTTTCATATGCTTTTTTTTTAATTGTTTGGGGCTCCTTGCTTAATCCAGGCCAATACCAAATTATTTAAGTTAGAAGGATTTGCACCGGCCGGCGGCATTGGAGTTGTTTTTTTACCGGTAATCCATAAGTAAATATTGCTGTTTTCAGGATTGCTAACATCAATATAATTGCCTCCACTCAGTACGCTATAAGCCTTCTCTGCAGATAAATCCGGACTGCGTCCTCCGGCGGCATGACAACCCGTTACACTGCAATTGGCAGTTAAAATGGGTTGTATGTCGGTTGCGAAACTCACATTCGCTGTTACTTCTTCCACTGTACTTTTAGGCACAGTAGCCACCTTGTAACAACTTTGCAAGCCTACTATAGCGCCAACAATGGCAACCATAATAATTGTTGTTTTTTTAATTGACATGATTTCAGTTTTTTAATCAATAATTCAATGAATTAATTCTTCAAAATAATGACCCTTACTTTTGAAATTTCAATGTCAAGTTTGGTTTAATACCGTGTTGATAATTAGATTTATTAAATATTGCCACACCAAATGGCTGATCTTGCAAGGATGAAAAATCAACATCTTGTTTCAACGCATCGGTTGTTTTAAGCAAACGTTTCCATTCAATTACCCAACCACTACCGGTATAATTTACCATACAGTTAATGTCAGCACGACCTTTGGTTAAAGGCATAGATACATAACTTGGTATGATTTTAGGACCACCGCCACCATAAATTGGATCTCCTACTCTTTGATAATCTGTACCAACATTTGGATCAATTTTGCTGCCATCACTGAGGGTTAATACACCCAAGGTATCTAAGCCTTTAATTTGTTTCGCCACACCTGCATCAATGTCTGTTTGCAAGATGTAATAATAATCGGTTTTACCGGGAATTAAATATTTTGGTGCAGTAGTAGTTAAAGTTTTACCCATAACAGTTAGTGTAAAAGTTTGTGAATTGTTGCTGGTTCCACCAACATTGGCCGAATACACAGGACCATAAGGGTAACTAGTAGAAGAACCGGTTACTACTTGATCATCTTGGTGACGACCATTACCGCTACCACCTACTAGATTCGTAATCGATGGTCCACCGGCCCAATCTTGATACTCATCCGAAAACTGCCCGTTAATTGGATCTCTGCCAATTTTTAACCACCACATGTCAATTTTTTCGTTTGCACCATTGGTATAGTGATTACCGCTAGCATTCGACTTCACAGTAGCAGGGGTTGTTGTAGGATCGAGATATGGTGTAAATGTATGACAGCTTGCGTAACATGTTTGCGCTGCAAATTTAGAAGTTGAATTATCGATGTTCCATAAAAACGCCAATTTATCTTCACCCCATCCATCTCTGGTGATATTGCCATTCGAATCGAATGTTTTTGCTGAAGGTTCTTGCGCCCATCTTTTTGTTGTTGGATTAAAATACCAAGGTGAAACCTGCACACTTTTATCATTATCGGCGTACTGTGCCAAAAAATAAACATAGGTGCCATCATACATCGATTTTAACGACACAGGGTATTGTGTGCCTACATAACCGTTAAACAAACCATTGCCCGGATCAGGCACTTGTGTTGTTGTGTTTAATTGTGTGGCATTGTCCCATACTGCATCCACAATTCCGTCAATGGTAGGCGCATTATCCGTTTTAGCACATAATAAGTCTGCCGGATTAGTTACCACGGCCGGTAAATCGGCTGTTTTTACATCTAAAGTTTGATTGGTTTTGGTACAACTCACCATCAAGGCGATTCCTGTAAATCCGATGCCAAGTACTGTGGCCATCAGTTTTTTTGCTCCTTTTGATTTCATAAATTTTGAATTATATTAGTAATTGAATGAATTAAAATTCTTGGGTCAAAGGTATTTGTCATTGAATTGTCATTGTACTGAGATGTGTCATTTTCTTGCATGACGTATGTCAACTTTTACCTGACCATGGATACTTTAATAGCAAATATCCGCAATTACTGTTTACTGAACTGCTGATGTTCAAACCCGCACCATGATTGATTTATTCTACCGAATATATTTTTTAATTATTCAATTTTGTCGTATTATTGGTAGCAAAATTGTAATCTTCTCCGCTGTAAATTTTTGTCAAGCGAAAGTCAATTACCGCGCCGTACTAAACATCCGACGTAAATAACACGGAACTAATTTTTTATACCAAAAAAAATATCAATTTTTTTTATAGATTTTTTGCTCGTTCCAAAAGTATTATTACCTTTGCAATCCCTTTTTAGGGGCTTGTTCTTTAACATAACATTAAAAGCCGGAGTAGCTCAGCTGGTAGAGCAGCTGATTTGTAATCAGCTGGTCGGGGGTTCGAGTCCCTTCTTCGGCTCTTTTTTTGTAAAGGGGATATACCAGAGTGGCCAAATGGGACAGACTGTAAATCTGTTGTTTCGACTTCGGAGGTTCGAATCCTCCTGTCCCCACGGCTATTGGTCAGTACACACATTCACTGCAGTGTTTGTTGGCTGTACAAATTAGCGGAAGTAGCTCAATTGGTAGAGCTCCAGCCTTCCAAGCTGGAGGTTGCGGGTTCGAGACCCGTCTTCCGCTCAAAAGATTGAGAGACGAATTGAGATTTATCCCGATGCATCGGGAGGAATTTTCTTCCGCTCTACAAAAAATGAAATTACGTTGACATGTTTCGACATATCAACAAAAAGCACTAAAGCATTTTAGTGTTAGGTTAAGTGAAGTTGAAAAATACGCCTACAGAGGCAACAAAAACAAAATACGGCTTGATGATTCGGCTTAAAAGTTTTTGAAAGTCCCAAACAGAGGGACTTTTGGCATGTGTGGTGGGTCGTTCATTAAAAGACTGAAATTTGAGCAGATTGTAAAGAAATTTACAATGAATATAAGCTGTTGTAGCTCAGTGGTAGAGCACTTCCTTGGTAAGGAAGAGGTCGGCAGTTCAATCCTGCTCAACAGCTCAAAAAAAGAATATCCTTTATAAGGAGAGGCTTTATTTAAAAAAACAAACAAAACAATAAATAATACAATTAAACAATAACAACTATGGCAAAAGAAAAATTCGACCGTTCCAAACCACACGTAAACATTGGAACAATTGGTCACGTAGATCACGGTAAAACTACCTTAACTGCAGCAATTACAACCGTATTAGCATCTAAAGGCTTATGCGAAATCCGTGATTTCTCTTCAATTGACAATGCTCCTGAAGAAAAAGAACGTGGTATTACAATTAATACTTCACACGTTGAGTATGCTACGGCTAACCGTCACTATGCTCACGTTGACTGTCCGGGTCACGCTGACTACGTTAAAAACATGGTTACAGGTGCGGCTCAAATGGATGGTGCTATTTTAGTAGTAGCAGCAACTGACGGACCTATGCCTCAAACACGTGAACATATCCTTTTAGCACGTCAGGTTGGTGTGCCTAAATTGGTTGTTTTCATGAACAAAGTTGACATGGTTGAAGATGCTGAGTTATTAGACTTAGTTGAAATGGAAATCCGTGAATTATTGACTTTCTATAAATTTGATGGTGATAACACCCCTATTATTCGTGGTTCTGCTTTAGGTGGATTAAACAACGATGCAAAATGGGTTGATAAAATCATGGAATTAATGGATGCAGTAGATACTTACATTCCACTTCCTCCACGTGAAAAAGATAAGCCATTTTTGATGCCGGTTGAAGACGTGTTCACGATCACTGGTCGTGGTACTGTAGCTACAGGTCGTATCGAAACAGGTACAATCAACACTGCTGATCCGGTTCAAATCATTGGTATGGGTGCAGAAAACTTAACTTCTACTATTACTGGGGTTGAGATGTTCCGTAAAATTTTAGATTACGGTGAAGCCGGAGATAACGTAGGTTTATTATTACGTGGTATCGAGAAAAAAGATATTAAACGTGGTATGGTAATCTGTAAACCAGGTTCAGTAAAACCTCACACCAAGTTCAAAGCTGAAGTGTACATCTTGAAAAAAGAAGAAGGTGGTCGTCACACACCATTCCAAAACAAATACCGTCCTCAATTCTATTTCCGTACAACCGATGTAACCGGTGAAATTGAATTAGAAGCAGGTCGCGAAATGGTTTTACCTGGTGATAACGTAACAATCACTGTTAACTTGATTAATGCCATCGCTATGGATAAAGGTTTACGTTTCGCTATCCGCGAAGGTGGACGTACCGTAGGTGCTGGTCAAGTAACTGAAATTTTAGACTAAGCCATAGTCATAAATATAGGCGAAATGGCTCCCATAACCGGGTGCCATTTTGCCATTTTTAGTCGGGCTTTAAAAGCGTTAAAAATTCACAAATTACGGGCGTAGTTCAAGGGTAGAATTACGGTCTCCAAAACCGCAGATGGGAGTTCGAATCTCTCCGCCCGTGCGAAGAGATAGTTTAAGGTTAAATTAAAACCAAAAACTAAAATAAGTAACGTTAATTAGAAATTAAAATGAGCAAAATAGGAACCTATCTTTCTGAAACAAAAAACGAACTGCTTAACAAAGTTAGCTGGCCAACTTGGCCCGAATTGCAAAGCAGCGCAATTGTTGTAATGATTTCATCAGTAATTATTGCCTTGGTTGTGTTTTCAATGGACTTCATTTTTGAAGTATTGATGAAACAAGCTTACGAAATGATTAAATAATCAGGGTTTAAAATTATTATAAAATGGCAGAATTAGTTAAAACCGACAACTCGAGCAAAAAATGGTACGTTGTACGTGCTATTAGTGGGCAAGAGAAAAAGGTAAAACAATATATTGAAGTTGAAATTACACGTTTAAAATTAAACGATTACGTGTCGCAAGTGTTGATCCCTACTGAAAAGGTTATCCAAATCAGAAACGGAAAAAAAACCACCAAAGAACGTTCGTTTTATCCGGGTTATGTGCTGATTGAAGCCAACTTAGCAGGTGAAGTACCTCACGTGATTAAAAACATCACCGGTGTGATTGGCTTTTTGGGTGAAACCAAAGGCGGAAACCCTGTACCAATGCGCTTGAGCGAGGTGAATCGTATTTTAGGTAAAGTAGATGAATTGGTTGAAAGCGAAGGCACCATCACTACCAACTACACCGTTGGCGAATCAGTAAAAGTAATCAACGGTCCTTTCAACGGCTTTAATGGCGTTATTGAAGAAGTGATGGAAGACAAACGTAAGATTAAAGTAACAGTAAAAATATTTGGACGTAAAACACCGGTTGAATTAAACTTTGGTGAAGTAGAAATTGAATAATAAGAAATTGATGGTTGACTAGCCAACTGAGGTGCTTTGCTGCTTCCAACTCAAAGTACTCCGATAGTTATTGGAGCTCAGGCGAAAAACCACAATAAACAAATAAACAAACAATAAAATGGCAAAAGAGTTATCGGCAATTGTAAAATTGCAAATTAAAGGTGGAGCTGCTAACCCCTCGCCTCCTATTGGTCCTGCATTAGGTGCCAAAGGTGTAAACATCATGGAGTTCTGTAAACAATTCAACGCCCGTACACAAGAGAGCGCTGGAAAAGTTTTACCTGTAATGATTAATGTTTATACCGATAAGTCGTTCGATTTCGTTATCAAACGTCCACCGGTTGCAATCCAAATCATGGAGCATGCTAAAATTAAAGCCGGTTCGGCTACCAGCAATCGTAAGAAAGTGGGTTCATTAACTTGGGACCAAGTTCGTAAAATTGCGGAAGACAAGATTGTTGACATGAACTGTTTTACAATCGAATCAGCCATGAACATGGTAGTTGGTACAGCTCGTAGCATGGGTGTTACCGTTAGCGGTCAAAAACCGTATTAATCAATTATTAATCAATTAAAAACAAAGCTTAACAAATGGCAACGTTGACTAAAAAAAGAAAAGCAGCTATCGGCAAATACGACGCTAGCAAGCATTACTCCGTTGCAGACGCGTCAAAGATTGTGAAAGAAATCACAACCACTAAATTTGATGCCTCTGTGGATCTCGCGATCCGTTTAGGAGTTGACCCACGTAAAGCTAATCAAATGGTACGCGGTACTGTTACCTTACCTCACGGTACTGGTAAAACCTTGCGTGTTTTGGCGATTGTAACTCCTGATAAGGAAGCAGAAGCTAAAGCAGCAGGTGCCGATTACGTTGGATTAGACGAATACATTGAGAAAATCAAGGGTGGATGGACAGATGTAGATGTAATTATCACCATGCCTTCGGTAATGGGTAAAGTAGGTGCTTTAGGTCGTGTATTAGGCCCTCGTGGTTTAATGCCAAATCCTAAAACAGGTACTGTAACCATGGAAGTTGGTAAGGCTGTTCAAGACTCAAAAGGCGGTAAAATCGACTTTAAAGTTGACAAGGCTGGAATTATTCACGCAGGTATCGGCAAAGCATCTTTTGATGCTAATAAAATTGCTGAAAACGCGCAAGAATTGTTACAAACCATCGTTAAATTAAAGCCTTCTAGCGCAAAAGGTACATATGTAAAATCTGTTACCATGAGTTCAACCATGAGTGCTGGTATTACAATCGACCCTAAATTATTTACCTAAAACACTGCTAAAAAATGAATAAAACCGAAAAAACACAGGTGATTGAAGCGTTGGTTGAAAAATTAAATGCCAACGATAAAATCTATTTAGCAGATTGTTCAACCTTAACAGTTGAAAAAGTTAACGCTTTCCGTAAACAATGTTTCGAGAAAAAAATCTCTGTAACCGTTGTTAAAAATACCTTATTAAAAAAGGCCATTGAACGTGCTAACGATAGTCGTTTAGCTGAGTTAATTCCTGCTTTAAAAGGCGAAACAGCCTTAATGTTTACCGACACATCGAATGCACCTGCCAAGGTGATCAAAGAATTCCGCAAAGCCGATAAAAAACCCGCTTTAAAGGGTGCTTATGTTGAAGAAATGATCTTCTTAGGCGATTCGCAATTGGATGCTTTGGTTGGTCTGAAATCTAAAAACGAATTAATTGCTGATGTAATCATGTTATTACAATCGCCAATTAAACGCGTAATAGGTGCTTTAGAAAACAAAGGCGGTAGCGAAGACGCTGCAGCATAACTGTTAAAAAACAATCTGATGAAGGAAAACATCGCTTCATCACAATTAAACAAATAAATAAACAAACAAATTAAAATTAATTAAAATGGCAGATATAAAAGCAATCGCTGAATCATTAGTAAGCTTAACAGTAAAAGAAGTACAGGAATTAGCAACTGTATTAAAAGATCAATACGGAATCGAACCTGCTGCTGCTGCAGTAGTTGTTGCAGGTGGCGGTGGCGCAGAAGCCGCAGCTGTTAAAACAACTTTTGATGTAATCCTTAAAGAAGCAGGTGCTGCTAAATTAGGTGTTGTAAAAGTTGTAAAAGACTTAACAGGCTTAGGCTTGAAAGAAGCAAAAGATTTAGTTGACGGTGCTCCAAAACCGGTTAAAGAAGGTATTGGTAAAGAAGAAGCTGAAGCAATTAAAAAAGCTTTAGAAGAAGCTGGTGCTAAAGTTGAAGTGAAGTAATTCACCCAAACAATTTTTGGGTAGCCAAAATGAAATACCGCCATATTGCAACAATCAATATGGCGGTTATTCAACCCTTTTTTAATAAAATAGCCGGAACTAATTAAGTCATAATTGTATTAACGTAATAACTAATTTACATTGGCTGCAAGTACAAAAAATTTAAAACGAGTAAATTTCTCGTCAAACAAATTTCCAATCGAATATCCAGATTTTCTTGATATTCAGTTAAAATCCTTCCAGGATTTTTTCCAACTCGAAACAACACCTGAAAACCGTAAAAAAGAAGGGTTATTCAAAGTGTTTGCCGAGAATTTCCCAATTTCCGATGCACGCAACAATTTCGTGCTGGAATTTAAGGATTATTACATTGACCCGCCTCGCTACGCCATCGATGAGTGTATCGAACGCGGATTAACCTATTCTGTTCCTTTAAAGGCTAAATTATACCTTTATTGTACAGATCCTGAACATGAAGATTTTGAACCTATTATGCAAGATGTGTATTTGGGAACCATCCCTTACATGTCGCCTAAAGGTTCATTTATTATAAACGGTGCCGAACGCGTAATTGTATCTCAATTACACCGTTCTCCGGGTGTGTTTTTCGGCCAAAGCCGTCACGCCAACGGAACAAAATTATACAGCGCACGCGTTATTCCATTTAAAGGCAGCTGGATCGAATTCGCAACCGACATCAACAATGTGATGTACGCATACATCGATCGTAAGAAAAAGCTTCCGGTAACCACATTGTTACGCGCCATTGGTTTTGAGAGTGATAAACAAATTCTCGAAATTTTTGGTTTAGCCGATGAAGTGAAAGTTAGCAAAGCCGGTCTTAAACGTGAAGTGGGTCGTAAATTAGCCGCCCGTGTTTTAAAAACATGGTTGGAAGATTTCGTTGACGAAGATACCGGAGAAGTTGTTTCAATTGAAAGAAATGAAGTGGTATTAGACCGCGAAACTTTGTTGGAAGATGAACACATCGACCTTATCGTTGACGCTGGTGTAAAATCAATCATCTTACACAAACAAGATGTAAATACAGCTGATTTTGCCATCATCTACAACACCCTTCAAAAAGATTCAACCAATTCTGAAAAAGAAGCCATTGAATTTATTTACCGCTTATTACGTAACGCCGAACCACCTGATGAAGAAACAGCACGCGGCGTTATCGATAAATTATTTTTCTCCGACAAACGTTACGATTTAGGTGAAGTTGGTCGTTACCGCATCAACAAAAAGTTGGGCTTAAACATCCCTGCCGAAATTCGTGTATTAACGAAGGAAGACATGATTTTGATTATTAAATATCTAATTGAATTAATCAATTCAAAAACAGATGTTGATGATATCGATCACTTGTCGAACCGTCGTGTACGTACCGTTGGTGAACAATTGTATTCTCAATTTGGTGTTGGTTTAGCCCGTATGGCTCGTACCATCCGCGAACGCATGAATGTGCGCGACAACGAGGTGTTTACGCCTACCGACTTAATCAACGCAAAAACATTAAGCTCTGTTATTAACTCTTTCTTCGGAACCAACCAGTTATCTCAGTTCATGGATCAAACAAATCCATTGTCTGAAATTACCCACAAGCGTCGTTTATCGGCACTCGGGCCAGGTGGTTTAAGTCGCGAACGCGCGGGCTTTGAGGTTCGTGACGTTCACTACACCCACTACGGTCGTTTGTGTACCATCGAAACACCTGAAGGTCCAAACATCGGTTTGATTTCGTCTTTGTGCGTTTACGCCAAAGTGAACAAGTTAGGTTTCATTGAAACCCCTTACCGCAGCGTTACCAATGGTAAATTGGACATCAACAAACCAATTACTTATTTAACAGCTGAAGAAGAAGATCAAAAAAATATTGCGCAAGCAAACGTTGATTTAGATGATAAAGGAAATATTAAAACCAAAAAAGTAACTGCACGTTACGAAGGTGATTTCCCTATTCTAGAGCCTGAAAAAGTGCATTTGATGGACATTGCGCCAAATCAAATTGCATCCATCGCGGCTTCTTTAATTCCTTTCTTGGAACATGATGATGCTAACCGCGCCTTAATGGGTTCAAACATGCAACGTCAAGCTGTTCCATTATTGCGTCCACAAGCCCCAATCGTTGGTACCGGTATCGAAGCACGTGTTGCTGAAGATAGCCGCGTATTAATCAATGCTGAAGGCGAAGGTATAGTTGAATATGTTGATGCACGCGAAATCGTGATCCGTTACAACCGCAACGAAGAAGAAAAATTAGTAAGCTTCGAAGGTGATGTAAAAGCATACAAGCTCACCAAATTCCAAAAAACCAACCAAAGCACCACCATGAACTTAAAACCAATCGTGAAGAAAGGTGATAAAGTTTCAAGAGGTCAGGTATTGTGCGAAGGTTATGCTACACAAGATGGTGAATTGGCCTTGGGCCGTAACTTAAAAGTGGCCTTCATGCCATGGAAAGGTTACAACTTTGAAGATGCGATCGTAATCAACGAAAAAATTGTTCGTGATGATATTTTCACTTCAATTCACATCGATGAATATACTTTAGAAGTTCGCGATACCAAACGTGGTATGGAAGAACTTACACCTGATATCCCTAACGTAAGCGAAGATGCTACAAAGGATTTAGATGAAAAAGGTATTATCCGCATTGGTGCTGAAGTAAAAGAAGGCGATATCTTAATCGGTAAAATAACCCCTAAAGGTGAAACCGATCCGTCGCCGGAAGAGAAATTATTACGTGCCATTTTTGGTGATAAAGCCGGTGACGTGAAAGATGCTTCATTGCGTGTTTCTCCTTCTATCAAAGGTGTTATCGTTGATAAAAAATTATTCTCACGCGTTATTAAAGATAAAAAAGCCAAAGCCGAAGAAAAACCATTGGTTGAAAAACTGGATTCTGACTACGAAAAAAATAATTACAACTTAAAATTAAAATTAGTTGACAAATTATTCGTGTTAGTAAATGGCCGTACTTCACAAGGTGTTACCAATATTTTGGGTGAAGAAGTAGTGCCTCGCGGTACCAAATTCACACAAAAATTATTGGAGCGTATTGATTATAGCGAAGTAAATCCGGGTAACTGGACAACGGATAAAGATAAAAATGAACAAATCGAAAGATTGTTGCATAACTTCTTAATCCAATACAACGATTATTTAGGAAAATACAAACGCGAAAAATTCCAAATTACTGTTGGTGACGAGTTACCAAATGGTATCGTGCAATTGGCCAAAGTTTACATCGCTCAAAAACGTAAGTTAAAAGTGGGTGATAAAATGGCGGGTCGTCACGGTAACAAAGGTATCGTTGCCCGTATCGTAAAAGAAGAAGACATGCCTTTCTTAGAAGATGGCACTCCGGTTGATATCGTTTTAAATCCATTGGGCGTACCTTCGCGTATGAACTTGGGTCAGATTTATGAAACTGTACTGGCATGGGCCGGTGATAAGTTAGGTTTAAAGTTCTCAACACCTATTTTTGATGGTGCAACCGTTGACCAAATTGACGAATACACCAAAAAAGCAGGCTTACCACAATATGGTCGTACTTACTTGTACGATGGTGGAACCGGAGAGCGTTTTGATCAACCTGCAACAGTGGGTATCATTTACATGCTTAAATTGGGTCACATGGTGGATGATAAGATGCATGCCCGTTCAATCGGACCTTACTCATTAATTACACAACAACCATTGGGCGGTAAAGCACAATTTGGTGGTCAGCGTTTTGGTGAGATGGAAGTTTGGGCTTTGGAAGCATACGGTGCAGCCAATGTGTTACAAGAATTATTAACTGTTAAGTCGGATGATGTGACTGGCCGTGCAAAAGCTTATGAAGCCATTGTAAAAGGTGAAAACATCCCTACTCCGGGCATACCTGAGTCATTCAACGTATTGCTCCATGAGTTAAAAGGCTTGGCATTAGATATTACTATGGACTAAAAAGTTCACTTAAAGCGATGCTTGAATAAAGTATCGCTTTAAGTAACTCATGCTTCGCTAACTCAGCATGACAAAAAAGAGTGAGAAAAAATTTCACTAACGAAAAATCATCATAATTAACATGGCGTTAAGAAGAGATAACAAACAAAAATCAAATTTCTCAAGAATCACCATCAGTTTAGCTTCGCCAGAAACCATTCTGCGTCGTTCAAGCGGTGAGGTTTTGAAACCTGAAACCATTAACTACCGTACTTACAAGCCTGAAAGAGATGGTTTGTTTTGCGAACGTATTTTTGGTCCGGTAAAAGATTACGAATGTCATTGCGGTAAATACAAGCGCATTCGTTACAAAGGCATTGTTTGCGACCGTTGCGGAGTTGAAGTTACAGAGAAGAAGGTTCGTCGCGAGCGCATGGGTCATATCAACTTGGTAGTGCCTGTTGCACACATTTGGTATTTCCGTTCATTGCCTAACAAAATTGGTTACTTGTTGGGCTTACCAACAAAAAAATTAGACATGATTATTTACTACGAACGTTATGTAGTAATCAATGCCGGTATTGCAGCCGAAAACGGTGTAAGTTATTTGGATTTCTTAACGGAAGAAGAATACCTCAACATTGTTGATACCTTGCCAAAAGAAAACAATTTGTTGGATGAAAATGATCCAAATAAATTTGTGGCGAAGATGGGTGCTGAAGCCGTTCAAGATTTATTGGCCCGCTTAAATTTGGATGAATTATCTTACGATTTACGCCACAAAGCCAACACTGAAACTTCTCAACAACGTAAAAATGAAGCCCTTAAGCGTCTTCAAGTAATTGAAGCCTTCAGACAAGCCAATCAAAACGTGGTGAATAAGCCTGAGTGGATGATTGTTAAAGTTGTGCCGGTTATTCCGCCTGAACTTCGTCCTTTGGTGCCATTGGATGGTGGTCGTTTCGCCACTTCCGATTTAAATGATTTATACCGTCGTGTGATTATTCGTAACAACCGTTTAAAGCGTTTAATTGAAATTAAAGCGCCCGATGTAATCTTACGTAACGAAAAACGTATGTTACAAGAATCGGTTGATTCATTGTTCGATAATTCACGTAAATCCAATGCCGTTAAAACCGATAGCAACCGTCCTTTAAAATCATTATCTGATTCATTAAAAGGTAAACAAGGTCGCTTCCGTCAAAACTTATTGGGTAAACGTGTAGATTATTCGGCACGTTCGGTAATTGTTGTAGGACCTGAATTAAAATTACACGAATGCGGATTGCCAAAAGAAATGGCAGCTGAATTATTCAAACCATTTATCATTCGTAAAATGATTGAGCGTGGTATTGTTAAAACAGTAAAATCAGCAAAGAAAATAGTTGACAAAAAAGAACCAATTGTTTGGGATATTTTGGAAAACGCTTTAAAAGGACATCCTGTTTTATTAAACCGTGCCCCAACCTTACACAGATTAGGTATTCAAGCTTTCCAACCAAAATTAATTGAAGGTAAAGCCATTCAATTACATCCATTGGTTTGTACAGCCTTTAATGCCGATTTCGACGGTGATCAAATGGCGGTGCACGTGCCATTAGGAAACGCAGCCATTTTGGAAGCGCAAATCTTAATGTTGGCATCGCATAACATTTTAAATCCTTCAAACGGTGCGCCGGTTGCTGTACCTTCTCAGGATATGGTGCTTGGTTTATATTACTTAACCAAATCGAAAAAGAATTTACCGAACGACGTTGTAAAAGGCGAAGGTAAAATTTTCTATAGCGCTGAAGAGGTAGTAATTGCTGTGAATGAAAAGAGTGTGGATTTACATGCTCAAATCAAAATAAAAATCACCAATGCTTTGGAAGGCGATAAATTGGTAAACAAAATTATTGATACCACTGCCGGCCGCGTGTTATTTAACATTGTAGTGCCTCATGAAGTAGGTTATATCAACGAATTATTGACCAAAAAATCTCTTCGCGACATCATTGGTATGGTGGTGAAGAAAACAGGTATGGCTAAAACAGCCAAGTTTTTAGATGATATTAAGGAATTAGGTTTCCGCACAGCCTTCAAAGGTGGTTTATCATTTAACTTGGGTGACATTCAAACGCCTCCTGAAAAAATGAAAATTATTGATGAATCACAAGTGTTGGTTGATGAAGTAATCAGCAACTACAACATGGGTTTCATCACCAACAACGAGCGTTACAACCAAATTATTGATATTTGGACGCATACCAACTCGAAAGTAACCAAAAAAGTGTTGGATACTTTGAGCAACGACCGTCAAGGCTTTAATCCGGTGTTTATGATGTTGGATTCAGGTGCTCGTGGTAGTAAGGAACAAATTAAGCAGTTGAGCGGTATGCGCGGTTTGATGGCAAAACCTCAAAAAGCAGGTGATACCACCACTTCAATTATCGAGAATCCTGTATTATCGAATTTCCGTGAAGGTTTATCCATTTTAGAATACTTTATTTCAACCCACGGTGCACGTAAAGGTTTGGCCGATACGGCCCTTAAAACAGCCGATGCGGGTTACTTAACCCGTCGTTTGGTTGACGTTGCACAAGATGTAATCATCAACGAATCTGATTGCGGTACCCTTCGTGGTTTAAGCATGACAGCTTTGAAAAATAACGATGATGTAGTTGAAACATTATATGATAGAATTTTAGGTCGTACTTCTGTTTCTGATGTATTCCATCCAACAACAGGTGAGTTAATTCTTGCCGGTGGTGAAGTAATTACTGAAGACATTGCAGCCATTATCGACAAATCGCCTATTGAAACTGTTGACATTCGTTCGGTATTAACCTGCGAAAGTCGCTCTGGTGTTTGTGCTAAATGTTATGGCCGTAACTTGGCTAACGGACGCATTGTTCAGTTAGGTGAAGCAGTAGGTGTAATTGCAGCACAATCAATTGGTGAGCCGGGTACACAGTTAACATTGCGTACATTCCACGTGGGTGGTACAGCAAGTAACACGGCTGCATCAAGCAGCTTGGTTGCAAAATACGATGGTATCCTTGAAATCGATGAATTACGTACTGTTGAGCGTGTAAACGCAGAAGGCAGCAAAGTAAACATCGTAATTGGCCGTTCAACCGAAATGCGCATTATTGATCTTAACACTGGTATTACCTTAACAACCGGTAACGTTCCTTATGGTTCGAACTTGTATGTTAAACCGGGTGCAAAAGTGAAAAAAGGCGACTTGGTATGTGATTGGGATCCATACAACGCTGTTATCGTATCCGAATTTGGTGGTACAGTTGAATTCGAACACATTAAAGAAAACGTAACCTTCCGTGAAGAAAGTGATGAACAAACAGGTTTCCGCGAAAAAGTAATTATTGAAAGCCGCGATAAAACCATGAGTCCACTCATTCGTATCGTAGATAAAAAAGGTGAATCATTAAAATCATACAATATTCCGGTAAGTGCCCACATCATTATTGCTGAAGGCGCGAAAATTGAACCGGGTCAAATTTTGGTGAAGATTCCTCGTGTTACCGGTAAAACAGGTGATATCACTGGTGGTTTACCGCGTGTAACTGAATTATTCGAAGCACGTAACCCAAGTAATCCTGCTGTAGTAAGTGAGATTGACGGTATCGTTTCTTTCGGAAAAATTAAACGTGGTAACCGTGAAGTAGTAGTTGAAGCGAAAACAGGCGAACAACGTCGTTATTTGGTGAACTTAAGTAAACACATTTTGGTTCAAGAAAACGATTTCGTGAAAGCCGGTGATGCTTTATCTGATGGCGCTATCAGCCCTGGTGATATTTTAGCAATTAAAGGCCCTACAGCTGTTCAAGAATATTTGGTGAATGAAATTCAAGAGGTATACCGTTTACAAGGTCAAAAATTAAACGATAAACACTTCGAAACCATTGTTCGTCAAATGATGCGTAAGGTTGAAATTGTTGATCCGGGCGATACCATGTTCTTAGAACAACAACTAATTAACAAAGCTGATTTTATGTCGGAAAACGACGCTATTTTTGGTAAAAAAGTAGTGATTGAACCGGGCGACAGCGGCGAAGTAAAACGTGGTCAAATTATTACTGCGCGTAAATTACGTGACGAGAACTCTGTTCTAAGACGTAAAGACAAGAAGTTAATTGAAGCCCGTGATGCAGTTCCTGCAACAGCGAACCCAATTTTACAAGGTATTACACGTGCCTCTTTACAAACCAACAGTTGGATTTCTGCAGCCTCTTTCCAGGAAACAACCAAGGTGTTAAACGAAGCCGCTGTAAACGGAAAAGTAGATACATTGTTAGGATTAAAAGAAAACGTAATTGTTGGACATTTAATTCCTGCTGGTACCGGCTTACGTCAATACGAAAAATTAGTGGTTGGCAGCAAAGAAGAATACGAACGCTTAATGGCCAGCAAACAAGAAGTTGGCGAAGAAGTATAATTCATTTCTAAATTATATTTTAAAAAACCCCACTTAATAAGTGGGGTTTTTTTATTGTGGTTTAATTGAAGAGTATTAATTTCGTTAAAAATTTCAATTGTTTAAACGATGAATTCGCAGCTTCATCCTTTAGAAATAATCATTACCGGCGACGGATCGCCAAGCCTTATCAACAAAGCCTTACAAGCCACTTACCATTCGAAGCATGGGGCCATACAAGAAAGCAAACATATTTTTATTCAACATGGACTAATACCTGCCATTGAAAAATTTGGGCACAAACTGTCGTTATTTGAACTAGGCTTTGGCACCGGTTTAAATGCGATTCTAAGCGCCATAGAGGCTTCAAAAAACCATTGGCAATTGCATTACACAGGTATAGAGAAATTTCCGCTTAATAAAGACCTTTATAAGGCTTTACATCTCGAAAAACAATTTGATATGGAGCAGCACCACATTGTGCAAAATATTTTGGAGAGTAAATGGCAACAATGGCAAAGCGTTTCGTCGCATTTTCAAATAAAAAAAGTACAAGGCGACATTTTGGATTATCCATTCGATACAAATTATCACCTCATTTATTTTGATGCCTTTGCCCCTGAAACAAATCCTGAATTATGGTCGAAAGATATTTTGGAAAAAGTGTATAGGTTTATGCTTCAGGGCGGCATCATGGTTACTTTTTGTGCCAAAGGCAGTTTTAAACGGCAACTTAAAGATATTGGCTTTAAAGTTGAATCCATAAAAGGTCCGCCGGGCAAACGCGAAATGACCAGGGCCATTAAAATTTAATCTGCTTTTATTCTGCTGAAAAAAAGGGTAATCAATAATTATGTTGTTTATCCTTACCTTTGTTAGATGTTAACGATTCAACCAAAAGACCTTACGGTAATGCAAATTCAGAAGTATTTGCAAAACGCCATCGCCCCCCGCCCTATTTGCTTTGCCAGCACCATTAGTTTGAATGGCGAACCGAATTTAGCGCCATTCAGTTTTTTTAATATGTTCTCCTCAAATCCCCCAATTTTGGTTTTTTCGCCGGCTTACAGCGGCAGAACCGGGGCGCCAAAGGATACCCTTTTAAATGTAAAAGAAGTGCCTGAGGTGGTGATTAATGTGGTGAATTATAACATGGTTCAACAAACGAGTTTAAGTAGTAGTCCTTTTCCAAAAGGCGTAAATGAATTCCTTAAATCAGGCTTCACCCCTATTCCATCGGAAGACATTAAACCATTTCGGGTAAAAGAAAGTCCGGTTCAAATTGAATGCAAAGTAATTGAAGTAAAAGAGCTCGGAAAACAAGGAGGAGCAGGCAATTTGGTGATTTGTGAAGTGCTTAAATTTCACATCAGCGAAACGGTGCTCAACGAAAACAATCAAATCGACACCCACAAGATAGATTTGGTGGCCCGCATGGGCGATAATTGGTATTGCCGTGCCAATGGTGATGCCTTGTTTGAGGTTCAAAAACCCATCACCAGTATTGGCATAGGTTATGATGCCATCCCTGATTCTATAAAACATAGCAAGGTGTTAAGCGGAAATAACTTAGGTTTGTTGGGCAGTGTTGAACAATTACCAAGTGCAGAAGATGTAAGTGCTTTTAAAAAGGGCTTAAAAAGTTTTAGCAATATTGAAGAGCAACATCGTTATGCGCAAACGCTTTTAGAAATGAATCAAGTGAAGGAAGCATGGATGGTGTTACTTTAATTTAATAAAAGTGTTTCTTGCGAATTGATTAATTTGTATAAATTAGAAGCTATTATTTGTAATTCATAAAATCAATATATCATGGAAGTAACAGGAACACTTAAAGTAAAATTCGATACGCAGAAAGTAAGCGATCGTTTTCAAAAAAGAGAATTTGTATTAACAACGGAAGCCAACACACCCTATCCGCAACACGTTAGTTTTCAAGTCACACAAGATAAATGCAGCATGTTGGATCAATTTTCGGAAGGCGATGAAATTAAAATCCAATTTAATTTACGTGGCAGAGAATGGAATGGTCCGCAAGGCGTAAAATATTTTAACACGCTCGAAGCATGGCGTATTGAGCGCATGGCAGCCGGTTCGGCACCTAGTGCAAGCAACACTGCGCAAACTGCATCAACAGGTGCAACACCGCCACCGGTGTTTACTGCAAACATTAACGATAACGACGATTTGCCGTTCTAACAATTTAAAAAAGAGGCAGTCAACAGCAAGAAGAATTTATCTTCATTTTGTTTTCTGCCTCTTAATTTTTTCCGATTTCCAAAAAAAATATGCGCAAAAAATCCTCTGTCCTTTTAATCTATACCGGTGGCACCATTGGCATGATGCAGGATGCAAAAAGTGGTGAGTTAAAACCATTTGATTTTAAATCGCTCAGCAAACAAATTCCTGAACTTCATAAATTTGATATTGATTTAAGTGCCATTGCATTTGAAGAACCGATTGATTCGTCGAACATGAATCCTGACATATGGATTGAATTGGTGCAAATCATCCAAAAGAATTACAACAAACACGACGGTTTTGTGATCCTGCACGGCAGTGATACCATGAGTTACACAGCTTCAGCTTTAAGCTTTATGTTAGAAAACTTAAACAAACCTGTTGTGTTAACCGGCTCACAATTACCCATAGGTATTATTCGTACCGACGGAAAAGAAAACTTAATCACAGCCATTGAAATTGCAGGGGCAAAAGAAAAGGGTGAATCCATTATTCGCGAAGTATGCGTTTATTTTGAATATAAATTATACAGAGGCAACCGAACATTTAAATACAACTCCGCACATTTCGACGCGTTTAAATCCCCAAACTACCCCGCTTTAGCAGAAGCAGGCGTAAACATTCATTACAATAAAAACGCACGCTTAAAACCCACTAAAAAAGCTTTAATCAGCCATACAAAATTAGATAACGACATCACTGTTTTAAAACTGTTTCCCGGTATCAGTAAAAAAATTACTTCAGCCATTTTAAATACACCGGGCATTAAGGCGGTGATCCTCGAAACATTTGGTGCCGGTAACGCCAGTACCGACGCCTGGTTTACCGATGAATTAAAAAAAGCCATTGCAAAGGGCATCATTATTTTAAACATTACCCAATGTGCCGAAGGTTCGGTTATACAAGGCATGTACGAAACCAGTGCCCATCTTAAAAAAATTGGGGTGGTGAGCGGAGCCGATTTAACTTTCGAAAGTGCCGTCACCAAACTGATGTTTGTACTCGGACAAAAACTAACGCATCAAAAAACAATCGCTTTACTTCAAAAAAATTTGAGGGGCGAATTAAGCAATTAACCATGAAAGCTTGTAAAAACATATTAGAAACCATTGGCAATACACCATTGGTAAGATTAAACCGCATTACAAAGGATTTACCTTGTGAGGTATATGCCAAAGTTGAAACCTTTAATCCCGGTAATTCAATCAAAGACCGCATGGCCATTAAAATGATTGAAGATGCCGAAAAAGACGGGCGCTTAAAACCGGGCGGCACCATTATTGAAGGAACCAGTGGTAATACCGGCATGGGCTTAGCCATTGGAGCGGTGATTAAAGGATACAAATGTATTTTTACCACCACCGATAAACAAAGCAAAGAAAAAGTAGATGCCTTGCGTGCCTTTGGTGCCAATGTAATTGTTTGTCCTACTGATGTTGAACCTGAAGATCCTCGCTCATACTATTCTGTTTCGTCGCGTTTGGTGAGTGAAATCCCGAATGCTTGGAAACCCAACCAATACGATAATTTAAGTAATTCATTGGCGCATTACGAATCAACCGGACCGGAAATTTGGGAACAAACAGAAGGCAAAATTACGCACTTGGTAGTTGGTGTTGGCACCGGCGGAACCATTTGTGGCACGGGTAAATATTTGAAAGAAAAAAATCCGAACATTAAAATATTAGGCATTGATACCTATGGTTCTGTTTTTAAGAAATACAAGGAGACAGGCATCTTCGATAAAAACGAAATTTATCCATACATCACCGAAGGTATTGGTGAAGACTTTTTGCCTGCCAATGTTGATTTTAGTATCATCGATCATTTTGAAAAAGTAACCGATAAGGATGCTGCGGTGATGACCCGTCGTATTCCGCGTGAAGAAGCCATTTTTGCCGGTAACAGTGCAGGATCGGCAGTGGCCGGATTAATGCAAATGAAAAACATGTTTAAAAAAGGTGATGTTGTGGTTGTAATTTTTCACGATCACGGCACGCGTTATTTGGGTAAAATGTTTAATGAAGACTGGATGCGCGACCGCAATTTTATTGAGCCAAGTAAGCCCAAAGCCATTGATTTAGTGGCCAATCATAAAAACCAAAAATTACTAACGGTTGATGCGCACAGCAGCATTAATGAGGCCTTGCTCTTGTTGAACAAATATAACATTTCACAATTACCGGTAACACACAACAACGAATTTGTAGGTTCTTTAAACGACAATTATTTGTTCAACAAACTCATTGAAAACAACGAGATTAAAAAAGAACCTGTGATTAGTGTGATGCAAACAGCCTTTCCGATCGTTTCTGAAAACACAAGTATTGAAGAAGTGAGTAAGTTGATTAACAAGGATAACAATGCTGTATTATTGCGCGACATGGGCGGTAACATGCACATCATCACCAAACACGATATTATTGAGGCAGTGGCAAAGATGGCTTAAGGTAATGTTATTTAGTCTTTAATAAACTTTAGAATACCATTACCATCTCGAGATTTAATTTCAATCAAATAGTAACCGGCTTTGAATGACAAGGTATTAACCTCAAGAACTGAATTTTCTGCAATGTTAGAAAACATTAAATTGCCATACATATCAATTATTCTAACATAACTTTTTTCCTGTACGTTTTTTACCTTAAGTTCTTGACTAGAAGAATTAAACAATAATTCAAAATTTGTCTTCATTTCATCCTGATTATTTTGTATTCCCGTGCAATCGTTCAAAAACATTGTAAGCGAATTACTATAGGAACATGGCCCCATACTGATATTTATTGTAAAAACTGTTGTTGTTGTAAGATTTGCTACCACATTGCTCGAAGAAGATGTTAACAAAACATTTGAAGGGCTCCATGTATATTGTGGTACAAACCCCCAATTAGAATTGGCAACAACTATATTTATTTGTGTTGGTGTGCTTGGTAATGTTTTACACAATTGATTAGAACCAACTAAAGAAAAAGTTGGTGTGTCGAATGCTATAACAGTTTTTGATTCAATTGCACTTGAACCCTGCGAATTGGATGCTGAGCACATAATTGTATAAATCTGAGTTGAGGGATTAAAATCAATTTTAATTAATTGCGGATTCATAATCGTGACATTCGCCATTGGAATAACTGACCATGAAAATGTACTTGGTGAATTAGTAGCCGTTACGCTGAATACACTACTTGAAGACGGATATGCACAAACAGAGGAAGGTCCTACAATGGGATTTAATACAGGCGTTTGAGAGTAGAAAAATATGTGACATAGAATAAAAAACAGAAAACTAATTTTTTTCATAACCTTAAAATTTATTTTTTAAAGTTAAGTTTAAGAAAACTAGAAACCCATCACAATGAGTAAATTGCCTCTAATACTTATTAAATTTAGTTCATAAACAGTTTATTAATCAGGCTATTTTTTAAATGGCCGGATTTAATCGACGATTAATGTTTTTAAAATAGTATCCGATTTATTGACATAAATTTTGTCTTGATACTGATGCGTTATTTCTGTATAAGAACTTGTGGGATTTAAATTTTCTGTCACCATCCACATTAAATCAGTTTCCTTTAAAGCGGCAACATTGTATACTTGGGGCAAAATGGTATCCAGTTGATTCAGTACTGTTAAGTCGATAATATAAATGTGCCAGCCAAGGTTATAAACACTTATTCTTTTGCGATTGGATACTGAGTTTTTTTTAATTCTAAATTTTACATAACCAAAAGGATTTGCAATAAAATCGTGTTTCACGTTTTTTTCAGATAATTTAAAAAAGCTCTCATCACTTGCGTGTTGCGGTGTTGAAAGTAAATTTAATTGATATCCTCTGCCAAAGTGTTTTCGAAAATACAATTGGTATTCACCTTTACTATCGGTAACAGTAGATGCCACCGTTTTATATGAACGGTGACCACTTGTGATACCCCCTCCGGGCTTAAAGCGCTCTTCCTGAATTTCAATTTTTGCATCGGCGATTGGTTCGTTGGTACCCAATTCTAACACATGGCCATTCACGCTGCCATGTCCGAATTTTTGGCAAGCAGAATTGACAAAAAGTAAGATGACACTTAGTATGAAATAAAAACCAAAAAGTTTCTTTTTCATGATATGGAATTATTCTTTAATGAATTTTACCAATTGACTTGATTCCTTATTTTGAATCTCCAAATAATACAAGCCAGCATTCAATGTTTTTAATTCTAATTGCATTGTATCGGCATCGCTTTTTGTAAGAATACATGTTCTGCCTAACAGGTCTTTGATGCTAACAACACTGCCAATGGCAATGTGTTGAATGGTTAAGTTTGATTGCACCGGATTTGGAAAAACGGCGATGTGATTTTCCGACTGATCCAATCCTGAAATTCCGGTGGTATTATTATTTACAACAAGTTTATTTAATCCAGCTTTGGCAACAAAATTATTTTGACAAGGTGAACATTGTGATTTTAAGGTGTCCTTCATGACAATTGAATTATCGTAAAAGTAGCCCATCACATAATCGTTTCCGAAGGCATCGGCTGACAAACAATAAATCTCGTCATTTAATGCGCCACCTGCTGTTAGTGTACTCTTAATATTGCCTAAACTATCTATTTTTGTTAAGAAAACATCGCTCGTTCCACTTTGGTCATTTAAAATGGTGTTCGAGCCCATCAACATTTGTGGCCCGCTAAAATTTCCGGCAATGCTCAATTCTTTTCCAAACGAAATGGCAGTACTTTTGTCATCATTGATAGAGCCAAATGACTTGATGTTCAACAAGACCCCATTTACGTCAAATTTGGCGTAAAACACATCGCTGCTGCTTCCTGTAGTATCAACATTGGCCAATTGAATGCCGCCATAATTTAAATACTTACCGCTAAAATGTCCGCTTAAATAAAAAGCCCCTTTATTATCAACTGTTACAGCCGAAGTTTGCATATTGCTTAAATTATTTGACAAAACTTTTGCCCACATCTCGTTACCGTTATTGTCGAGCATAGCAATAAATGAAGCCACTCCGGCTGTTCCACGATACAAGGTATCATTTCCAAAAACAAAAGTTGGACTTTTAAAATAACCAGTTAAAAAAGCGTAGCCTTGCTTATCGCATGCAACACTCAAGATGCGCTCATCGCCGTTTGATCCGTAAGCCTTTGCCCATTGTGTTTGACCATTGTAATTGTATTTAGCAACAAACACATCTTCCGACAATACAGCGGCCTTGAAATAATTACTTCCTGAAAACACAGCAGTGTCGCTAAAATAGCCGGCCAATACAATGCCATTGTTGGCATTTGACATGGCGGTTGGAATGGTGTGTGAGCTTAAATTATTTGAACAAGCCCACATAACACTGCCAAGTGAATTATACTTTGTAAGAAACATATTTCGTGTACCACCTGATTGGGTTTTGGTGCTTTCGATAATAATATTTGGTCCGTCATAAAATCCACTGACATATATATTACCAGAGGCATCAGTGCAAATAGCGCCCGGATTATCCTTCCCCCATCCATGCATGCGTGAAACCCATTGAATTTTACCGCTTGGATTGTATTTGAGCACAAAAATATCTTCATCATTATACATACAATTGGTAAGCATGTGCTCAATGGTGTTATCCATGTTAATTGACGTGCATTTGAAATATCCGGTCTCAATTACATTGCCTTGCGGGTCGGTGCTTAAACAATTTGGATTCGATAAAATACAATATTGGTATTTCGACCACAACCAATCTTCATTTGTTGCTGTTGGAGGATTTACAATAACTTGTGAGATTGCTGTTCTGGCAGAAATAATCAAAGCAAATAAAATGACAACTTTTGTTTTCATGATGGGTTGTTTTGGTTTTATAAAAATAGCAAAAAAAAACTATTCTGCAATTCTAACTTAGTAAAATCACCAGCTATAGGTTAAACCAATCATGTTTGAATTACCCGGAAAAGCAATTTTTGTAAAGGCATAGGAGAAAGAAAAATGTTTCAGTTTTAATCCAAATCCTATACTTAAACCATTTACTCCTCTTCTTTCGGGCAAAGTCATTTCGGCTTGGCGACGAATATTATAAGCGAACCTTAAATTAAAATTCTTGCTCATCACTATTTCTGTGCCAATCACAAAATGCCTCAAAAAATTTCCTCCTTGGGAGGCAAATCTTGCCCCAAATTTTTGAAAGCCGGTTGAATCTTTTGGTGTGTCGCCGGTTGTTAAAACTGAGTTTTTACCCGTGGTGTCAACCGGACTAACATATTTTAAATTCCATTTCAACAATTGGTCGTATACCATAAAAAATTTAAATGGCGCTTTCGAAGGTTTATAACTAAATCCTAATTGCACAGTTTGCGGCAACGACTCTTTGGCGCCATTACTGGTATAGGGCTTCCAAATAAAGCCAACATTTTTGGCCAATAAACTGGCGGTAAAGTTCTTTTTGTTATGATAAGTGATGCCAAAATCGATGGCATTGCCAAATGATTTATATACATCGTACTGCGAAATGATGGTCTTTAAACAGAGGCCGATGTTAAACATGGAGTCTGCCATGGCTTTTGCAAAGGCAAGATTCATTGAATAATCATTGGCTCTAAAACTATTGGTTTTGTTACCCAATTCATCATATCCATCGAATTTACCATAATTAAACGCCTGCATGCTAAAGGCCGCAGTGCCTGTTTGTTTTATTTGACGGGCATAAGAGAGGTAATACAGATTGATATCCCCTACGTAATTGCAATAATTAAAGGCCGCTTGTTTATCCATTGTAGGATTTAACAAGGAGGGATTGGAATACACCAAATTCAAATCATTACCCCACAAGGCCATGCTATTGCCGCCATTAGCCGCTGTGCGGGCTGTCATGGGTAAATCTAAGAAACGGTAAGATTTACTACCGCCAATTTGTGATTTGGAAGCTGTTGAAATAAGCAATATGAACAAGAGACTTAACTTTTTCACGCGAGTATAACGCCAAAGTTAAAATATTATTGCCGTTTACAAACTCATCATGTCTTTTAATTTTACCGCTTGTCGACGCGAAATCTCAATTTCCTTACCATCCTTTAATTTCACGTTTAAGCCCCCGTTAAACCAGGTTTCGATACCGGCGATGTAACTTAGGTTAATCATATGTTTTCGGCTGGCTCTAAAAAACTGCTTTTCGTTTAATCGGGTTTCAAGGCTATTTAAGCTGCGTAAGATGAGTGGCTTAAAGTTTTCGAAGTAAACGCGTACGTAATTGCCTTCCGACTCAAACAAACGTATGTCAGAAAGACGAACAAACCAACACTTATCACCATCCTTGATAAAAACCATGTCCTTTTCGCTTAAAGGACTATTGTTTTCGAGTTTGTTGGCAGTTTCCTTAATCGATAACTTTTTAATTGTTTCACTCAGGCGTTCGGGTTGAACAGGTTTTAAAAGATAATCAAATGCGTTTAGCTCAAAGGCTTTAATGGCGTGTTCATCATATGCTGTTACGAATACCACATCTATGGTTCCTGAAATTTCTTCCACCAATTCTAAACCACTTTTTCCGGGCATATGAATATCACAAAAAATGATATCGGGTTTTAGTTCATTGATTTTTTCCTTTGCCTGGGTTGCATCAACACATTCGGCAATGATCTCAATTTCTTTGTGTTCGGCTAATAAATTTTTTAGCTCTTGTCGCGCTAAACGTTCATCATCAATGATTATGGCTTTCATATAAAATACCTTTGTACAAAGCTATTTACTCTTAAACAAATAACATAAGCCTTTACATTTAAAATCAACCACTGACACCAATTTTTGACAATTCATCATCCTTAAATTAAAGATTGTAAGATTTAGGACTTGGCAATAGGGATACTGATTTGAACAAAAACCTCGTTCCCCGACTCTCCTATAGAGATCTTACTTTGTTTCCCATATAACAATTCCAAGCGTTGCAAAGAATTTTTAAACCCTACACCGGTCAAGGGCTTATCATTCGATAATTTGCCGGTATTGGCCACCGAAATATATAATTCATCGGAACGTTTTTCGGCAATTACAGTAATTTTACCAATGCCCGGCCACTTCGAAATACCATGTTTTATGGCGTTTTCAACCTGTGTTTGAATAATAAAAGGCGGTATTAAACACTCCCCTGCTTCAGCGCTAATCAATAATTCATAGTTGAGGCGTTCTTCATAGCGAATTTTTTCAAGCTGAAGATAATCACATACCAAATTGATTTCATCTTTAAGTGCGATTTCAGGGCTTTTATCAATCAGCAAAGTGTTTCTTAAAATATTCGATAATTGCGTAACCGCCACTTTTGCCTTATCTGGATTTTCGTCAATTAAGGCCCTGATGCTATTCATGCAATTAAAAATAAAGTGGGGATTTAACTGTGCTTTTAAATTATTTAACTCCGATTCCTTGCTGGCCGCTAAATAACGAAGCGCATTAATTTCGGAGCGCTTGTAATTTTGAAAATAATGGAAACCAAAATAAATCACATTCCAAATGGCAAACACCACTGAAAAATTAATGACCAACTCGGTGATGTTCACCAAATTTAATTTCACAATGGATAAGCCCATTGTTTTTAGAAGTAAGATGTCGATGATAAAATACAAGGAGCCGTTTAAAAAACTAAACACTACAACCGCCAGTAATTGGGTTGGGATATTGTATTTAAACAAATCGAGTCGTTTAATAAACAATCGGTAAAAATGTGAGATGGCAATACCCGTTGGTAACATTAAAAAATACACCACGTACTCCCTAAAATCGGGTTCGGCATTTAATCCAAAAAAAAGTGAATTGATTAAAATATAAAATGCCCAACCTAAAACTTGGCAATACCAATATATTTGAAGTCTATTGAGCGACAAAGGATTTTTTTGAACGAATGTAACAATCAATTATTGATTGTCCAATCGTTATCGAATTGACATTTGTAATCGGGATCCAATTTGATATAGGTTATTTTTGAACGCCTTTTAATCCAAAGTTTTAAATCACTTTTATTTTTTTCTCTGGTGGCCATTTGCATCAAACGCTGGTAATCGTCTTTTAAATTGGCTTTATGTGGATCGATGCGGTTTTTTAATTTCACAATTCTGAAAGCCGGATGCCCATCGCGTTCTGAAAACTGCATGGGTTTCGACACATCATTCACCTTCATACTATTGAGGGTTACCACAAAATTTTGATCTATTTGAATTAAATCCTCATTATCGAATTTGGTGCTTGCTGTTACAGGATTTACCATTAAGCCATTGTTTTGCTTGGTATCAACATCATCACTAAATTTCTTAACAGCCTCTTCAAATGTTATTTTACCTTCAGTAATAGCAGTATGAATTGAATCCAATTGTTTTTTTGCGCGAATAAAATCCTCATTGGTCATCTTCGGCATAATGAGTATATGCCTTAAATCGAGCAATTCACCCCGACGTTCAACCAATTCAATAAAATGGTAGCCAAACATCGATTCAAAAACATTTGAAATTTCACCTTTCTTTAATCGAAATGCAACTGCTTCAAAGCTAGGATCCATCATGTTTTTAGCCACATTGTTAATCAAACCTCCGTCTTTTGCCGAACCCGGGTCTTCGCTGTACAAACGGGCCATGATACTCATGCTGCTCTTTCCGCTGATGACGCGCTCACGGTATGATTCTAATAATTCCTTCGCTTCCTTTTTGGCATCTGCACTAAATTTGGGTTTTTTCACCAATTGCTGTAATTCAACTTCAGAATTAATATACGGTAAACTATCTTGTGGTAATGAATGATAAAAATTTCGAATTTCGGCCGGGGTTAATTTCGATTCAGAGGTTATATGTCCGTTCATTTTTTCGGCCAATAAACGCTCATGGACTTCGCTTCGCATTTCATCTTTTAAAACATTGGTACGCTTACCGTAAAAACGTTCGAGTTTTTCCTCACTGCCAAATTGCTGAATAAAATGCGCCATGCGTCGGTTCAACTCAGTTTCAACTTCTGCATCAGTAACAGTAATACTATCACGTTCGGCTTGTGCGATTAATAATTTTTGAAACACCAACATCTCAAATGTTTTGCATTTATCAGGCACCCCATACTCAGTTTCTTGCTCTAACATTGCGTTTTGCAAATCACTTAATAAAATAGGGGATTTGCCTACAACACCAATCACCTTGTCAATCACCTGACTTTGTGAAAAACCCAATTGCGACAATAAAATCAAAAGCAGGCAGATTTTTTTCATTGCGGTAAATTTAATTATTAATTAAGCGAAAGCTGGTGTTTATTTCTTAAAAAAGCTTAACAATCACCTTTTAATTTCAAAGGTTTGGTATCCCATTAATTCCTGCTCTTCGGCATTCACTTCAGTAACATCGGCCCATCGCGGTCCCACATAACACCATTCAATAAATTGATTGATAGATTCTTCTTTACCTTCAACATGAATCAGCACAGTTTCGTCGAAGCTGTTTTTAACGAAACCGGTTAAATCTAATTGATGCGCCTTGGCCTGTGCATTAAAGCGATATCCTACGCCTTGCACCTTGCCTTTCACAACTATTTTGTAACTGTGTCGACGAATTTCAGGTTTCTGTTTAGTTGTTTTCAATAGAAAGTTTTAAGCCACGAAAGTAAAAATAATTATCATTCCATTAAAAAACAGATATTTGTATACATGACAATCGATACCAACGAACTCAGCAGTTTTAAAAAACTCGAACTTCTTTCAAAAAAAGTTGTTGAAGGTTTTATTACAGGTTTGCACAAAAGTCCCTTTCACGGCTTTTCGGTTGAATTTGCTGAACATCGTCTATACAACAACGGCCAAAGCACGCGCCACATCGATTGGAAGTTATTTGCCCGTAGCGATAAATTATTTGTAAAACGTTATGAGGAAGAAACCAATTTACGTTGTCAGATCATTATCGACACATCTTCAAGCATGTTGTTTCCGAAAGATGCCAAAAACAACAAACTTAGCTTTAGTATTTATGCCGCCGCTGCTTTGTGCGAATTATTAAAACAACAACGCGATGCATTTGGACTCACCTTGTTTGATGCCGATATCACCAAACACCTTGCTGCAAAAGGTTCACCCATGCAACAAAAATTGGTGTTAAATGAATTATCAGAATTACTTGACAGTAAGCATGAAAAACACATTACATCTGCCGCCAATGCATTAAATCAAATTGCGGAAATTATTCACCAACGCTCATTGGTTGTTATTTTCAGCGACATGTTTGAGAGCAATACCAATAACGACGAATTGTTTTCTGCTTTACAACATTTAAAATACCGCAAACATGAAGTGGTATTATTTCATGTGACCGACATGGCGCAAGAAATAGATTTTAAATTCGACAACCGGCCTTACCACTTTATTGATATGGAAAGCGGTGAAGAGATAAAACTCAATCCCACCGAAATTAAACAACAATACCTTGAATCAATGACGAAGTTTAGAGAAGAATTGGTTCAAAAATGTGGCATGTATCAAATCGATTTGATTGAAGCCGATATAAACAAAGGATTTGACAATGTGCTTTACACTTATTTGGTTAAACGTCACAAAATGATGAAGTAATTTTCTATCGAAGCTATATTCTCAAACAAAATGAAATCTTACTTTTTTCTTTTACTTCTTTGTTTTTCAATTCAAGTCAATGCGCAGGAAGTCATTAAAATCAGTGGTTACGCCCAAGGCACAACCTACCACATTAGCTATTACGATTCTTTAAACAGAAATTTTTTTGAAGACATAGAAAAACTATTGCATGACTTTGACTTGTCGGTTTCAACTTATGTACCCAACTCAATCATTTCAAGAATAAACAGAAACGAAAAAAATGTAGTGCTCGATGATTGTTTCATTACCTGCTTTAACAAAGCAAAAGAAGTATGGAAAAACACTGATGGCGCCTTTGATCCAACCGTTTACCCGATTGTGAATATGTGGGGTTTTGGTCCTGGTAAAAAACAAAAAATAGAAAAAGCAAAAGTCGACAGTGTATTACATTTTGTTGGATTTAATTTAATTAAGATAAAAGGAAAGCACATTCACAAAAAAGATTCGCGCGTAGCCTTAGACTTTAACGCATTCGCACAAGGCTATTCTGTTGATGTGGTTTCAAAGTTCTTAAAATCAAAAGGCATCACAAGCTTTATTGTTGAAATTGGCGGAGAATTATTTGCTTCGGGTAAAAAACCGGATGGCGAAAACTGGACGGTTGGCATCGAAAAACCCATCGACAATAAAGAAGGTGGAAATCCCTTAAAAGCCATTGTGAAACTCGAAAATTTAGCGCTGGCCACATCAGGTAACTACCGTCGGTTTGTGATAGAAGATGGTGTTAAATATGTGCATCACATTGACCCTAAAACAGGTTATCCTACAAAAAACAATCTGTTGAGCGCTTCCATCTTTGCAAAGGATTGCATTTCGTCAGACGCCAATGCTACCGGTGTTTTGGTAATGGGGCTTGAAAAAGCAAAATTATTTTTAATTCGCCATCCTGAAATGATGGCTTATTTAATTTACTCTGATGAAAATGGTCATTACCAAGTTTATGTTTCAGAGGCCCTTAAAACACTTATCACTGAAGTGAACGAGTAATTTTTAACCCGGCAATAAGCTTCATTAAAAGCATTCACTAAGCACATTTTTATTCACAAAAAAAACAGCCTTTATTCAAAAGCTGTTCTTTTTATTTTAGTGTAAAAAACTAAGGATTAATAAATACTTTTTGTGTTACTGTGCCATAAGCATTCGACACTTTTACCAAATAGATACCACTTTTAAAAGTGGATACATCAATACTTTTTAATCCATTCACATTATAAACTTGTTTTTCGTCAAAAACAATGGCGCCGGTTGAATTCATGATGCTAATACTTTTTGCTTGAGCATAATCAACAAACAACCATCCTTCGCTTGGATTAGGGAATACATTGATGATTGGAATCAATGCGTTTTGCTGTGATAAACCAACCAAATTTGGCGGCGGGGCAGTTGAACAAGTGTAATTTACAGATGGTGACAAATTACATGTAATCGGATCAGGACCACAAGTATCAACCAGTGTGGCTTTCCAGCTGATGCGAACACCAGTAATGTTGGTATTATCGGGAGGTGTTTGCAAATCATCACAAGGCCCTTTATAAAAAGTATAGGAATACATTGCTGTTTGATTCGAGAGATGCCCCCATGTTTGTTGCAATGTTACTTTATAAGTACCATCAGGCACTACAGTACCATTCACTGTGCCGTTAACGCCTTTTCCATCCCAGGTAAAAGATTTTGCGGAAAAACTTGGCAGTGTTGCGCCAGCAGTAGCATCCACTCTATTACAAAGCGCCGACAATGCATTGTTTGATGGACCACCCGAATTAACGGCCCAAGCGGGCAAGTGATCGTTGGTTCCTCCACCAACATAACGTAATTTGGTTTTTACAAATCCGCCAATACTATCTTGAATCCAAACAGCCAATACATTGCGTGGAATTTGGTAGCCTGAAGTTTGTGTAACAGGCAAAAAAGAACAAGTTAACACCCCTTGCGTTTGCGCTGAGGCAAGTGTAATTGAAGCAAGAATGATGAATAAAAATTTTGATGTTTTGTTGAGCATAAAAAAAATCTGCCGCAAAGTACAAAATTCATCCTAATCTAAAACAACTAGTTTCAAATTGAATAAATTTTGAGGTAAATTGTGATTTATTTTCAGGAAAGACGTTAAATCAAATATTTACTTGTATTTGGAAACTGTTTGGTGAATGTCAAGGAGCGGTTTTAAAAACTCTTCCAAATCATACACACAAAGCTGAGAAGCCGCATCACACAGTGCTTTTGCCGGTTCAGGGTGTGTTTCAATAAAAACACCATCAACGCCACTGGCTACCCCTGCTCTGCTTAATACTGGTAAAAATTCACGCATGCCACCTTTGGCATCCGAACTTGGAATACCATATTTGCGCACACAATGGGTAACATCAAAAACCACCGGATAACCCAAATTGTTCATGTGAAAAAAACTGCGTGGATCAACAATTAAATCGTTATAACCAAAAACATAGCCTCTTTCGGTCAATATCAACTGGTCGTTACCGGCCTCTATACACTTATTTAAAGGATGTTTCATGTTATCTGGAGCCAAAAATTGACCATGCTTAATGTTCACAACCTTTCCTGTTTTGGCTGCAGCCACAATTAAACTGCTCTGCATACACAAATAAGCAGGTATTTGTAATACATCACATACTTCACCCGCAATTTCTGCCTGATAACTCTCGTGAATATCGGTTAAAAGCGGAAAACCAAATTGCTCTTTTACCTTGGCCAATATTTTCATGCCCTTTTCTAAGCCCGGACCATCGTAATACTTTAAACTACTGCGGTTATCTTTTAAAAAACTAGATTTATAAATCACTTTAATTTTTAAGCGCTCGCTTACTTCTTTTAACTTTTCGGCGGTTTGCATCATGATGCTTTCATCTTCAATAACACAAGGACCGCTGATTAAGAATAAATCATTTGATCCACATTCAATGTTTCCGACCTTAACTATTTTTTTTTGCATGTTTAAGCGATTTAAGACAGCAAAATAAACACATTTATGTGTATAATAAAAGTGGCATTAACATAAATAAACCTTATTAAACATCTTTCTTTAATGTATGAATCAAAAGAAAGTACATTTAATTGCCATTGGCGGAAGTGCCATGCACAACATGGCCTTGGCATTACATGAAAAAGGATTTGCAGTAAGCGGCAGCGACGACGAAATTAATGAGCCCAGCAAAAGCCGATTGGCAAAGGCAGGTCTGTTACCTGTTGAAATTGGCTGGTTTCCTGATAAAATAAGCGGTGATTTAGATGCAGTGATATTGGGTATGCATGCCCGTGAAGATAATCCTGAGTTAATACGTGCACGACAAATGGGTCTTAAGATATACTCCTATCCGGAATACATTTATGAGGCCACAAAGGACAAAACACGCATTGTAATTGGCGGCAGCCATGGCAAAACAACTATTACCGCCATGATTTTGCATGTAATGCAAAGCTTGGGCATTGAAACCGATTACATGGTAGGTGCGCAACTCGAAGGTTTTAACACCATGGTTCGTTTTAGCAACACATCGAAATACGCAGTGATTGAAGGAGATGAATACTTGGCATCTCCCATCGATCGCAGACCTAAATTTCACTTATATAAACCCAACATCGCCATCATCAGCGGTATTGCATGGGACCACATCAATGTTTTTCCAACTTTCGACATTTATGTTGATCAATTCAGAAAATTCATCAATTTAATTGAACCCAATGGTAGTTTGGTTTATTGCAGCGAAGACAAGGTATTAAAGGAACTCTGCGAGTCGATTAACGACAGGAAGATTGAAAAAACAGCCTATTCGGTGCCTGCACACAACATTGTGAATGGTACAACCAATTTGATTTCGAATGCTGAAGTGATTCCCTTGCAAATATTTGGTAAGCACAACCTCATGAATTTAAATGGCGCCAGATTGGTGTGCAATAAAATTGGCATTAGCAACAACCAATTTTACACTGCGATACAAAGTTTTAAAGGTGCGGCAAAGCGCTTAGAGTTGGTTTACAAAAACGAAACATTTAATTTTTATAAAGATTTTGCCCATTCCCCTTCTAAGTTAAAAGCCACTACTGATGCGGTAAAACAACAATTTCCAAACAGAAAAATTGTGGCCTGTATGGAACTGCATACTTTTAGCAGCTTGAATGAAGAATTTTTAAAACAATACAAAGATTCGATGAATTTAGCAGATGAAGCAATTGTTTACTTTAATCCGCACACCATTGCGCATAAAAAGCTCAAAGAAATCACCAAAGAACAAGTGCATGCCTGCTTTAACCGTTCTGATTTAATTGTATTAACCGAAAGTGAGGCCGTATTGCAACATCTCAAAGCGCAAAACTGGAACAATGCGGTTTTATTGATGATGAGCAGCGGTAATTTTGACGGAGTGGATTTTAATGCATTGGCCAAATCACTCACAATTTAATTGTTCCTTAACCATCGCTTCACAATGCATCATTGAATATCACTTATTTTTGGTGCTACAAAGCGATGGTAGATTTTTATCAAAGTAACAAAGAGCAAATACGACAAAGTTTCTTACTGATTGTATTATTGATTTTGATATCCTTGTCTTCACTCAATAATTAAGCTTGCTGAACATCGGCTAAATGCTTAATTTTATTGGTGCAGACCAAAGATGAATTACCTTGCACACGCCTTTTTATCGAACAATGACAGCCACTTGCTAGTAGGTAACTTTATTGCTGACCATTTACGGGGCAATAATTTTGGTAATTTACCTTCGGGCATTATAAAAGGCATTCATCTGCACCGAAAGATTGACACTTTTACGGATACCCACCCCGAATTTAAAAAAGCAAAGCGTATTTTTTACAAAGGATTTGAAAAGCACAGCGGCATTTTGGTAGATATTTATTTTGACCATCTTTTGGCTAAAAGTTTTGAAAAATATTCGTCTACCCCATTGCACGAATTTTCGCACGCTGTTTACAGGATATATGCCGATCATACACATCACTTGCCCCAAAGCAGCAGCCGCTTTTTGGACTACGTGATGAAAAACAACGTGTACCATGCTTATGCCAGTAGTGAAGGCATTGAAAAGGTTTTGTATCACCTATCGCACCGCATTCAACACAATGTTCAATTAGATGCATCGATGCGTTTATTTGAAGCCAATGAATCTGAACTAATAAAATCATTCGACATTTTCTTTACAGATGCCTGCAAAACTTTTTTGATTGATTGATGCAAACCCGCTTTAAAAATAACTTTTCATTTTACTTGCTTTTTTGTGCTTTGCTAATCGTCTTTGGCTGTAAGAAAAACCTTAGCAACCCTCCTCCACCTTCACCTGTGGCGTGTTTCAACACATCAAGCAATTTCCAAAAAATCAATGAGAGTATCAATTTTAGTAATTGTTCCGAAAATTTCGAAACCGTGAAATGGGATTTTGGTGATGGCAGCACTTCTGCGGAAAGTAATCCAACTTACCGATATGCCCGGATTGGACAATACAATGTTACTTTAGATGTATTTAAAATCAATCAATCGGCACGCATTTCGAAAAAAATATTGATAGCCAATCAAGTACAGATGGACTTTAATGTCCTCATGAAAAATTTTAAAGGTGCTGTTACCAATGGTACTTTTACTTGTCAATTTTATGCCATCAATGGCTCAGATAGTCCAAAAGACCTGATTCGTTTAAATTACCCAAGTATCAACAGCAGCAATTACACCATAAAAGCAGATTTGAGCGGTTTGTATATAGTGAACAATGCACTAATAACGCAGCGCTTTAAAATGATTGCCTTTAATGCACAGGGCGCGATTGATAGTATAGTTACACAGCCAATCAACATCATTGATTGTGATGCATATTTAAATTACTCCGCTAAACTTAATTTTTGTGATGTAGATTACGCAATAAGCTTAAAATACCTTAACTAATTTTGAAAATTAGTTGCTTTGCGAGGCAAACAATGCTACAATTATTTTTTTACTCATAACAGGTGACATGTGTAAGGATGCAATTCTGTCGATTTTGCTAACTTGTATATGCGATAAGGGAAGATTATTTTTACAAAAAGTAATTCCACTTGAAGAAAACAAAAAATTGGTCTACCAAAAAATTAGTACTATTCTCTATAATTAGTATTTTATTAGCCTTATTTGTGGTTGAATTAACTTGCAGGGCCATTTTTTGGTTGCAATATGGCCAACATCACACCACATTAACTGTGCAATGGCAACCCCGATGGATTTCGGATACAAATTTGATTTGGACCAACCGACCACTTTACATGGAAAGTAGGCAACAATTTCAATACAATGAAGTGGGCATGCGTGTAAGACTTGGTGATGTGCGAATGCCTGTAAAACAAAAAAACGATTTTTGGGTGTTTCTATTCGGTGGCTCCGCAATGGCAGGAATGGGCTCAAATAAAGATGGCGATTGGATAAAAATAACTGGTGTTTATGATCATTCAATTGATGAATCTATCGACGGCTACTTAGAAAAAATATTACAAGCCAAAATGAAGGGTAAGAGAGTATTGGTTTTCAATGCCGCCGTTTCGGGTCATAGCACTTATCAAAGTCATTTACGATACCATTTATTAAAAACTTTCAAGCCCGATTGGATTATTTCAATGGACGGGGTGAATGAACCTTATTATTTAAATGAAACTGAAAGTGTAATTGACTATTTAAAAAAACAATGGGATAAAAATCCAGCACAAAATTTCATAGAAACCACTTGGACACAAAAGATATTACATACTGCCTTTTATTTTTTATTAAATCGTAGTATATACAATATCCATGAAAATACGCGCATTGCAAATGTGCGTGACTCACTTCCATTTTATCAAAATAAATGGTTGCAACACAAAACAATTGTTCCCTCGGAAACCCTTGTTAATAAAGGCCTCATTAAGGCTATTGATTCATACTCAAATCAAGTCACCGGCTTTATTCATGAATTAGAAATGGATAAACAAAGGTATCTGCTGTTATTACAACCACACTTATCTTTAAGAGACACCAGTAAACTGAGTGTTACAGAAAAAGCCACGTACAATTATTATTATAGCATTGCGAACGATACATCCGTCACTTTCTTAAAATCAATTTACCGCTCATTTCAACATCAAAAAACGAATTATGGCGAATATTGTAGCATGGAACAAGTGTACAGTTGGCAGCACCAAGTTTTTGTAGATTATTGTCATTTTAGCAAGTTGAGTAATGAAAAAATCGCAAAAGAAATTTGCACCTATATTCTTTCAAACAGCACTGTTAGGCCATTTAACTAGTAGACAATACTTGAAATTAATTTATCGCGAAACAGATATAATTCAACCCCGCAGCATCGACTCAGAAAATAGAATTGCATTTAAGTTTTAATGAATGTTTAAAGCTCCGGTTTTCACTAGGACTTCATTTTGCGAAATATTTTAGCGGATTTGTTTAAAATGCTTCCAATTAAAATTCAAAGTTGGTGTTAGACTCAATTAATTGATTCAACCAAAGGTGCCATTTGGGTAATACACACATTCATTACATTTTAATTTTTATTATTATTCTAAATCCAATTTTTGGAGATGCTTTAGGATTGAGTTCAAATTCGTCTTCACTATTTAATACTAAATGTTCAAAATCACTTGCCCAATTGCCACCTTTTGTTTTAATATTTTTATTTTCATCAGCGTAAACAAGTTCCGACACATTGCCACTCATTGCATAAAGACCAAAGGCGTTGGGATTGTAACACCAAACCAAGACTGATGCTGTTCCCGGGTCGCGTAACATCATGCCTGCTGTGGTGTAACAACTTTCATCCACTTTTTCATGATTATTGCAAATAGGGAGTCTTATTTTTTCTTTCAACTTTTGGAAACAACAATTAGCCATAAAACAATTAACACGATTTTGAATTGAATCATGTGGCCAAGGGTACATGGCATTTTTTCTTCCGGCGCTTGCTGCTATCATCCATTCAGTTTCATTGGGCAGACTGATTTTTACTTTTGGTGCTTTGTTATCCTTTGCATTAATTAGTTCAAGTTCAGATTCCAACCAATTGCAATACATTTCTGCTCCTTGCGGTGAGATATTTACTACCGGATAGTCGTTGTATTTTTTCTCCGTAAAATAATCCTTGGCTAAATAATTAAATGTGGTTTGATCGGCTGCATTTATCCATAAATCTTGTGAAGGTTTAGCTTTTAAAAAATCTTCTTTTTTACCCTGTATTAATAAGTCGAATAAAAAGGTACGATATTCTAAATTCGTTATTTCAGCTGCCTGCATGTAAAACGAGGGCATGCCATCAGTTGTTTTAATTTTTGGATAATAAGCGTTATTAAGTTTTGTGATAAGCCTCAACATCCGCTTCTTTTGTTTTTCGTTATACTTCATTTCTTTTTCAGTAAGAACTGGGAATACATATTCATCGGTCTTTTCTTGAGAGGTGTTTGAAAGCATTGCAAAATTTTGCGCTGGTTCACTTGGCTGTGTTTGGTTTACTTGAAATTCTTGCCATTGATAGTTGCGTCCTTCTACTTGAGTGACGAGATCATCGGCTTCAGCGCTCAAAACAGTTCTCTCTGCCTTTGTTTTAAGAGCAAACACTTTTTTAATTTCCTTTTTGGGTGCGGTTTCGACTAATGTTTCTTTTTTAATTTGTGAAACCATGTTGTTATTTACATAATTGTTGTGACTATCGGTGTTGTGATTAAAAAATGCAAAAGCACAAAAAACAAATCCTGCAAATACAATCCCTAAAAGAAGTGCTTTTTTAAAAGTTGTGAAAGTTTGATGATTTTTTACAAGCGTATACTGAGCAACTGTTTCCATGACTTTTTCGGTTTTATTATGGTTTTTATCAAGATTTAAAAATGCCCTTGCAAGCAATGCGTTTAATTCTGTTTCAGAAATTATACTTTGTTCATCTCTTTTCATTGTTTGATTTTATTAATTCGTTTTCCATATCCTCCAGTAATTGCTTTTTGAGCCTGGCATAATACACTTTAAGTTGTTTTTCGGGTTTTTGTACAAATTTGCTAATTTCACTATATGGCATATCTTGCCCTCGCATGAGTAGCAAAATACGTTGCCATTCTTCCATTCTGTCAAGTAACAGCTGTAATAATTTCAATTTTTGATTGGGTATTTCTTCGCTCTCATCTGTATTGGCAACAAAATCAACCAAGGTTATTTCCTTGTTTTTTGTTTCAAAAGTTTTTGAGTCTCTGAAATAATTGCGCAGGTAATTGATATGTGTTTTAAAAACAAAGGCCGCTTGTTTGTTTTCGTTTTCAAATTTGTAATTATCCTCAACATCAGCGATTTTATAAATTGTTTTATAAACTAAACTTTGTGCATCATCTTCATTAATTTGGTATCTATTTTTTGTGTATGCAAGCAGCTTTCGTGCATACAGTTCATGAAGCTTTTTGACTCTCTTTTGGAGTTCTAAATCATTCACTTTATGTTTTAATAAAAAATCCATTGTTTGTTATTAAGTATAACACCAATTGGTAACAATTTAGTGCTTCATCAGCAAGTAATAAAGAAATGGAAAAAGTTTATATAAAATAAAAAGGTGGTAATAGTACTTTGATATCAGAAACAAAGAATAAAAGAAGCTGGTAGAGATAGTTAATTTGACACAAACATGGCGATGAATTCTAGAATCCATTTCTTATGTGATCTCATCTTGAGCGTTTCGCCGTATGCCGGATACTAGAAATATTACAAAGGTTTATAAACGCAAAAACCCCCACTAAATAAATAGTGAGGGTTCTTTTCTTTAAAATTGGCATCTTAGTAATCTCTTAGCAATTGCGAGAGCATTGCTCGAAGCAATCTGCTTAGAGATTACTAATCCCGAGCTTGCCTCGGGAGACATACTTTACAAAATGATATAAAACAAAAAACCCCGTGTATTTCTACACAGGGTTCTTTTCTTTAAAATTGGCATCTTAGATAGCGCTTAGTTTTTGCAAGAGCTTGTCTCGCCGCAAAGACTTAGCGCTATCTAATCCCGAGCTTGCCTCGGGAGACATACTTTACAAAATGATATAAAACAAAAAACCCCGTGTATTTCTACACAGGGTTCTTTCCCGATAATTATCGGGATTTAAAATTGGCATCGACATACTCTCCCGGGCTTTAGACCAAGTACCATCTGCGCTGGTGGGCTTAACTTCTCTGTTCGGAATGGGAAGAGGTGATCCCCACCGCAATAGACGCCATAAAGGGATCATTATTTCGGGTTGTTTATTTAATATTTCGGGTTCAGAACCCGGAATAAACAACTCGTAATAATTAATAAATTAAATACAATATTGAAAAAAGACACAAGAGATTCGAGTTGAAAGTTTAGAAAGTTAATCGGTTTAGAAAGTTGAACTTTCTAACTTTTTGAACTTTTAAACTTTCAACTCTTTTTTAAGAAAGCTTACGGACAATTAGTACTACTCGACTTTGACATTACTGCCTTTACATCTGTAGCCTATCAACGTGGTAGTCTTCCACGATCCTTATAAAGAAAACTTATCTTGAGGTGAGTTTCGCACTTAGATGCTTTCAGCGCTTATCTCATCCAAACATAGCTACCCTGCGGTGCAGCTGGCGCCACAACAGGTACACTAGCGGTTTGTCCGACTCGGTCCTCTCGTACTAGAGTCAGGGCCCCTCAATTTTCTAACGCCCACAACAGATAGGGACCGAACTGTCTCACGACGTTCTGAACCCAGCTCGCGTGCCACTTTAATCGGCGAACAGCCGAACCCTTGGGACCTTCTCCAGCCCCAGGATGTGACGAGCCGA
>CANGGP010000005.1 GCA_947453445.1 Sphingobacteriaceae bacterium
CGGCGTAAGCCACTTGAGCGATTGGTGATGTAAGGAATAACATTTTGGTAGCCGGCTTTTTTAAATACGGCCATGGCCCTTGGCATATGGTATGCCGAGGTGACCAATAAAAAGCTGCCTTTAATATTTAAGCTATCCAGAATTTTTTTGGTGAAGACTGCATTTTCAAAGGTGTTTTTACTATTTGATTCAAACACCATGGCTGAATCAGGAAAATGAATGGAGCGCAAATATTTCTGCACAAAAATGCCTTCGCGTTTTTCGGGAAATTCGATGCTGCCTGAACCACCTGTAAAAACAAGCTTTTTAATCCTACCCTGATAATACAATGGCAAGGTTTGAAAGAGTCGATCGCCACTGTGACCAAAATTTATTTTGCCCAATCGTAAATCAACATCACCAATACCGCCCAAAACAATAGCGCCTTCATAACGACTGTTCATTTTATCAATATCGGGCGTTGTTGGTTCCCAGGCCCTGAAACACTCATCCACTAAAAACGAATTGCAACAGATGTAAAGTATCACCAAGGCACTAATCCTTGTTTTTTTGGCTCGGCTCTCATTTTTGGTTAAAAGTGAATAAGCCAATAATGAAACAGCCCAAACTGTAGGTGAAAAAACAAAGGCTAATATTTTGGAAAGGATAAAAAACATAATTGTCACTAAATTAATCAATCTTCATTATCTTAAATAGGAGTTTAAGTAATTTGATTAATACTTATCTTTAAAATCTATTATTAGAGTATGCAAAAAATATTGATTGCCAACCGAGGAGAAATTGCCTTGCGCATCATGCGCAGTGCCCGTGAAATGGGTATTAAAACTGTTGCCGTTTATTCTGAAGCCGACCGTAACGCTTTATTTGTAAGATATGCCGACGAGGCCGTGTGCATTGGTCCGCCGCCCAGCTCGCAATCGTATTTACAAGGTGATAAAATTATCGAAGTGTGTAAACAATTGGGTGTGGATGGTATTCATCCCGGTTACGGTTTTTTGAGCGAGAATGCCGATTTTGCACGTAAAGTAAGGGCCGCGGGAATCACTTTTATTGGCCCAAGTCCTGAAAGTATGGATTTAATGGGCGATAAATTAAGCGCCAAGGCCACCGCAAAAAAATACAATGTACCCATGATTCCGGGTTCCGAAGGAGCCATCAGTGATTTACAAGAAGCCATTCAAGTTTCAAAACAAATTGGATTTCCTTTATTAATTAAGGCTAGTGCAGGTGGTGGTGGAAAGGGCATGCGCTTGGTTGAACGCGCCGAAGACATTGAAGAGCAAATGAAAATGGCCATCAGCGAAGCGGTTTCTGCTTTTGGTAACGGAGCTGTTTTTATTGAGCGTTATGCCAAAGAACCCCGTCACATCGAAATTCAATTGATTGCCGATAACCATGGCAATTGTGTGTATTTGTTTGAACGCGAATGCAGCATCCAACGCCGCCACCAAAAAGTAATTGAAGAAGCGCCAAGCAGCGTGTTAAGTGCTGAACTTCGCGAAAAAATGGGTAAATGCGCTGTAGATGTTGCCAAGGCTTGCAATTACAGCGGTGCCGGTACTGTTGAGTTTTTGGTGGATGACCAACTCAATTTTTATTTCCTTGAAATGAATACGCGTTTACAAGTAGAGCATCCGGTGTCGGAATTCATTACAGATTTAGATTTGGTGAAAGAACAAATTAAGGTAGCGCGAAATGAAAAACTCAGCTTTAAACAAGAAGATTTAAAAATCAATGGCCATGCCATCGAAGTAAGGGTGTGTGCCGAAGACCCAACAAATAATTTTTTACCCGATATCGGTACACTCATCGTTTATCAAACACCGTCCGGTCCGGGTGTGCGTGTTGACGATAGTTTTGAGCAAGGCATGGACATTCCTATTTATTATGATCCCATGATTGCCAAATTGGTGGTACATGGTAAAAACAGAACAGAAGCCATCGAAAAAATGTTGCGCGCCATTGATGATTATAAAATTGTTGGGGTTGAAACCACTTTGGATTTTTGCAAATTTGTGTTGAAACATCCGGCCTTTGTGAGCGGTAAATTCGATACCGGTTTCATTAAAAATTATTTTACACCCGACATGTTATTGAACAAGGATGACAGCATGGATGAAATTGCCGCCATTGCCGGCGCCTTATTGTATCCTAAAAAACAACAAGCGGGCTTAGACAATGTTTCGGCCGTTAAAAAAAGTAAATGGAAGGCCAATCGTTTGAACTAGACTGAAACGTTTGGGTTACCTTTGTCGTAGAATGAAATAAACAGAAGATGATTTTGTCAAAAACATATTTTATGACTTTGCTACGTATCGCTTCAGTGATTTTTATTTTGAGCGCTGCCCCTCTTCTTGCGCAAACAAATGATGTAAACAATATTTTACAACCATTGGCAAAAGGCCACCGCTGTTTGGCAGAAGTGGTTGGCAACGACACCATCCCGCTTATTCCGCTTAATACGGTAGATGTATACACCACTTATCTTTTTGGTTCGGCACGTAATTTTGAACAATGGACGCGCACCAAGGCCAATGTAAAAAAAGTTTATCCCTACGCCATTTTGGCTGCCGCTAAATTAAAGGAGTACAACAATGCTTTAAAACGCATGACTGATAAGGAAATGCAAAAGGTGTTTTTAAAACAGTGCGAAAAAGATTTAAAGAAAGATTTTGAGGAAGAATTAAAAGCCTTAACCGTGAGCCAAGGAAAAATTTTAATGAAGTTAATCGATCGTGAAACAGGGCAAACCACATACGACATTGTAAAACAACTGCGCGGTACCTTTCAAGCCGCCATGTGGCAAGCTTTGGCAAGAATTTTTGGCCATAACATGAAATCAGAATATGATGCAAAAACCGAAGACATCATGATTGAAAGGGCCATTAAATTAGTTGAATCAGGACAGTTTTAGATGATGCTTTTTTAGTAATTTAGGCGCATGTATAAGATTATCATTTTAAGTTTATTGCTGTCGTTCTCATTGAATGCGCAAAACAAAAAACCAAATCCTAAAGCAAAACCTGTGGCCCAACCCGATACGGTAATCGTAAGTTCGGATACCCTTGATGTGAAAGGCGAAGAGCTAAAGCAAAACCATCAGTTCGGTGTTTACACACGTAAACCGTATAAGCCTTTAAACCGAATGAAGTTGTGCATGAACATCACTTCTGATAACAACAATTACAATCTTTGCATCAATGATTCAATTTGTAAATATCCTGAATACGCATCTGTTTTATTTCAGAAGAAAGATGGTGATTCAACCTTTGTTTTGGTTTTGGTTGATGCCATTACCAAAGCCGATGATAAGCCGGCTTGTGATGCTGGCCATGAAACTAAATTGTTTTTTATTCGTTGGGATACAAAATACAATAAAGCTGTATGGAAACAGCGAACAGTATCCTCATGTATAAAGGCCATTACCAATATGAACCATGATCCAATTAAAGACTGGGATAAAACTTCGGTGCTAAAAGTGAATTACCATAAAGGCGGCACTGTATTTATTGAACTAAAATTTGATCCCGAGAATTACCATTTGGGCTTTCAAAGTAATGCCGAATAGGCAGTTTTTTTCTAATTCTAAAAATAAATAGCATATTTAACCTATCTGAATGAAGGCTTGAAAATATTGCTAAAACCGTTGTCGCTGCTTTTTGGCTTGGTGACGCTCATGCGCAACCGATTGTATGACTTAAATTTTCTGAAAGAACGAAGATTTGATACGCATACCATTGGTGTGGGTAATTTATCAGTGGGCGGCGCAGGCAAAACCCCCTTGGTTGAATACCTCATTCGTTTGTTGGAAAAACAATCATATACCGTTGCAACTTTAAGCAGAGGCTATAAAAGAAAAACAAAAGGATTTATTCTCGCTAACGATGACAGCACAGCCAACGACATTGGTGATGAGCCGCTGTTATACAAACAAAAATACAAGGTTCAAGTGGCTGTAGATGCCAACCGTGTGAATGGCATTGAAAAATTAATGGCATTGGGCAATGAAGCACCTAAAGTAATTTTATTGGATGATGTATTTCAGCACAGGGCAGTTCGTTGCGGGCTCACCTTATTGGTAAGCGATTACAACAATTTGTATTTTAACGACCACCTTTTGCCTTACGGCCGCCTGCGAGAATCAACTGATGGCGCTTCAAGGGCTGATGTGATCATTATTTCCAAAACACCTGAACGCACCTCTGCCGTTGAAATGCGAACCATCGTAAAAGACATTCATCCATTGGCACACCAAAAAGTTTTTTTTAGTTATCTCAGTTATGGCGATTTGTATGCCATTGATCAAGCAAACAAAAAACTCGACACGCTGAATGAGTTATTCCAGTACCGCGTGATTTGTTTTACCGGCATTGCCAATGCCTCGCCAATGATTAACTATTTAAAAGAATATGCAGGTGAAGTAAAACACTTGCCATTTGATGATCACCACGAATTTGTGATGAACGATTTAATTGATATTGAAAAATATTACCAAAGCATCAGCGGCGGAAATAAAATATTGGTAACAACTGAAAAAGACTTGATGCGTCTTAAGGACAAGGCCATTTGGGATTTCGCCAGATCATTAAACATCTACATTCTGCCAATAGAAATAAGCTTTAAAGACAAGGAGGAAGAGTTTAATCAAACGATTTTAAATTATGTTAGAACAAATAGAATTTACCACCAAAAGTATACATAACCGCAGCAATCATTTTAAACCAGAAATAGGCATTGTGCTTGGTACCGGTTTGGGTGGATTGGTTAAAGAAATTAAAGCAGAGTATATTTTACCTTACGACACCATTCCGGGCTTTGCGCTGAGCACTGTTGAAGGACATACCGGACAATTAATATTAGGAACCTTGTCAGGAAAAAAAGTAATGGCCATGCAAGGTCGTTTTCATTTTTATGAAGGATACAGCATGCAACAAATCACTTTTCCAATTCGTGTGATGAAAGCCATGGGTGTGCACAGCCTTTGTGTAAGCAATGCTGCTGGCGGGATGAATCCAAATTTTAAAGTGGGCGAATTAATGATTATTAATGATCACATTAATTTGTTTCCAACCAATCCACTAATCGGAAAAAATTATGCTTCACTCGGTCCGAGATTTCCGGATATGGGAGAAACCTACGATGCCCAATATATTCAATTGGCCAAAGCGGTTGCAAAAAACAACAACATTGAAGTTAAAGAAGGTGTGTATGCCGGCTTAACCGGCCCTTGTTTTGAAACCCCCGCCGAGTACCGCTATTTGTGGCGCATTGGGGCCGATGCGGTTGGCATGAGTACAGTGCCTGAAGTAATTGTTGCAAAGCATAGCAACATAAGGGTGTTTGGCATTAGTATTATAACTGATTTAGGTGTTGAAGGATACACACAAAAAATTACGCATGAAGAAGTGCAAGAAGTGGCGAATAAACAAGAACCGAAGATGACATTCATAATAAAGGAGTTGGTGAGATTGATGAAATAAAGCGTTGCTGAATATTTGAAGTATTCCAGTTGAATGGAAAATGTATCATCAAGCGGAAAATATATAGGCAAACATTTTCACAATTAAGGCAAGTTTGATTCTAATATGTTTGAAGAATTCAATAAGGTTTAATATTATTACACCCAACCAAAGGGTTTATATTTTCGTATTATTTATTATCAAGTTTTACTTTGATTTTTCTTCATCTAATGAAGCAATTTCGTTTGAATTAATTATTTAATATTCAAGACATGAAAAGGCTAATTTTAATTCTGATTGTTTTTTGTAGTTGTGGTAAAGAAGAGGATATTAATGCCTCAGGAACAGTATATTCAAGACATAACATTCCGATGCCAAGCAGCACAATTACCGCTGAATATGCACGAGGCGGAAAGGATCAAACTGCAGGTGCAGTGATTTTGGTAACTGATAAAAATGGATTTTACAAATTTGTTAGAAAGGGTAGGGTTAAAGGTCAAACAGAGGTTACTTATTTTAAGCACACTTATATCATGGATAAAGATTCCGGGTATTATTCTGTTAATGGGTTTCCAAATGCGCAAAATTATGTGATTCACTTAAAGTAAATTTTGATCTTGATAAGATTGGTTTTGGCCTATTCATTTCGGCTATCAAATAAGACAGATTAAAACTAAGGTGTATTAATTGTTAAATGAGTTAGTTAATAATAATTTTCAGCTTTGTGAATACATTGAAGCATCATCCCTGACAGTAGATTAGTTAGCTCATTAAATCACAACCGCCTAAACAAATCTTTGATATAATCGATGGTGGCAATGTCTTTATAATTATCACCAAAAGCATGGTTCCACATAAACGGCAGGTTATAACTAACGGTTGCCATTTTGGTCAGTGTATCATCATCCCAATCTTTACTTAAATTTTGAGGCAATACAATGTTGTGTTTTTTAATCATTTGTTTGAATTCAGATACGCCCTGCGGGTAAATGTCGTCGAGGTGCTGAAAAATAACACAATTGGCGTAACAATGGCGTGTGCCGTGAATTTTTGAAAGTCCGTAACTCAAAGCATGACAAACACCTACTTCGCTGTATGTTAAGCTTAAACCGCCCATTAATGAGGCCACCATTAAGATGTCGTCATTTTCGGCACTTTGACTCGCTTTGTCATTTAAATAAACTTCTCGGCATAAATTTAAAGCCTGATCGCCATAAGCCAAACTAAATGCGTTATTACGAATGCCGTTATGTGATTCAATGCAATGAATGTAAGTGTCCATGCCGGTGTAAAACCACCAATCGGTAGGAACAGAAGAAATAAGTGCCGGATCTAAAATCACTTGGTTAAATACTGTCCAGTCGCATTTTAATCCTAATTTTTTTTCAGGACCTGTTAATACGGCTGTCATCGACACCTCTGCACCGGTACCACTGATGGTTGGAACACCCAAATGATAAACACCGGGCTTCTTAATTAAGTTTACACCTTGATATAAGGTTGAAGAACCTTCGTTGGTTAACATTAATGAAAGTGCCTTTGCAATATCCATAATGCTGCCGCCGCCAATGCCAATCACGCCGCTGGGTAATCCTTTTTTCGAGAGAATTTCGTCACGCAAGGTGTCGATTTGTTCGGTGGTTGGCTCATGCGGATCTACATCAATAAAATACACCAAGTCTTCGGCCTTGTTTTGCAACTGTTCGCTAAGTGCTTTTCCTTTAAAGTAGTGATCAACCACATAAACGAAATAGCGGTTGTTTTCATTTCTAACAGGCGCAATGGTTTCGGCCAACTGGGCAAAGGCACCACGACCGTATGTTACCTTATCAATGTTTTTAAAATTCTTGTGTGTCATGCAAAGAAAGCTGAGGTTTAAAATTCAGATGAATCAATCTTTAATATTTATTTGGCAGAAAATAATTCTTCTGCTTTTTGCCAATTCACAATGTTCCACCAATTATTAATATAATCAGCGCGTTTGTTTTGGTATTTTAAATAATACGCGTGTTCCCAAACATCAAGCGCCAACACAATCTGGCCTTTATCAGCAGCCACTTGCATTAAGGGATTGTCTTGATTGGCTGTTGTGGTAATGCGAAGTTTTTTGGTTTCATCAATGATTAACCAACACCAGCCGCTGCCAAAAATTTTAAGTGCTTTGTCTGAGAACTCACGTTTAAAATCATCGAAGGATTTATATTGTTGATTAACGGCTTCGGCAAGTTTGCTTGCGGGTAAATTTGGTGCTTGTGTTGGATTTGGCTTTAAAAGTTGCCAAAACAAACTGTGGTTAAAATGGCCGCCAAGGTTGTTGCGAACCAAAGCCGGTGTATCAGCGGAAACCATTTTGCATTTCTGTTCGTCGGAAACCGTTAGTTTTAGGATGTTATTATCAGCACCGTTTAATTTATCAATGTAGGCTTTGTGATGCTTATCATGGTGAATTTCCATGGTTTGCTTATCGATAAAAGGTTCTAAGGCATCGTAAGCATATGGCAAAGGCGGCAATGTAAACGCCGGTTCTGTGCCTAACAAATTAGTTTCTACAGTGTTTAAGGCATTGATTTTGGTTTCACCCAATAAACTACCGGCAATGCTGCCCAAACCAAGCAATGCACTTTTCTTCAAAAACTCTCTACGGTTATCGCTCATGTTAAAATTGGATTAATAATTGATTTTTTTCTACGGCCACACCTTTACTTACAGCAATTTTTTTAATCACACCATCACTTGGAGATTTTAAAATGTTTTCCATTTTCATTGCTTCCAACACCAATAAGGCGTCACCTTTTTTAACGGTATCGCCTTCTGTAACCAAAATATTGAGCACCATTCCGGGCATTGGGGCTTTAACATCGTTCACTTTTTTGGCGGCAATGTTATCCAAGCCCAAGTTTTTAAGCAATTCATCATACTTGTCCTTTAAGCTCAACGTGTATTTGTGTGCGTTAATTTTCAGCACCATCGTCTTGTCCTCCTCATGCACCTTAATCAATTCAATATTGTACGATTTGTTTTCATACAACAAATGAAATTGGTAATCATTGATTTTAATTAAGTTGCCTTGTATAGATTTACCATTTAAAAGTCCTTCAATAATTTGACCATTTAAACGAAGATCGGTTTTGTGATTTTTGTTTTGATTAACCTGAATGGAATACATATTACAAATTTAAACTTATTCGCTATATAAACGAAAAAACCCCGCTGTAGAGCGAGGTTTTATAAAGTGCTTGAAAATTATTTTTTCGAGAACTCACCCATTTTATTGTCGAAGTTGATGAAATAACTGCCCCGAGGCAAATTGCTTACATCTACTTTGTTACCATAACCTTTCTTCACAATATTGCCATATTGATCGTAAATTTCATACATGGTCTCTGATGGCTTGCCATCTGTCATTGAAATAAAACTAATTTCTTTATTGGTTTTTACCGGCGAAAAATTACACTCTGCAATGTCGCTCACAAAATCAACCGGTTTGCTAATGCGTGGCTGGCCGGTATAATCGGTTTGCTTAATGCGCAATTGGTTTTTGCCGCTGTGTGGTGTTATTTTAAAGGTGTACTCATTGCCACTTGGCGTGCCGTTTCCTTCAACTTCTCCAACTTTAACCCATTTGTTCCAACGGTACTGTTCAATAATATAGGTTAAAATACCGGTTTCCGATTTGGTGCTCCATTTCATTGTGCCATCTGCATCAACCGTCATGCTCAATACTTCAAACGAACTGCGGGGCTTTAATACTTCGGCATTTAAAACCCTTGGCTTACAACCGTCTTTGTGAAAAATTTTCACTTCTACCTTTTCGCCCAAATTCAGTTTGTGGGCTTTTAAGTCTATTTCGAAGGCGCTAGAGTTGGTTTCGTCGGTAGTGATATTGCCGTTTACCTTCACTTCAGTTACGCAAAAACCAACACCTCCTGAGTTAAATGGATTCTGAACATACAGCGATTTGCCTTGGTAATTTCCTTCGAGAATAATCACACTATTTTGAGCCCAAATAGGGGTAAAAAATAGACAAAAAATACTCAAATAGACTAGTAAAGGCTTCATTAAATCTGTTAAATCCTCAGCGTGCAATATTATGACCTAATTTTTTAATTACAAAATATATTTGGCAGCAAAATACAATTAAATTCCTATTAGTAAAGGACTTAATATAAAAATTTTATAACGCAATTATTTCATAACTTATCAATGACTTGAAGCTTTGAACAAATTAAACGGAATAATCAGTCCTAAAAATTGTTTTCTCAAAAAAGCAGGTCTGATTTTTTTAATTAATTTAGCCCCTTATGCTGTTTAATTTCCGACTTGCATTCTGTTGCTTAATGTGTTTGCCTTTTTTGGCGAAATCGCAATATGTCATCAAGGGCAAAGTGTTTTCTGCCGACAGCAAAGAAGCGCTTCCTTTTGTGTCGATTTTGTTAAAAGGAACCAATGTGGGCACCCAAACCGACTTTGACGGCAATTTTATCCTTAAAACGAATAAACTTAGCGACTCTATTGTGGCCGTTTATGTGGGCTATAAAAAATTAAGCCGCCCCATTCAAAAAAATGCCACCCAACAAACAATCAATTTTCCTATGATTGTTGAAGGTGTTTCCTTGGAAGAGGTGGAAGTTAAATCAGGTGAAAATCCGGCCCACCGCATCATTCGTAATTGTGTGGCCAAGAAGGATAAAAACAACCGCAGTAATTACGATGCTTACGAATACGAAACATACAATAAACTTGAATTCGACCTAAACCGCATTCCAAAAGAAATGCGAAACAAAAAAATTCTAAAACCCATTAGTTTTGTTTTTGATAATGTCGACAGCACTTACAGCGGCGAAAAACCTTCCTTGCCATTTTTTATCATCGAGAGTTTATCACAGTTTTATTATAAAAGCAATCCAAAACGTAAAAAAGAAATTGTGGTGGCCAGTAAAATTACCGGCTTAGAAAATGCAAGCGTGTCGCAGGTTTTGGGCGACATGTACCAAAACATCAATGTTTACGACAATAACATTATCATCTTCAGCAAACAAATCCCAAGTCCAATTTCAAACAATGCTTTGTTTTATTATAAGTTTTATTTGCAAGACAGCACTTTTGAAGGCAATCAGTATATCTACCATCTAACCTTTAAGCCACGCAGGGTTCAAGAACTGAGTTTTACAGGTAACATCTGGATTGCCGATACAAGTTGGGGTGTGAAGCGTTTAGAAATGACCTTGCCCAAAGAGGCCAACTTAAACTTTATCAATGCTGCCAATGTAGTGCAGGAATACAATTACGTTGATCATACATGGATGCTGCAAAAAGACCGCTTGGTGATTGATTTTGCGCCAACCAAAAAGGCCATCGGATTTTATGGTCGAAAAACAACGTCCTACAAGAAAATAAAAATCAACCAACCGAAGGAGGACAAGTTTTACGAATTTTCGGATAAGATTATCGTCAGCGAAGATGCCTTAAAAAAATCGGATGATTATTGGAATGAAAACCGTCACGATAGCCTAACGGTGCGTGAAAAGAAAGTGTTTAAAATGATTGACACCATTCAATCTTTGCCCATTTACAAATCATGGGTAGATATTTTATATGTGTTGATTGAAGGCTATAAAGAAGTGAATAATTTCGAAATCGGACCCTATTCAAACTTGGTCTCGTATAATAAGGTAGAAGGCATGCGCTTGCGATTTGGCGGCCGAACTAGCGGCAAGTTCAGTCATTGGTATGAATTAAACGGTTATGTAGCGTACGGTTTAATGGACGAAAAATGGAAGTATGCATTGGGCTTCAAAAGCTTTTTGTCGAAGAAACCAAGTCGACAAATTATTGGCATGAATTACCGCAGTGATTATGAAATTTTAGGCCAAAGCACCAATGGTTTTTCGCAAGACAATGTGTTGGCCTCTTTTTTCAGAAGTCGCGCCCTAACCAATTTAACGCGTGTTGATTATACACAAGCCTATTATGAGCGTGAATGGTTTCAAGGATTAATTTCCAGATTTACCTTGGTGGGCAGGCAGTTTACACCGCTGGGCACTAACCGTTACCAGTATACCGACAAAAACGGGAACATTGCTGATCGCGAAAGCATCAATAACACCGAGGCAAGGTTGAATTTACGTTTTGCCTGGAAAGAAAAATACATCGGCGAAGGTTTTGAACGTGTTGCGATCGAGAGCCGATATCCAATTGTTCAACTCAATTATTCTAAATCATTGCAAAATGCATTTAAAGGCGAATACGATTATCAAAAATTGGTATTGAACCTGAGTGGTCGTTTAAGAATCACGCCCATTTTAGGATATACCGATATTATTTTAACAGGCGGAAAAATATGGGGCCAAGTGGCTTATCCAATCATGGAATTGCACGGTGGTAACGAAACATACTTATACGATTACATGGCTTTTAACATGATGAAATATTATGAATTTGCCAGCGACCAGTTTGCCAGCGCCGCACTGTACCATCATTTTGAAGGTTTGTTTTTGAATAAAGTGCCTTTGTTAAGAAAATTAAAATGGCGCGAAGTAGCCACCATTAAAACTGTTTGGGGCTCAGTAAATGAAAGAAACCGAAATACCTTGTTATTTCCTTCTACCCTGCATGCACTGGATAAAGGACCATACGCCGAAGCCAGCTTGGGTGTAGAAAATATTTTTAAGGTGTTTAGAATTGACGCTTTTTGGCGATTGAATTATCAATTACCGCGCGCAATTGATAACTTTGGACTAAAGTTTGGCATTCAACTTAGCTTATAATAGTATGATTTTAAGAAGCGAAAATTTAGTTAAGAAATATAAATCACGTACCGTTGCCAACAATGTGTCGGTTGAAGTGAAGCAAGGTGAAATTGTTGGTTTATTGGGGCCAAACGGAGCCGGTAAAACCACGTCATTTTACATGATTGTGGGCATGGTAAAACCCAATAGCGGAAAAATATTTTTAGATGATGTTGACATCACCAAAGAACCCATGTACCGCCGCGCACAGCTGGGCATCGGTTATTTGCCGCAAGAAGCATCTGTTTTTAGGAAACTGAGCATTGAAGATAATTTGTTTGCCATTTTAGAAATGACCAAGCTCAGCAAAAAAGAACAACAACATAAGGTTGAAACTTTGTTGGATGAATTTGGTTTGCAACATGTACGCAAAAACTTGGGTGATCAATTAAGTGGTGGCGAACGCCGACGTACCGAAATTGCAAGGGCTTTGGCCACTGATCCAAAATTTATACTTTTGGATGAACCCTTTGCGGGTGTTGACCCCATTGCGGTTGAAGACATTCAAACGGTGGTACGAAAATTAAAAGACAAAAATATTGGCATTCTAATAACCGACCACAATGTGCACGAAACTTTGAGTATTACCGATAGGGCTTATTTATTGTATTCGGGAAGTGTGATTAAAAGCGGTACCGCCGAAGATTTGGCCAACGATGAACAAGTGCGCAAAGTATACTTGGGCGCCAATTTTGAGTTAAGGAAATAAATCCTTTCAAATATTTTATTCGAAGCACATGACCATTGTATTCGCCTCTTCCAATGCCCATAAAATAAAAGAAATAAATGCGATTGTTCCCAAAGGCATCACTGTTTTGGGCTTGGCAGATATCGGTATCACTGCTGAGATTCCTGAAACAAGCAATACCATCAAAGAAAATTCGATGTTAAAAGCCCGCTTTGTATTTGATTATTTAAAGCAACAACAAAAAACAATGCCGGTGTTTGCAGATGATAGCGGATTAGAAGTGGATGCCTTGAATGGCGAACCGGGTGTATTCAGCGCGCGTTATGCAGGTACACCAAAAAATGACGCTAACAACAATCAAAAATTATTGCAAGCATTAAAAAATGTGAGCAAACGCAATGCTCGTTTTGTAACGGTAATCACTTTGTTGATGGACAAAAAGGAACAAGTGTTTGAAGGTGAGGTAAAAGGCACCATTGCTTACGAAGCCAGAGGCACAAATGGTTTTGGTTACGACCCCTTGTTTATTCCCCAAAGTTATCGCAGTACTTTCGCACAATTAAGTGCCGAAACCAAAAACAGCATCAGTCACAGAGCCTTGGCGATGCAACAATTGTTGGCTTTTTTAAAAACAATTGATTAATAAAGGTTGAAGTGAAATAATAACATTAAATTTCCCAATCCTTCCAATCCATTTCTTCACCGTTTAACATGCCAAAATAAGATTGGTATCTTTCTTCACTGATTGCTCCATTCTCAACAGCTTGAATCACCGCGCATTTTGGTTCGTTAATGTGCAAACAGTTATTGAATTTGCATTTCGACATAAACTGTCTGATTTCAGGAAAGTAATGACCCAATTCTTCTTTTTTCATTTCTACCAATCCCAATTCTTTAATACCGGGTGTATCGATGATATAACCGCCGAAATCCAAACTAAATAGTTCGGCAAAAGTGGTGGTGTGCATACCCTTTAAATGCGCCGACGAAATTTTACCGGTTTTTAAATTAAAGCCCGGCTGCAAGGTATTAATGAAACTCGATTTGCCTACTCCCGAATGCCCTGTAATGAGCGTGGTTTTATCTTTAAAAATAGCTTCTAGTTCACGAATGCCAATGTTTTCAGTGGCACTCACTTCATAACAAGAATAGCCAATGTTAGAATAAATTTGAATGATGTTTTGTTGAATGATGCGACTTTCTTCATCCAATAAATCACACTTGTTAAATATAATTTTTGCAGGAATATGGTATGCTTCTGCAGTGACCAAAAATCGATCAATAAATCCCAAACTGGTTCTAGGCGCCACCAAGGTTGCAATAATCACGGCTTGGTCTAAATTACTGGCCAGTATTTGAGATTGTTTGCTCAAATTAATCGATTTGCGGATGATGTAGTTTTTTCTGGCTTCAATTTTAATGATGCTGTATTCATTGTTTTTATCCATTTCAATCTCCACAATATCGCCAACAGCAATAGGGTTGGTCGTTTTTCTTCCTTCCAAACGAATTTTACCTTTTAACAAACAGTCAATAATTTGTTCGCCCGATTTAACAAGGTATTTACTGCCGGTTGATTTAATTACAAGTCCCTTCATGGTTTTTCAGACTACGAATATATGGCTTTTACAAGTTGATAACATTTCAAGTGTTTCTTGCCATTAAAATAGTAAATTAGGCGCGTTTTATGATCAATATTGGAGGGTCTCATTTTGGTCAAAATTAACAAGACCTAGTACAAACAAAAATGAAAGAATAACAATATGAAAGAAGTATACATCGTTTCAGCAGTGCGCACGCCAATGGGATCATTTGGCGGAACTTTAGCAGGCGTTTCGGCCACACAATTAGGCGCAGTAGCCATTAAAGGCGCATTAGAGAGAATTAAACTCGACGGAAATTTAGTGAATGAAGTGTTTATGGGCTCGGTACTCCAGGCCAATTTAGGACAGGCCCCGGCCCGTCAGGCGGCTAAGTTTGCAGGTTTACCTGACCACGTGAATGCCACCACCATCAATAAAGTTTGCGCCAGCGGCTTAAAAGCCATTTCGCTCGGTGCGCAAAGCATTATGTTAGGCGATAATGATATTGTTGTAGCAGGCGGCATGGAAAACATGAGCCAAGTGCCTTTTTATTTGGAAAGCAATCGTTGGGGTGCTAAATATGGTAACGGAATCACTATTGATGGTTTGGCCAAGGATGGTTTGGTTGATGTTTATAGCAATCAACCAATGGGAACTTGTGCAGAAATTTGTGCTAAAGATTTACACTTTACGCGCGAAGACCAAGATAATTATGCCATGTCGTCGTACAAAAAATCGGCAGATGCATGGGCGCAAGGTAAATTTACCAATGAAATAGTACCGGTGATGGTGAAAACCAAAAAAGGTGATGTTGAATTTAAAGAAGATGAAGAATACAAGAATGTAAACTTTGATAAAATTCCAACTTTAAAAGCTGTGTTTGCAAAGGATGGCACTATTACCGCTGCAAATGCAAGCACCATGAACGATGGCGCAGCAGCCTTGGTTTTGATGAGCAAAGAAAAAGCCGATGAATTGGGCATTAAACCTTTGGCCATTATTAGAGGTTATGGCGATGCCGAACAAGCCCCTGAATGGTTTACTACAAGCCCAAGCCTGGCGGTACCAAAAGCCGTTAAAAAAGCGGGAATCAACATTAACGATGTGGATTATTTCGAATTACATGAGGCCTTCAGTGTTGTTGCATTAGCGAATATGAAACTTATGAAATTAGATCCGAATAAGGTAAATGTAAATGGCGGCGCAGTTTCATTGGGCCACCCTTTGGGTGCCAGTGGCGCAAGAATCATTGTTACTTTAATAAACGTTTTAAAACAAAACAATGCTAAATATGGCGCAGCCGGTGCATGCAACGGTGGCGGTGGTGCCAGTGCTTTAGTAATTGAAAATATAAATTAAAATTAAATTAAAAAACGCTGGTCAAACTTGATTAGCGTTTTTTATTTAATTTGGCTCGTTATTGTTGAGCAAACAAAACATAACACATTAATCAAATAAAATCTTTATTATGAAATTAACTGCATTAACCAATAAACACATTGCCTTAGGGGCTAAAATGGTACCTTTTGCAGGCTATAACATGCCTGTTTCTTACACCGGTTTAAACGAAGAACACCATGTGGTGAGAAACAGCGTTGGTGTATTCGACGTTAGTCATATGGGCGAATTTATTTTAAAAGGCCCAAATGCCCTCGCATTAATTCAATCTGTAACCAGTAATGATGCTTCGGTATTAAGTGCCGGAAAAGCACAGTATTCATGCTTACCGAACGAAACAGGCGGCATTGTTGATGATTTAATTGTGTATTGTGTTGATGAACAAACATACATGTTGGTTGTAAATGCCAGCAACATTGAAAAAGATTGGAACTGGATTTCTAAACACAACAACCAAGGTGTTGACATGAAAAACATTTCTGATGATACTTCATTGTTGGCAGTGCAAGGACCAAAAGCAATTTTGGCTTTGCAAAAACTAACGGATGTGAAATTGGCCGATATTCCTTATTACAATTTTGTAAAAGGAACTTTTAATGGCGTAAAAGATGTGGTGATTAGCAATACGGGCTATACAGGAGCCGGTGGTTTTGAAATTTATTTTGAAAACCAATATGCCGATAAAATGTGGGATGCTATTTTTGAAGCAGGAAAAGAATTCGACATCAAGCCAATTGGCTTAGGTGCCCGCGATACTTTGCGTTTGGAAATGGGCTTCTGTTTATATGGCAACGATATTGATGATACAACGTCTCCGATTGAAGCCGGTTTAGGCTGGATTACAAAATTCACCAAAGATTTCACCAACAGAACAAGCATTGAAGGGCACAAAACCAATGGTGTAAGCAAAAAATTGGTAGGTTTCGAAATGATCGACCGTGGAATTCCCCGTCACGACTATCAAATAGTGAATGCCGAAGGCCAAGTCATCGGAAAAGTAACTTCAGGCACGCAATCACCAAGTCTCAACAAAGCCATCGGAATGGGTTATGTAAACACAGCTTATGCAAAAGCCGATACTGAAATTTTCATTTCAATACGCGACAAGGCCATTAAAGCCAAAGTTTGCAAGATTCCTTTCCTAAAAAAATAATCATCCAAAATTAAATAATAGCTCATTGTGTTAATCTTATCGACAATAAGTATTATTTAATCTACAGATTATTTTTGCAACACCAAAAACATCTATATTTGAGCGATATTTCAGATGAACAAAGGCATCCAAATAATGCTCTTAATGCTTATTGCTTTTAAGTTAAATTCTCAAAACTGGGAATTGTACGGAAAAGACACCATCAATAAAATTGATGCCAACGGTAAAAAGCAGGATAAGTGGGTATTAATGGGTAAACATAAGCCAGGTGCCTGTTACCAATTAGAGCAAAAAGTAGAAGAAGGAAAATACGTGGACAACCGCAAAACAGGGGTTTGGATAGAGTATTATTGCAACAGCAACGTAAAAAATAAGATTACTTTCATCAATGGCCGTCCTGATGGTTATGCCCAAATGTACCACGAGAATGGAAAAATAAGCGAAGAAGGCATTTGGAAAAACAACCGTTGGGTTGGTAAATACAAATTGTACTACGAGAACGGTCTAGTACAACATGAATTTGTGTTTAATAATTCCGGCAAACGCGATGGCCCTCAAAAATACTATTATGAAAACGGGCAAGTAGCCATTGAAGGAACATTTGCTAACGGTAAGGAGAGTGGCTTAATTAAGGAGTATTACGAAACCGGCGATGTAAAAGCGATGAAGAATTACAATGATGGTGAAGTTGATGTTGCTTCCATTAAAGAATTTGAACCAAAAAAACCAATCAAGCCTAAATCATTAGTGCCTGCCGATAATGCGCCAGTTATTAAGGTTAGAGATGATGAACGTCCAAATGAAGCCATCGCAAAAAAAATATCCTATGGTAAAGGACCAATGGTGTTAAACGGTCAACACACACTTTACAATAAAAACAAACAAATAACCAAAGACGGCTTTTTTATTGAAAACCGTTTTATTGATGGTAAAGTTTATTTCTACGATGAAAACGGTTTATTACAAAGGATAGCTGTATACAAGAACGGCATTTATGTAGGCGACACCCAGGGTGAGAATTAATTCTTCAAGGCCAAGTAAACATTAGATTTAGTTTTTCAATTAAAAAAAATACCTTATTTTTGTCGTCCTATTTGGGGGATTAGCTCATTTGGCTAGAGCGCTTCGCTGGCAGTGAAGAGGTGATCGGTTCGAATCCGATATTCTCCACCACTAAAGCAGAAAAAGCCCTTTCGGTAACCCCGGGAGGGCTTTTTCGCTTTAGTGGTGTGCTGAAGTGAAATGAACGATGTGAATTTCTACTTCTGCACAATAAATAAATCTCATTCGATGATAAATGAATTGGAAAAAAGCATGATAATAAGCTTTGATTAACCTACTAACTAAAGCAGAAAAAGCCCTTTCGGTAAACCGGGAGGGCTTTTTCGCTTTAGTGGTGTGTTGAAGTGAAATGAACGATGTGAATTTTCACTAAAGTCCCAACAAAATTTCTTCAGGATTTTTTCCGCCGAATAACATACGGTTTGGATTTTCAAGCATTTCTTTAACCTTCACTAAAAACCCAACGCTTTCGCGGCCATCAATAATGCGGTGATCGTAACTCAAGGCAACATACATCATTGGTCGAATCAACACTTGCCCATTCACCGCCATTGGTCGTTCAACCACATTGTGCATGCCTAAAATGGCGCTTTGCGGCGGATTAATGATGGGTGTACTCATCATGCTGCCAAAAACCCCGCCATTTGTGATTGTAAAGGTACCGCCTTCCATATCGGCAATGGTTAATTTACCATCACGTGCTTTAACAGCTAATTCTTTAATGCCGGCTTCAATATCGGCTAAACTCATTAATTCGGCATTACGTAATATAGGCACCATTAAACCTTTTGGGGCACTCACGGCAATGCCAATATCACAGTATTTATTGTAAACCAATTCTTCACCATCAATCATGCCATTCACCGCCGGAAAATGAAACAGGGCTTCGGTTACGGCCTTGGTAAAGAAACTCATAAAACCAATGTTGGTGCCATAAACTTCTTTGAACTTGTCCTTGTATTTAGCTCTTATGGCATAAATGGCACTCATGTCCACCTCATTAAAAGTGGTGAGCATGGCGGTTTCATTTTTAACAGCCACTAAACGTTTGGCCACAGTTTTACGAAGCGAGGTCATTTTGCTGCGGTCTTTTTCTCTTCCACCTTGCCAACTGTTACTTAACACTTTTGCGGCAGTTGGCAAACCGTTAGAGAGTGCAGATAACACATCTTGTTTGGTGATGCGACCGTCTTTTCCCGAGCCTTTTAATTGTGATGCTGTGATGTTGTTTTCAGCCATTAATTTGGCTGCAGCCGGACCCGGTGTTCCACTGGCATAACTTGTTTTTTCAGGCACTGCTTCTTTTTTTACTTCCACAGGTGCTTGCGTTGAGCTTAGCGCTTTGGCCGCAGCCGCTTCAGGTTTTGACCCGCTGTCGGCTGCCGGTTTTTTTGCCTCCGGTTTAAAAGAGGTGTCAATTTTAACTACCACTTGACCAACCTTCACTGTATCACCTTCAGCAACCAAGGTTTCAATTTTACCCGAATCCTCAGCGTTTAAAGTTAAGGTGGCTTTGTCTGAATCAATTTCAGCCAATACCTCATCTTTTTCTACAACATCACCGGTGTTTTTAACCCAACGTGCAATGATTACTTCGGTGATGGATTCTCCGGGGCTCGGAACTTTTAATTCTATTATGGCCATATGATTGACTTTAAATTATTATTAATCAGTTTATTTTTTGAACACAGAAGATAAAATTTCTTCGGTTTCTGCAGCATGGCGTTTGGCAAAGCCGGTTGCAGGACTAGCCGCTTCATCTCTACCAATGTATTGTAAATAAAGGGAACGCAAGTGTTTGTCAACAAATCGCCACGGGCCCATGTTTTCAGATTCTTCCTGAACAAACAAATAGGTTTTGGCGTTTTTGTATTTGCTTAAAATGGCTTCCACTTGTTTTTTAGGGAATGGATACAATTGTTCCAAACGAATAAAGGCAACATCATTTACACCTTCTTTCTCTCGTCTTTCGATTAAATCGTAGTAGATTTTTCCTGAACAAAAAGCCAATCTCTTAATTTGCTTTAGGTCTGCATTTGGATCATCCAACACTTCTTGAAATTTTCTATCCGTAAAATCACTTAACTTACTTACGCAACTTGGATAACGCAGTAATTTTTTCGGCGTGAAACAAATGAGTGGTTTTCTAAAATCGCGTTTTAATTGGCGACGAATAACATGAAACTGTTGCGAAGGCAAAGTGGTATTCACAATTTGCATGTTGTCTTCTGCACACATTTGTAAAAAGCGCTCCATGCGGGCACTTGAGTGTTCAGGGCCCTGGCCTTCATATCCGTGTGGCAGCAATACAACCAAGCCGTTCATCCTTCTCCATTTGTATTCTGAAGATGAAATGTATTGGTCAACAATAATTTGTGCGCCATTAAAGAAATCACCGAACTGGGCTTCCCAAATGGTGAGTGTGTTTGGTGATGCAAAAGCATAACCGTATTCAAAACCCAATACACCATATTCACTTAACAATGAGTTATAAATATCTAAGCGTTGTGGTGCACCAATATTGTTTAAAGGAATAAACTCTTCTTCACTGTCTTCTACCTTCACCACCGCATGTCGGTGCGAAAAGGTGCCGCGTTCAACGTCTTGACCACTGAATCTTACTTGATGGCCTTCCATCATTAATGAAGCATATGCCATTAATTCACCCATGGCCCAATCGTAGGCATCGGCAGAAATCATGTTGTGACGATCGGCAAATAAGCGTTCGATTTTATTAAAAAACTTTTTGTCTTTTGGTAATTGTGTAATTTTTTCAGCGATGCTTAAAAATACTTTTTTGTCGATAGCTGTGTTCGGCGATTCATCGAAAGCATTTGGGCCTGCCATGTGAACCCCTTGCCAGGTGCCTTGTAAGAATGAAGTTACTTTTGCTTTTTCGAGTTTTCTGGCCTCATCTAAATCGTGTTCAAGTTCATCTTTGTATTCTTTTTCAATGGCCTTTATTTCATCCATTGTGAAGCTACCTTCCTCAATTAATTTCTTAGCATAGATGTCTTTTGGATTGGGATGTTTGGCAATTTCTTTATACAACAGTGGTTGGGTAAAACGTGGCTCGTCGCCTTCGTTGTGACCGTATTTTCTATAACACAACACATCAATAAATACGTCTTTTCTAAATGCCAAGCGGTATTCCATTGCCATGCGTGCCACTAAACTGAGGGCTTCTACGTCGTCGCCGTTAACATGAAACACAGGACACTTGGTTACTTTGGCCACATCGGTGCAATAAGTACTAGATCTTGCATCCAAATAGTTGGTTGTAAATCCAACCTGGTTATTAATCACAAAATGGATGGTGCCACCTACTTTGTACGCTTCCAAATGCGCCATTTGAATTACTTCATAAACTATGCCTTGTCCGGCAATGGCAGCATCGCCATGCACCATAATTGGACAAACCTTTTTGTAATTGCCGGCATGTCGGTGATCAATTTTGGCGCGGGTGATACCTTGTACAACCGGGGCAACCGTTTCTAAATGCGAAGGATTTGGGGTTAAGGAAATATGCACTTGGCTGCCATTGCTGCCGGTAAAATCAGAACTATAACCCATGTGGTATTTTACGTCACCGTCAAATAAACTGTCTTCACTTGGGCGACCTTCAAATTCGGCGAATATGTCTTTGGCCGGTTTGTGCATAATGTTTGCCAATACATTTAAGCGGCCGCGATGAGCCATGCCAATTACATAATCTTCAATGCCTAAATCAACACCATGGTTAATTAACGAATTAATGGCCGGTAAAAATGATTCAGCGCCTTCTAAAGAAAATCGCTTTTGGCCAACAAATTTTGTGGCGAGGAAATTTTCAAAAACAACGGCTTCGGTTAATTTGTGCAGTATTTCGGTTTTTTCGGCTTTACTAAAAACAGGAATGTTTCTACTGCTTTCCATGCGCGTTTCGAGCCACTTTAACAAGTTGGGATTGCGAATAAACATGTACTCAGCCCCAATGCTGTTGCAATAGGTGATTTCTAAATGCGAAACAATGTCTTTTAATTTTGCAGGACCGAGGCCAATTTGTGATCCCGCTTGAAACACAGTATCAAGGTCTTTGTCGGTTAAGCCAAAAACATCAATTGATAAATCGGGACGGTACTGACGGCGGATGCGCACAGGATTTGTTTTGGTGAACAAATGGCCTCGCATGCGATAGCCGTTGATTAAATTAATAACCTTAAACTCTTTTATAACGGTTTCGGGAACACTACCTTCGGTATGTGTATAGTCGCTTTTGGCAAATTCAAAACCTTTAAAAAAATCTTGCCAACTTTTATCGACTGAACCGGCGTCTTTTTGATATTGAAGAAATAGCTCCTCAATCGCGTTCACATCACTGTTTCCCAAATATGAAAATTTATCCATGCTTTAATTTTGATGAAGAACAAATTTAATAATATTTGCATCATACAGACTAATTATCTGTACTTTTGCCTGAATGAATTGTTGTAAATCTTGTAACATATTTGTGCTCATTTTTACGTGTTGTTTCTTACAACAATTTCACGCCCAAGATGTTCAGTCACAAACACAATTAAAGTTAAATGAAGCCCTTCAAAAAAAGGCAGAGTATCACAAAGTTACCAATGGCGAGCAAGACGGGTATCGCATAAAAATCCATTTTGGAATTGACCGAGAGGCCGCCGAAGCTGTAAGAGCTAAATTTCAAAAAAGTTTCCCCGATTGTTTAACCTATAAAGAATACCAACAGCCTAATTTTGTTGTTCTGGTTGGTGATTACCGAAGTAAGTTAGAGGCATTTCGGTTTTTAACTGAAATAAAAGGCGAGTTTCCAAACGCTTATATTATCAAGGATAAGATTATTGTTAAATAGATTGTTTTGGGTCTTGTCGAATCCCACTAAAGTCTATTCTTTCTCAAGTAACAACTGCCTGATAAAGCCGGGTTGTTCATAGGTTACCAAATGTCCGGTATTTTTTAGTTTATAAAAATAGGCCGGTGCTGATTTAAGTTTTTGTTTTGCATAACTATAATTGGCTGTATCGGCAATGTGATCGTTTTCGCCGACCACAACATAAGTGGGAACAAATAAATTTTTCCATTGACCCTTCATTTTTTTCATTTCCGACACATGCGCATATTTTTCTTTTGTGGCCACATTTAAAAAATCAGGTAAAAGCCATTGCATTGGATGCCATTTTCCTATAGAACTAAACCAATAAAACTTTTCAGCATTTGGATCAATGACCGGCGAAACCATATACAAACATTCAATCAATTGCGGATAGCGAATGGCCAACCATGCGGCAATGGGCGAACCGTAAGAACGTCCCAATAAGCGTACCTTTTTATGTGTTTTATTTTCTGCTTCAATGATTTGCAGAATCGACAGGGCTTGCATCTGCGTTGATAATTCAGCATGACCATAACTTGATTTTCCGTAGCCAATGCGATCGATGGCAATCATTGTGTAATGCTTTTGCAAGATGGTATCGTCCATTAAATTCATGTATCCATACCACGCACCGGGTGCCCCATGAATAAAGATCAGTATAGGCAGCGTGTCGTTTTTACAAATTTTTGCGTAGTGTAAAGTGGAACCTAAAAATTTGGCATCATGGTAACTGGGTTTAATGTTTTTGTTTTCGTAATGCTTTTCTAATTCTTTGTCGGTGTAAATAAATCGATTTAACAAGAAACAACGGCTCATCAATAACAAGCTTAAACCCGCGATGGTGATGAAAAGAAAAATTGTTCTTTTTCGCATTTGATGATGATAAAAAAAGGCCCTCCAAATGGAGAGCCTTTTAATGATAGGTTTAAATTTTATGCTTCAACGGCCTCAGGCATGTAGCTTTCAATTGGGGCGCATGAGCAAACCAAATTACGGTCACCATAAGCATTGTCAACCTTGCCAACACTTGGCCAGAATTTATTATCGCGAACCCAAATTAAAGGGTAGGCTGCTTTTTGACGTGAATAAGGCTTGTCCCAATGGTCGCTTACAACCAATTTACAAGTGTGAGGTGCGTTTTTAATCACGTTGTTTACTTTGTCAAATTTACCGTCTTCAATTTCTTGAATTTCATTTCTAATGGTAATCATGGCATCACAAAAACGATCCAATTCAGCTTTTGATTCTGATTCAGTTGGTTCAACCATTAAGGTATTCACAACCGGGAATGCCACTGTTGGTGCATGGAATCCATAATCCATTAAACGCTTTGCCATATCAGCTACTTCAACACCACTGGCCATTTTAAAGCCATTGCAATCTAAAATCATTTCATGGGCACAACGACCGTTTTTACCGGTGTATAAAATTTTGTAATGGTCTTTTAAACTGTCTTTAATATAATTTGCATTTAGAATTGCCATTTCAGTGGCTTGTTTTAAACCCTCGCCACCCAACATTTTAATGTATCCGTAAGAGATTAATAAAATGAGTGCGCTACCATAAGGTGCAGCTGAAACCGCCGTGATACCTTTGTTACCGCTGGTATTCACGATGGTGTGAGAAGGCAAAAATGGCACTAATTTTTCAACCACGCCAATAGGGCCCATGCCGGGACCGCCGCCACCGTGTGGAATGGCGAATGTTTTGTGTAAGTTTAAGTGACACACATCAGCTCCGATATTTCCCGGTGAAGTTAAACCTACTTGGGCATTCATGTTGGCGCCATCCATATAAACCAATCCGCCATTGTCGTGAATAAGCTGCGTGATTTCCATAATAGACTCTTCGTAAACACCATGTGTAGAAGGATAAGTCACCATTAAGCAAGATAAATTGTCTTTGTGTTGTTCGGCTTTTGCCTTTAAATCGGCCAAGTCGATATTTCCTTTTTCATCACATTTTGTAACCACAATGGTCATGCCGGCCATGGCTGCACTTGCAGGATTGGTGCCGTGTGCTGAGGAAGGAATCAAAGCAACATTTCTGTTTGCATTGCCGTGTGCAATGTGGTAAGCACGAATCACCATTAAACCTGCATACTCACCTTGCGCACCTGAATTTGGTTGGAAACTCATGCGGGCAAAACCGGTGATTTCAGATAAATCTTTGTTTAATTGTTCAATTAACTCTGCATAACCTTGTGCTTGATTTAAAGGCACAAAAGGGTGGATGCTTGCATATTCAGGCCATGTAAGTGGCAATAATTCAGAAGCCGCATTTAATTTCATGGTACAAGAACCCAAAGAAATCATTGAATGCACCAATGATAAATCTTTATTTTCTAAACGCTTGATGTAACGCATCATTTCGCTTTCGCTGTGATAGCTGTTAAACACCGGGTGCGTTAAATAAGATGATTTTCTTTCGGCAAAACTGCCCTTGATGCTATTTTGAAATTCAAGTTTTGCGGTACTGTAAGATTTTCCTGCTGCTTCGGCAAATATTGAAAGGATGTCGTGTAAGTCTTGCTCCTCAATGGTTTGGTCGAGTGCAATTCCCACATGTGCATCATCAATTAATCTAAAGTTGATTTCTTTGGCTTCAGCCAATGCATTTATTTTTTTAGCATCAGCGGCAACAAGTATGGTATCAAAGTATAAATTGTTTTTAATGCTGTAGCCTAATTTTTTTAATTCACGCGCTACTAAATTGGTGGCTTTGTGTACATTTTCAGCAATGGCTTTAATGCCATCTTGGCCATGGTATACGGCATACATGCCGGCCATAATTGCCAATAAGGCTTGGGCAGTACAAATGTTTGAAGTGGCCTTATCGCGTTTAATATGTTGTTCGCGGGTTTGTAAAGCCATGCGCAAGGCAGGATTTCCTTGGCTATCGATTGATACACCAATGATACGACCCGGAATTAAACGTTTGTAATCTTCGCGGCATGCAAAAAATGCAGCGTGTGGTCCACCGTAACCCAATGGTACACCAAAACGTTGCGAATTGCCAACCACACAATCAACACCCCATTCGCCCGGAGGCGTTAACAAGGCAAGTGCCAACAAATCGGTTGCCACCACTATTTGCATGTCTTTTGCTTTTGCGCCGTCTACAAATTTTTTGTAATCACTTACTTCCCCATTAATATCAGGGTATTGTATCATGGCACCAAAATATGTATCATCAAATTGATGTGTGGCTGCATCGCCTACCACCACTTCAATGCCAATTGGGGCTGTACGTGTTTTAATAACATCTAATGTTTGCGGAAATACAGTGTTGCTCACAAAGAATTTTTCCGCATTGTTTTTAACCTTGTCTTTGCTGCGGTTGTTGTGAAACATAAACACTGCTTCTGCAGCAGCGGTTGCCTCATCTAACAAAGATGCATTGGCAATTGGCATGGCGGTTAAGTCCATTACCATGGTTTGAAAATTCAAAATGGCTTCCAAACGACCTTGCGCTATTTCAGCTTGGTAAGGCGTGTAGGCTGTGTACCAACCCGGGTTTTCTAAAATATTTCTTTGAATAACAGCCGGTAAAATATTATTGTAATAACCTAAACCAATATACGAACGAAACACTTTGTTTTTTTTGCCCAAGGCTTTTAAGTGTTTAATATACTGGTATTCGCTCATGGCCGGCGCCACGCGCAGAGGTTGTTTTAAACGAATTTGTGAAGGCACGGTTTGAGAAATTAATTCATCAATACTCTTTACCCCAATTTTTTGAAGCATGGCTTTTACCTCTTGCTCACGAGGACCGTTATGACGGTTTACAAATTTATCGCTGTTCATTAGAAATGGTTTCTAAAATTAGAGCCCAAATTTACTAAATATTAATGCTGGGCACACACTTGTAAACCAGAATTTTAGGGAAATGTGATATGATTTTTATTGGTTTAAGCAATTGCCCTACTCAAACCCCCCGCCATCCAACCACGATTTAAAATCGTTTACCCTTTCTCTACTCACAATGCAGTCATCGTCTTTTAAAGCAGGTGAGGCAATTTTTAAACGGCTGTTGAAATATGTGCTAATTTTTTGTATGGCATTGATGTTCACAATCACTTTGCGGTTGATGCGAAAGAAATTTTTAGGATCCAGCATTTCTTCAAGTTGATCAAGGGTATAATCAATCGGGTAGCGCTTTTCATTTTTACAGGTCAATAACACAATGCCTTCTTCTGCGATAAAATGGCCGGCTTCTTCCGTTTTTAACGAAACAATGGTTTCACCCATTTTTACCATAAATCGGTTTTTGAAACTTTTATGAAGGGTTTCATAAGCCTTCGAGATTTCTTGCATGGCAATGGGTTGTTGCTTTCTTTGCAATTTTTGAAGTTTCTCCAAAGCTGATTTTAATTCACTAATTCCAATGGGCTTTAATAAGTAGTCGATGCTGTTTACTTTAAATGCCTTGATGGCATATTCATCATAGGCTGTTGTAAAAATAATCGGCGTATCAATGGCAATTTTGGAAAAAATTTCAAAACTCAAGCCATCCGCCAAATGAACATCAACAAACAACACATCAGCTTTTTCACCATTTTCAAAGGCCGCTAAGCTTGTTTTTACCGAATCATAAATGGCCTTCACTTGGATGTTTTTATCCAACTTTTTTAAAAGTGTTTGCAAGTGTTCGGCCGATAATTTTTCGTCTTCAATGATGATGGCGGTCATAGGGTTTTGTGTAATAATGGAATGCGAACAATAAAAAACTTTAAATCATTTAATATCTCAACTTGTCTGTTGGTATAGTGTTTGTAACGCTCGCGGATATTGATAAGTCCGGTTTTGCTGCTTTCTTCGTGATTAGAACGGGCTTGTAAATTGTTTTTTACTTCCAGTAAATCATTGTGCGCAAGAATTGAAACCGTTAGCGGCATCTCCGAAGAGGCCTCATTGTGTTTAATGGCATTTTCAATTAGCATTTGAAGTGCCATTGGCGGTAAAAGAAAATCAAGGTTTTTTTCTTCAATTTGAACATTTATATGCAGATTCTTGTCAAAACGAATTTCCAACAAATAGATGTAGGATTTAATAAAAGTCATTTCTTCGCGCAAGCTTATCAGCTCTGTGTTTCTGCTGTCGAGCAAATAACGGTATACTTTTGATAATTGATTGATAAAGTCAACGGCCTTGTCTTGATCTTTATACACCAATGATGACAAAACACTTAGGTTATTAAAAAGAAAATGCGGATTGATTTGCTCTTTTAAATTTTGCAATTGGGCTTGTGCGCTTTCGTTTTTGTATTTTTCAACTTCAATGATTGATAGTTTCCAATTTCTGAAAAATTGAGAACTAATTTCAATGCCAAGAATGAGAATTGAAACGACAAGACCAACCATCACGCAAACCAAGGTAAAAGCCATTTGTTTGTCGCTTGGAATAACACAAACAAAATAGTTAAAGAACATCATGGGCAAATATGTGCCAAGCGCACTGTAACTTAAACTAATAGGAAACTGTATCGCGATTCGCTTCAATGGTTTTTTAAGCCAAGGGTGTTTTTTATCCACCCATTCATCAATGCGCAAATTTCCTTCCCACACCAATATGGTGATGAACACCGACATCAGTAAATCGGTTATAAAATGATGATGGGTGCCGGGATTCGCAATGGTCAGGTTTAAAAACACAGTAATAATAATTCCTGTGATAACCATGTATAAGAAACGAATCGGCTTGTGTCGCATGTGATAAAAGTAATTATTTTATTTTGCGGACCGGCCTAATTTTTCAATTTTCAACAACCAATTTTCGCGAAATGTTTGTGAAGATTTTCTGATTGGTCCGATACCTGTAACTGAAATGTTTTTTATGCCGCAAAAGCCTAGCACCCTGTCGCGAAGCATATTCACTGAAGGTGCCCTATAAAACAATCGATAGAAAAAAGGAGGAGTATCGCTGGTATAAATAATGGACGAAGTTTTACCGGTGAGAAGTTTATCCCAAAAGGCAGAGTCTTTTTTGTACTTAAAAGCAAAACCCGGCAACAAGGTTCTGTCGAAAAAACCTTTTAAAAGTGCAGGTACCGAGCCCCACCAAACAGGATGAATAATGACAATGTGTTGGGCCCATGCAATTTTTTCTTGGGCAAAAATTATATCTTTTTCAAGACCCTCCATTTTTTGTGCAGTGTATGAACCATTAAAATTAAGTGAGAATTGCAACTCATGTAAATTAAGGATAACTGTTTCGTGGCCCGACTTTATTGCGCCGTTGGCATAGGCTCTGGTTAAGGCAGCACAATAACTTTCTTTGTTTGGATGACCGTTGATGACTAGAATTTTTTTCATGATGAATTTTTTTAGAATTGTACTTTGTAAACAAAATTTGGAAATAGACCTATTTGATAGGCCGTATTGATTGCATTGGTAACCGGATTGTAACGTTGCGCAAATACATTTTTGTTATTGGTGATGTTTTGAATATCAAAGAAAAGGGACTGTGATAATTTTTTTGTTTTGCTATTGTAGGTAAATCCTGTTTTTACATCCAATCGAAAAAAGTTTGGATTTCTTGAAATGAAAGCATAGTCGTCGCCTTTTAAAACTTGTTGTTTTATTAATTGTGAAGCAGCTAAATCAACAGGGGTATAATAACGGCCGCCGGCTTGGGTACATTTAACATCCACTGTGAAGGCATTTCTTTTTTCCTTGCCTACTTTAATTTCTTTGCCAATTAAAACGTTGTATACAAACTTGCCATTAAAAGCGGTATTTCTTTCAATACCGTCGCTTCCCTTGTATTTGGATTCATATAAAGTGCCGGTGATTAATCCGTAATAACCTTTGCTGAAGAATTTTTCGATGGTTAATTCTGCGCCATAATTAGTGCCTTTACCGCGGTTCCATAAATTGCCCTGTTCATTTGGATTAAAATTAGCCCCGGCGTTTAACATCGAAAAACTACTCGCTATTCGTGAAACCGGTACATCAAATAACATTTGGTAATAGATTTCTGATTTAATGCGCCAATCTTTAATGGGCTGTACATCGTAACCAATTACAAAATGGTGGCTTTTGGTGAAACCTAAAGTTTTATTTGATTGATCATAACCGCCATCTGTTTTTAATTGGCGGTAGAAATATACATCAAGCGGCTGCATTTGGCTGTGCAAACCGTAACCCGCGCTTAAGTTGCTTTTTGAATTAATCTGGTATTTTAAACCTGCTCTCGGTTCAACAGAAATAGAATTGTTTAAAGCCAAAAACTGACTGTGAACTCCCATGTTAAGTATCAATTTTTGATTGATGCTGTATTTGGCATGCGCATATACTTGGTAAAGTTGAGTAAAGTCCTTAAAGTCCCAAATGTTAAGCCATTCGGGGTTGTAGCGACGGTTTCGATAAGATAGATTTAGATTTAAAATTTCGGCAATGCCGCCAAATTTTAAAAACATGCGCGAATTAATTTTTGTATTGAATGAAGAATTAATCGAATAATTAATACGTGTGGTTTTATTTTCTAAAACACGTGTAGTATTAAAATCAGATTTTGAAACTGTATCCAATAAAAACTCTGAAGCGGCATATGATGCGCCAATCACGGTATTAAAAAATGATTTATCGCCAACTTTAATAAAATGCTTTAATCCCAATAAGCCAATGTTGCTGGTGAAATAGCTATCGGTGGTGGGGTCGGCAAACAAATCGGTGGTGTCGGTTTTGTTGTGTAAGAAGCTGATTTTGCTGGCGCCGCCAATGCCAAACAAGGTGAACTTACCATATTTACTTGTCCCGCTGCTGAGTTTAAAAGACAAATCTTGGTAAAAGGGCGTGGCGGTTGTACCAACATTAATACCAAAGGATTGCGCGAAACCGGTAAAAGAATAACGATAGGCAACAAGGTATGATGAGCCTTTTTCTTTATTGATAGGACCTTCGGTCATGGCCTCCAAGCCTGTAAAGGCGCCAAACTGAATGGTGTGTTCGCGTTTTTCGGAGTTGCCGTTTCTAAAACCCAAATCAAAAACACCGGCATTGGCATTGCCATATTCAGATGGAAAGGCGGAAGTAAAAAAATCGGAGTTCTTTAAAACATTTGTATTGAGTGCGCTTACCGGGCCGCCTGTTGTGCCAATGGTGGAAAAGTGGTTAGGGTTTGGGATGTTTAATCCTTCGATGCGCCATAAAACACCGGCCGGTGAATTGCCTCTAATCACAATATCGTTTCGTGAATCATCCGGTGAACTTACACCGGCGAAATTAGCCGCTAACCTCGCAGGGTCTGATCTGCCACCGGCATAACGGTTCACTTCTTCCATTGAAAATGATCGGCCGCTTACGCTGATTAACTCGTTGTTGGTTTCATTTTTTTTGCTGCCTGTAACCACCACTTCTTCAATTTTGGCAATATTTTCTTCTAAGCCAATTTCTAAAACAGTTTCTTTACCTGCATTTACAAGCACATTTGGCAATACAACTTCTTTGTAACCAATAAATGAAATTTTAATGTCGTATCGACCGGGATTTACATCTGTGATTTTGAATTTACCATTGGCATCTGATACAGAGCCTTTAAGCGGATTGGTGTTTAAAAGGATGATGTTGGCGCCGGGCAAATTAAATTGGGCTTCTTTGTCAACAATGGTGCCGCGAATTGTTTGACCGGCATTTTGCCCTTTTATTGTTTGGGCATTGAGGCTGATTACAGCAATAAAAAGTGTAAGTATTTTTTTCATGGTTTTGATTCTGAATCAAAATTAAAGGCAAGCCAAAAGGCATAAAAGCTAAACCATGTTGAGTTGTTGAAAAAGCAAGTTGAATTGTAAAATTTATCGAATTAGTGCACAATGGGTAGAAAAACCGGACTTCTTTGATTGGTTACAAAAGGCTTTAATTGAACAATTTGACTGATTATTTGCAGGTTCACAAAATATTTGCGTACATTTATGCTCCTAATTTTGCGGATGTGGCGTAATTGGCAGCCGCACCAGACTTAGGATCTGGCGCCGCAAGGCGTGGGGGTTCGAGTCCCTTCATCCGCACAAAAAAACCCGCTGAGAGGCGGGTTTTTTATTGGGATGAAGGGGCGAGATTTTATGCTGAGCTGGCCGAAGCAAGCCCCTTCTTTCGCAAGCGTCAGTAAGCATTCTCTGCGCATCAGAATGGTGAGAAACAAAAAACCCGCCAAAAGCGGGTTGAATGAATAGATTTGAAAGTTTAGAACTCGAATTTATAACCTACACCTTTTACGGTTTTAAAATAATCGTCGCCTAGCTTTTCGCGTAATTTACGAATGTGTACATCAATGGTTCTATCGCCAACAACCACTTCGTCGCCCCACACCTGATCCAAAATAAATTCACGTGTAAACACTTTGCCGGGTTTGCTGCTTAACAAGGCAAATAACTTAAATTCTTTTTTCGGTAACGAAATTTCTGTTGTGCCTTTAAATACCGAATGTTTGTCTTTGTCAATACGAATATCGCCAAACTCCATGTTTGATTCGGCCGTTGCGGTAGTTTGTAAACGGCGTAACAGGGCTTTCACTCTACTCACAAAAACCCTCGGTTTAATGGGTTTGGTGATATAATCATCGGCACCCACTTCAAAACCGGCAATTTGGGTATAGTCTTCGCTTCTTGCTGTTAAAAAGGCAATTAATACATCTTGTAAACCTTTTTGTTCGCGAATTTCACGGCAAGTTTCAATGCCGTCCATGTCGGGCATCATCACATCCAATATAATCAAATGCGGCAATTCTTTTTTTGCTATTTCAATGGCGTCTTTTCCATTGTTCGCAGTAAGAATATCGTAACCTTCCTTTTTTAAATTGTAGCCTAAAAACTCTACAATATCCGGCTCGTCATCAACCAATAAAATCTTTAATGTATCGTTTGCCATAAGTATTATTCTGCGCCAAAGTTAACAAAATCAACAGCCTTCTAAAGTTAACTAATTATTAATTAATTCCCCGATTTTGGTAATAATCTTAATCTTTTGGTAACAACAAATTTAAGTACGAGTAATTTCTGCTCGCTTCTTTTGCGCCATAAAACAAATAGCATGCAAAAATTTTTAGCCGCAATCGTACTTTTATTTATAAGTCTCCAACTTTCTTCTCAAACAGGCCGATTATCGGGCACCATCGTTGACTCAAAAACAGGCGAAACCTTATTGGGTGCAACGGTTTTGATTGAAGGCAGCAACAAAGGTGCTGCGGCTGATTTCGACGGCAAATTTGTGATCAATAACATTCCAGCAGGAAAAGTGAACTTAATTATCAGTTATGTGTCTTATACCACAAAAAAATTAACCGATGTAAAAATCACCGCCAATGAGTCAACCGATATTAATATTATGTTGGAACAATCAAGCGCACAAGATTTACAAGAAGTAGAAGTGGTGGTAACTTTAAACAAAGAAAACAATACCGCATTGGTCTTACAACAAAAAAACAACGCCAGTGTGAGTGATGGAATTTCGGCCGAAACCATTAAAAGAACGCCTGATCGCAATACTAGTGATGTGTTAAAACGCATCAGCGGTGTTACTATTCAAGATGATAAATTCGTGATTATTCGCGGATTAAACGAAAGATACAATGCTTCTTATTTAAATGGCTCGCCATTGCCTAGTACTGAGCCTGATAAAAAAGCTTTTGCCTTTGATTTATTTCCATCAAACATGCTCGATAATATTGTGATTAATAAAACCGCTACACCCGATATGCCATCGGAATTTGCGGGTGGTATTGTTCAAGTGAACACAAAAAGTATTCCTGAAAAGAATTTTGTTTCCTTCAGCACCGGCTTGGGTTATAATACACTAACTACCGGTAAAATTAAAACCACCTATGAAGGTGGCAAATATGATAAATTTGGATTTGATGACGGTTCGCGTGCTTTACCTTCGCAAGTGCCGGCGCTTGAAGATAAAGCATCCTGGATTAAATCGAACGACCAAGCCCGTGTTGCCACATTTTTTAAAAATGATTGGTCGACCTCACAATCGACTTATAAACCAAATGCCAATTTTCAATTTGCAACCGGATACAATATCAAAAGAAAAGAAAAGGATTTTTTTGGTATTATTTTTAGTTTAGGTTACAATAACACCAATAACCTGTTTAACCTCCAACGTCAAGAATACGATGGCATTACCATCGAAAAATTCGACCGCAGCAATGTGCAAAACGAACAACGTTACACCAATACGATCAATCAAACACAAACATCAACCGGTGCCTTGTTAAATTTATCTTGCAAGCTCAACGAAAACCATTCTATCAGCTTAAAGAATTTACTTACCGGATATGCCGACAACAAATTTATTTATGCAACAGGTACAAATCCGGTTGGTACGGCAGGACAAACAAACCGTATCGACGCACGTTTTTTTACAGCCAATAAAATTTATTCCTCACAATTAAACTCCGAACATTATTTTCCGGCAGCTAAAATTAAACTCCTTTTTAATGCCGGTATTAGCAACATTCAACGCACAGTACCCAACCTTAGATTTATGGTGTACACACGCAAAGACCAAATGGATCCATCAAACCCAAATCCTTTAGACACCACATACAGCGCCAACATTGGCTCTACCACCGGTCCTGATTTTGCAGGTTATAGGGTGTACTCAAAATTAGATGAGCAAATTAAAAACACCAAAATCGATGTGTCGCGACTTTTCAAAATTGATGAAAAAACTAAGGTTGAAGTAAAAGCAGGTGCCTTCTTTCAATTCAGAGAACGCCAATTTAATATCCGTCAGTTTGGTATGGACTTTTACAACGGCCCCGGTATTTTCAAAAACTACGATTTGGCTTATTTAACTGAAGACAAAATTTTTGCTGCCGAAAACATGAGTGTAACACCCGCAGGTTTGGGCGGATTTAAAGCCATTGAAATTACAAAACCCGACGACAATTACCATGCTACTTCAAAATTGTATGGTGCTTATGCCATGGGCGAATATAAATACACCGAAAAGCTTCGGGTGATTGGCGGCCTGCGTTACGAAAGTTACACGCAGAAATTAAACATTCAATACAATAAAATTGATTCGTCGTTTGTAAACAATACCGTAAAAGATATTTTACCTTCCTTAAATGTGATTTATAATGTGAACACATTTTGGGGTATTCGCGCCGCTTATTATAAAACCTTAAACCGTCCTGAATTCAGAGAACTTGCAGTAACCAGTTGGTTTGATCCTGAAACACGTTTATCATTGGCGGGTAACGACACCTTGAAACGCGCTTATGTTCAAAATTTTGATTTGCGTTTTGAAGCATATCCGGGTAGAGGGCAATTGTTTACAGTCACCGGATTTTATAAATACTTTGTAAATCCCATTGAACGCTATTTAATGGGCGGACAAGAAAATCAAGTGATTTATAGAAATGCGAATTTTGGTTCTATTTACGGTTCGGAATTAGAGTACCGCATTAATTTAGGCGCCATTTTGAAAAAAGATTCAGTGCCATTTTTAAATAACTTGAATGTATTTTCAAATTTATCGCTCATCAAATCGGAAGTGAACGTAAAAGGCATCAACGACAAAGTGCCTGATACCAGGGTGATGCAAGGCCAAGCACCATACATCATCAATGGCGGTATTTCTTACATTGATCAAAAAAATGCATTTAGTATTACCACCATGTTGAATAGGGTAGGACAAAGAATTAATTTGGTTGGCAATAACTTAATCATCAACCGTTGGGAAAATGCGTATACCGTGGTTGACTTACAAGTCACAAAATCCTTCTTCAAAAACAAACTCGAATTACGTTTTAATATTAAGGATCTTTTTCATCCAGATCGTATTATTTATTACAAGGGCGATGACAGAAAATCAAATGCCTATAATCCGAACATTGACTTTGTAAATTTTAAAAGAAATTACGGATCAACTTACACCTTTATTGTGTCGTATAAATTTTAAACCCTTAACATTCACGTAACGCATTCGTGATTGTTATTTAATTTTTAAGTAACAATCAAAGAACATAGTTCCCTGAAATTTGTAACACAAAATTAAATTTAAAAAAATGAAAAAAATTTTACTTTCTGCGATAGGCGCGCTTTTATTAGGCGGCAGTTTCGCACAAACAACAAGCTTGTTAACTAAAACTTGTTACAGAGGTGCATTTGCACCGGCTCCAACGCCAATGTGGACAGATAATTGGACCGAATGGGATCCACAAAACAAAGTATATCCAAGCGCTAACTTTACAGTTTCAGGAAATATTACTGCTAACACTACTTGGACAACAGGACAAGTAATTTTATTATCGACACAATGTTTCGTTAAAAATAATTCAATTTTAACCATTCAACCCGGTGTAATTGTATTGGGTGATAAAAGTGTAACAGGTGCAGGTTTATTTGTTACCAAAGGTTCGCAAGTAATTGCAAATGGTACTGCAAGCCAGCCAATTGTATTTACTTCAAATCAAGCACCCGGCCAAAGAGGTTTAGGCGATTGGGGTGGTATTATCTTATTGGGTAAAGGCTCAAACAATAATCCAAACGGCATCAATAACGTTGAAGGTTTACCTGTAAGTTCTGATACTGAATATGGTGGAGGTACTAGTCCTGATGACAACGACAATTCAGGTGTTTTAAAATACGTACGTATTGAATATGGTGGATATGTATATCAACCAAACAAAGAAATCAATGGCTTAACATTGGGTGCTGTTGGAAGAAACACAACAATTGATTTTGTTCAAGTATCTTATTCTAATGATGATGCTTTTGAATGGTTTGGTGGTGCAGTAAATTGTCGTCATTTGGTGGCTTACCGTTGTTTAGATGATGATTTTGACACTGATAATGGTTTCCATGGTACAGTTCAATTTTGTTTAGGTGTGCGTGATCCACAAATTTCTGATAATCCAAGTGTTTCTACATCTGAAGCTTTTGAATCAGATAATGATCCAAATGGTACAACTGCAGATCCAAACACCAATGCTATTTTCAGTAACATTACTGATATTGGTCCACTAAGAGGCGTATTAACTGCTACATATGCAAGTGGTTTTAGAAGAGGTGCACGTATTCGTCGTAACTCAAGCTTAAGAATCATCAATTCAATTTTAATGGATCACGCTACACGCGCTGTGTTTATTGATGGCAATTTATCTGAAGCAAATGCTGCAGGAACATCAAGCAATACCTTGGTATTCAAAAACAACATCTTAGCAGGTTATGGTCAAAAAGCCACTGAAAGTCAAACGGCTTCTACAGCTTTTAATGCTACCATCAATGCATGGGTTGCAGCTTATAACGATACTTTAAAGTTGTCATCTAATATTTTAACAACGCCATACAATTACACTGCGCCTGATTACCGCCCTGCTCCGGGCTCAATCGCTATGTCAGGTGCCAGTTTTACAGATGTAATTATTGCAGCAACTTCTAGCACTGTGGTGCCTAATGTTGCAGCTTCAATTGGTAATGGTTCGGTATGTATTGGTTTCCCTACAGGTACTTTAACACCATATACATTTACTGCTTCTTCAACCATCGATCCGGGTTATTGTTCTTTATCATGGTCTAGTCCTGTAGGTTTAAACATCTCCAGCACAACCGCCATCAATCCAACTTTCACTGTATCAACATTGGGTACTTTTGTTGCTACTTTATCGGTAACGCATCAAAATTCTGCTAAAACTGTAACTGTAAGCATCACCACTTATACTTGTGCTGATGTAGCAGTTCGTGCAAACGCAGCGAATGTGAGCGAAATCAATTTGTTTCCTAATCCAAGTAACGATAATGTTGTGTTAAATGTAAACGCACAAGCATTGAGTCTTGTTTCAGTAAATATTTACGACATGACAGGTAAATTGGTAGCTGCTCCGGTTCAAAACCAAATTTTAAATTCAGGTGCCAACCAATACCAAATCAATACCAAAGATCTTCATAACGGTATTTACTTTGTAACATTGCAAAGCGGTAACAGTAAAGAAACTGTTAAATTAGTGGTGAATCACTAAATAGATTTTGTTACTCATTAAAACGCCTGCTATTTTTAGCGGGCGTTTTTGTTATGAATAAAAGAAAGATATTGCTTGCAAAGAATAAAATTGAGTTGTGTAAAAAACAAAAAAACAGCTTGGAGGCACTCCTTCGTCTTTACCATCTGAATTTTCAACTGCTTTGTTTTTTACTAGAGTCATCCATTCCTAATTTATCCTTACAGCATAAAAAAAACAAAGAGGTATTGGCGCTTCTTACACAAGAACTTGAAATCAATCCGCAGTTAAAAACATTGATCAATAAAAAAAACAGCAAGCCGGTTAAAATTTGGTTAAGGCAAATGGATACAACACTTAAAGCCATGAAGCACAGCCTTCCAAAAAACACGCTTTCACAAATCAATCAGGGAGAGGCAGTGTTTTTATTACTCAATATTTCTGCCAATAAATTGTTTGTAAAATAGCTTTTGTTTCAGCGCTATTTTTAAAAACCACTGCAATACATTCAAATACAATTTAATGTTTATATAACGTTCACTTGTCCTTGTCTTAAACTTAAAAGTTAAACTTTACCTTTAAGATGAGCGCCTTTCAGCCCTGTATAGTTTTTGTTGACAATACCATTCACCGTATTTTTAAAACGGTCGACAGCCTCAAGCATGGTTTCCAAAACATACGCTTATTTAAAACAGAGGAAGAATTTTGGGAATTTAATGAAAGTGAAATTCCTGATGTGGTTTTGCTTAATCTCGATTTGGTGCCAAACGACGCAGTGGCGATTCTGAAGGAAATTAAATCGAAGTACCGCGAATTTGCCCCAAGTGTAATTATCTATTCCGAAAAGCAAGATGACTTTGTGGTTGAATTGGCTTTTAATTCGGGGGCCGACGGATTTATAAGCTTTCACAACAAGGCTTCGGTTTTAGAATTGTTCTTAAAAAATTTGTTGCGCCGAAAAACCAAACAATTGGCTAAATCTGAAAGGGCGGTTATCATAGATAATGACAAGTACCTCATTTTTAAAAACGGAACTGCCATTCAATTGCCAAGGAAAGAGTTTAAATTATTTGAGCTGCTTTATCATCAACACGAAAAATTTTTCACAAAAAAAGAAATTGCCAAACTAATTTGGCAAGATGAAACTGTTGCCGCCAAGCGAACCATTGATGTGCATGTGTATAACATTCGCCAGTTTTTTGGCAAACGCATTATACAATCGCAAAAAGGAAAAGGTTATCGCATGAACAAGAAAGTGATTTCTTAACCGCGCTTTTACATTAACAGTTACTTTTATTCTAATACACTTAAAGGCATTCGCCAATAAGGCATACTAATCACCTTCATGATGCGAATTATTCGCCAAAAAAATCAAAAAAAAGCCCCGTATTTAAATATTTTTTAAATGCTGCCATTTAGTTTATAAATTTATACGGAAAAAAATTACAAAGATTAATTGTTAAGAACCATGAACTTAAAGAAAACCATTGCGACTATTTTGTTTGGCATATTGACTTTGAATTATTTTGCACAGAATGAAAACGAAGGCTTGGTGAAGTGGATCAGCATTAAAGAGGCACAAGAAAAAATCAAAACAGTGCCTAAGCCCATTATTCTTGATATATACACCGATTGGTGCGGTTGGTGTAAACACATGATGAAAACCACCTATTCAAATCCGGGATTAGCCGAATATATTAATACCAATTTTTACCCGGTGAAGTTTAATGCCGAAACAAAAGATACCATCGTGTATGATGGAAAAACTTACAAGTCTACCTCTAAAGAACCCAAAGCCCCTCACGAATTGGCGATTAAATTTTTGGGTGAGCGATTGAGTTATCCCTCAACGATGTTTATCACCAACAATTACCAATTTAATTTGTTAACACAAGGTTTTTTGGAGGATAAAAAAATTGAACCCATTTTAATTTTTATGGTTGAAAATGCATGGCAAACCACTGTTTTCGATGAGTTCAACAAACATTTCAACCAAACATTCATGGATACCAATTACAAAAAAATTGCTGTGCCTTTGGTTGATATCAAAGACTTAGAAAAAGTACAAAAGAAAAAACCTAAAAAAACCTTGATTTGCATAAGTGCCGATTTCTGTAATACCGGCAAGGTGATGAACAAAACAAGTTTCACCGACACTTGCATTGGTAATTACGTGAACAAAAATTTCCACTTGGTTCAATTTAATGCCGCTTCGAAGGATACCATTGTTTTTAAAAATGAAAAGCATTACAACACTCCAATTAATAATTATCCTTTTAATACCCTTGCTTTCAGATTAACAAATAACCGCTTAACTTTACCTTGTTTGTGCGTGATGGATGAAGATTTAAACATTATCGACGTATTGGGTTCATATCAATCGCCCGAACACTTAAAGCCTATTTTGGCCTATTTTGCCAGCAATAGTTATAAGGATAAAACAAAAACCTTTAATGATTTTATGCAAGAAGAATATTTAAAGGGCGCAGTAAAACAGAAAAAATGAAGCCACAAACCATCCACCATCTAAATAGCGGATTAATCATCTTATCATGTATAATCGCTTTTTACATTCCTTTCGAATTGTTTTTATTTTCATACGGCATCTTGGGGCCTTTGCATTACATGACCGAAATAGGATGGTTGCACAAAAAAAATTATTTCACCAAAGGCAAATACGATTTTGTATTTCTACTCATTGCTTGCACCATTTTGGTATATTGGAATTTTAGTCCGCCAAAAAACTTTTCCATCATTGCCGATTGGATATTGTTCTCCTTATTAGGGTCTATTGCCTTTGTATTTATCAAAGATTGGTTGTACCGTTTTGTTTTGTTTGCCCTGTGTTTTGTGACTGTAGGCTTCTTAAACAATTCCTCTGAATTTTATACTTGGGCAGGTGTGTTTTTGCCTACCATTATCCATGTATTTATTTTTACATGGGCCTTTATGTTGTACGGGGTTTTGAAGGAAAAATCTTGGCCTGGCCTTATTTCAATTATTGTTTTGGTGACTTGTTCCATTTTATTGTTCACCATACAACCCCAAAGCTTAATTTATCAGGTAAGCGAATACACCAAAACTTCTTATGGGCCTTTTAACGAGTTAAACTTCCGACTCATTAATTTCTTTCACCTCGATCATCTCACTGAAATAAAAGACATTTTTAGCACAAACGCCGGCTTTGTGATTATGCGATTTATTGCATTTGCTTATACTTACCATTATTTGAACTGGTTTTCAAAAACATCAGTTATTAAATGGCATCAAGTACCCAAAGGCTTTTTGATTGTTACGGGCATCTTATGGATCATTTCATGCACACTATACATCTATGACTATAGTTTAGGACTTAAAATGTTGTTTTTCTTGAGTTTTTTGCATGTTTTCCTCGAATTTCCGCTCAATGTGGTATCATTTACCGGCATCGGCAAAGAATTAGTGGCCATTACCAAGCGGTAATTCGGATTTATTTTATAAATTCGGTATCCATAAACCATTAAACAAACATGAAAAACACAAAATTATTTATTAGCATTATGCTTTCAGTAGCTGTATTGCTATTCAACAATTGTAAGAAATCCAGCACGAGCTCTACTGACAGTTCGTCTTCAAGTTCAAGCTCTTCGTCGGACAAAAAGTATGCTTTGGTGATTGATAACGGTGCAGTTTCTGTAGATGTTACCAAAAGTATTTCTTTTTCTGCCCACTTGGTAAGTTCAACCGGGTCAATTATTAATCCAAGTGGTATTTCTTGGAGCAGTAATATTGGCGGCATGTCGGGTTCAACATTTATGTTCAACAACGATACAACAGGTATTGTTTCGGCTTCTGTGCAATACGAAGGACAAACCTATTCGGCATCTGTGCCTGTTTGTGTTCAACCTTTAAACAGCACACAAGTATTTGAAGTGGTGCCGTCAGCCATCATTTGGTCAACCAATTCAGGTGATATTCAATTAAACACTGTTTATTTTGGCACTTCCTCAGCGTCTTATGCATTCAGCTCAGATGATGCCAGTGTTGCCAGTGTTTCTTCAAACGGATTGATCAGCTTTAAAAAAGTTGGTAATACAAGAATTAAGGTTACAGGTACCATCAATGGAAAAGCCAGTGTATTTATAGTGCCGGTAATGGTTGTTGGTGAGCCTGAAGTGCCACTTCCTGTAACGCGTATTGTTGTAACGCCTTCTATGTATGAAATGTTTAGAGGCGAAAAAATTCAATTAAACGCAAAAGCATACAACAGCAAAGGTGAAGATGTAAGCAGCACTGTTACTTTTAATTATTTAGTGGTGCCTAAAATTGAAGAAGATGAAGATCCAAATTCAAGTACTACACCAACAGCAGTGAGTGTTAGCGCAAGCGGTGAAGTAAGTGCTAAAGATTTAGGCAGTGCATACGTAAAAGTTACTGCGGCAGGCTTACAAGCACAATCTGAAATCATTGTGAATCCTGATACCGTATTAATTGTATCGCCATTTTTTACCACACTAGGTGGCTTGAACATCATCAATTTCCCTCCGACGCCTAACCCTACATCTGTAAACTTAACTGCCAATACTTATAAGGTTGATCGAATAGCTTACAGAGCAAAAAATGGCAGTAATTATTTAAACAGCATCGCCAATCCTTCAAACTTACAATGGGATTTACCTTTAACCGGTGTTCCTGATATTGATAATTTATTCAATATAGTAACCTTAAGTGCAAAATCAAACAGTGGATGTACCGCCACCTTAAAAAGCGGCAGCATTCCGGGTTTATCTACTTTTGTGATTGCGCATTCAGGCGATTTGGGCGGTGTTTGCACCATTATGTCAAATTAATCGTTTTAAAATAACAATAAAGCCCTCGGTTTTTTACCGGGGGCTTTTTGTTTTACAATAAGGCGATTAACTTGCCATAAAGGCAACACAGAAATTGCGGGCTATCACTCTATTTTACTTAATTAACATAGCAATTGTCAAAACTCCGCAATTTGTTATTTCCTTAAAACAAAGTTTTTCGTAACTTTATTTATTATATTTATTGTTCACCCATGCGTGTATTAAAGTTAATAGCCCTTTTGCCTTTAATCCTGATTTTAAGTTCAGGCTCGGGTTCGCATGCAAACAAAGGTGATAAGGATAAAACTTCCAACAATAAGCAAGATGAAAACGAACCTTTGGGTTTGTGCAAGAATGTGGTGGGGGTTTTAAATCCGCAAACGAATTTTAATGAGAATTATATTTTTGACCGTCAATTGTATTTACATAAAGTAGATGAATTGCAAAATGTAAAATATTGGCGCGCCATTATGAATTTGCATCAAGATACGGCCTTGATGTGTTTCGCCAATAGTCGTGAAGTAATTGCCAAAGTGTGTTTAAAGGATTGGAATGCCAAAGACGAATTATGCAAAAAAGAATTTAAAGATAGCTTACGAACGCTTTACCACGCCGACACCTCAAGCAGGGTGCTAATAACGGCAGGAAAAAAGTTCTTTTATGATTTTGATAAAGCATCCTTGAATTTTCAAAGAGGCATACACTGTTTTATTGAAAACGGCGTAGACCCTTGGTTCGCGCAAGCCATCCTGTTGATTGAAAGTCCGAATAAACTCCAAAAATCAAATGTTGGTGCTTACGGTTCGTTTCAATTAATGAAAGATGTGGCCCGCATGTATGGCTTAAAAGTGAACAAACAAATTGATGAACGTGCCATTTTTGAGCGCAGCGCATACGCTGCCAGCAGTTTATTAAAAAACATTTGTATACCGAACACGTTAAAAATGCTCGATTCATTAAAAATTTGTGATGTCAATCAAGATGAGCTTTGGTTTAAATTGTTAGTGATGCACGTTTACCACGCCGGTTCAGGCAATGTGCAAAAGGCCTTGTTTTCGTTCGCACCTAGCGAAGGCAACATGGACATTATTTATAACTTATGGAAAACCAATGTGGGTTATTTTAAAACCCAATCGCAAAATTATTCGCAATTGGTTTTAGCTGCAATGCTCGAAATGAACACACGACTCGATTTGCGCAGCAAGCAACTCTTGATGGCTACAAATAATTAGGATTTCCTTTACCCTTAAGTAAAATTGAAGTAATTTTGTATCCCTATGATTCAATTAACACAACGCCCGCGCCGTAACCGCAAAAGCGCAACCATTCGTAACTTGGTGCAAGAAAATTCGCTCAGTGTAAACGACTTCATTTACCCCCTGTTTTTAATCGATGGCAAAAATAAAAAATCTGAAGTGCAGTCTATGCCCGGCATTTACCGTTACAGCTTAGATTTGTTGCTAAAAGAAATTGAAATTTGCATGAATCTTGGCATTCAAGCCTTTGATGTGTTTCCAAACATTGCCGAAAAATTAAAAGATAAAACAGCCAGCGAATCTTTAAATAAAAGAGGCTTATACCTTACTGCGCTGCGCGAAATAAAAAAACGTTTTCCCGAAGCAGCCATCATGACCGATGTGGCCATGGATCCATACAGCAGCGACGGGCACGACGGTTATGTAAAAAACGGCGAAATTTTAAACGATAAAACGCTCGATATTTTGGCCAAAATGGCCGTGGCGCAAGCCGATGCAGGAGCCGATATTATTGGTCCGAGCGACATGATGGATGGCCGCGTAGGCTATATTCGCGAGCAATTGGATGTGAACGGATTTACCAACGTTTCCATTATGAGTTACACCGCCAAGTATGCCAGCGCATTTTATGGGCCCTTTAGAGATGCTTTAAACAGCGCCCCTAAAATGGGGGATAAAAAAACCTATCAAATGAATCCGGCGAACAGTCTCGAAGCCTTAACTGAAGCCGAACTCGACACAATTGAAGGCGCTGATTTTTTAATGGTAAAACCGGCATTGAGCTATTTGGATGTGATTAAATTATTGAAAGACAACAGCACTTTACCCATTGCAGCCTATAACGTAAGTGGGGAGTACGCCATGGTAAAAGCGGCTGCTGCCAAAGGTTGGATTGACGGTGACCGCGTACGCGACGAAATTCTGTTGAGTATTAAACGCGCCGGGGCCTCAGTAATACTAAGTTATTTTGCAAAAGAGTTTGCAATTTCAAGAAAATAATTACCTTAGTAAAAGCTAAGGTATTTTGTGAGAGCATATTTCAACAAACAGAATAAAAATTTCAATTTATGAAAACGCTTATAGAGAATTTATACAACAACAATGTTGTGTTTAGCTATTACGGTTTTATTGATGAAAGTGTGCTCAATCAAATTTTGCAGATTACCAAAAGCAAATTGGAAACGAACCACGAAACAGCCCATACCATCGAACGCGTTTCAAACGCCATCAACGAATGCGGCGTAAACATCATCAAACATAATTTTTACCCCGAGGATGCCAAAGTGAAATACAAATCATTGTTGGTGATATCAAACAAGGACAAAAAATACTCGGTGGATACCATTAATGTGGTGAACGCCGAACAAAAGGCCATCATTCAAGAACAAATTGATTTTCTAAACGCTAAAAATGCTGAACAATTGGTAGCCCTTAAAGCGAATGCTTCAGATACCGGCACAGCCACCCTCATTAGCACCGGCTTATTGGATTTGGTTTTAAAAGCCGATGATTGGTCTTGTACTTTTAAAGAAGACAATGACCATTTTTTATTTAACATCAATTATGGCATTCATTGCCCGGCCTAAAGCCTTAACAAAACACAATCCCATTCATCGGGTTTTTGTATGCCGAATCAAGCCAATATTTTTTTAACCGGGTTTATGGGATCAGGTAAAACCAGTTTGGGTAAAAAATTGGCCCAGGTTTTACGCCGAACATTTATCGACTTGGATCAATACATCGAAAAAAAAATGGCCCTCTCCATTCCTGTTATTTTTAATCAATTTGGAGAAGATGAATTTCGACGCATCGAAAAAGAGTGCTTAGAGGAATTGATTCAAACAAACAACTTGGCTGTAATTGCCTTGGGTGGCGGCACCATTTGCTTTTTTGATAATTTGCAGGAAATCAAAAAAAATGGCTTGTTAATCTATTTACAGTTACCACCAAAGGTACTGGCCGAACGCATTAAAAAATCAAAAACTGTGCGACCGCTTTTGCAAAAACTAAAAAGCGATGAATTATTACTCACCATCGAAAATAAACTCAACAGCCGACTACAATACTACGAACAGGCGCAGCTTTGTGTAAACGGATTAAATTTAACGCCACAAATTTTGCAACACAACATTATTGAATACCAACAAAAAAATAATTCTTAGTTTTTATTTCCTGCTCTTTTTTTGCATAAAAATTTCAGCGCAAAATGAGTTGTACACACAAGCAAAACCCATGGCAGGCTTATCGCTTGGCGCCAACTTGGGCTTTGGCACTCACTTTCAACGACTGGGCATCACACTTCATTTTTATATCCTTCAAAACCATCTTCAAGCCAATAGCGAAGTAAAAGTGTATTACAATTTTAAAAATTTGGGGCCGGCCCTTCGTTATCCCGAATTGGTTTTATCACAAGGCTTGGTGTATGCTTGGGAAAATAACAAGCAAACAATAAGTGCATTTGTCAATCCTGTGTCGAACCAAACTGCTTATGCTTACGCGGTGGCTTATGCCTACAACGCCTATTTTAATAAAGTAAAAACCAAACAACAAACCGGGCAACTGGCGCTTTATTTTAATCAGTGGAGTTTAATTACCGAAAATGATTTATTGGCACGCCCCGCATTGGATCGTTATAGAACCGCTTCTTTTTTGTTGCAATACCGCTACCAAGCCAATTGGCAAGCTGGTATTCAGTGTACTATGTGGACTGGTCAATTTGGTCATAAACAACAAATAGATGATGCCCATTTTAAAAACCATTGTTATATGGATAGCATTGGCGGTTGTTACGTAAACCAGTCGCACGGCATATTGAGCTTTCAGGTGAATACTAAAAATTATGCCGATCAAAATTTACAAATGAATGCCGGCCTTGATGCTGAACAAATTCGAAATGCCGTTCAAAATAAATTCATACACGACATGCCTTTTCTTCCGAACAAATGGATTAAGAACAAAAACTGCCATTTACCGATGTTAGATTCTGATGGCAAACTATTTTTATACCAAGCCAATCAAAAAATAAAAAAACCAAAACTCTTTTTAAATGTATTTGATAATGCGGCCTTGTTTTATTGATGCAAAAAAAATCTGCACCTACGACGAAAACTCAAATTGCATTTTACTTAGTTTAAAATACAAGCCTTCTTCATTTTTCATTAATTCATGGTGCGTGCCGCTTTCCATTACAGTGCCATGTTGTAACACCACAATTTGATCGGCATTGCGAATGGTTGCCAAACGGTGTGCAATCACCACGCTGGTTCTACCTACCATTAATTTGTCAAGGGCTTCTTGCACCAAACGTTCACTTTCGCTATCGAGGCTACTGGTGGCTTCATCTAAAATAAGAATACTAGGATTCTTTAAAACGGCCCGCGCAATGGCAATGCGTTGGCGTTGTCCACCTGATAATTGTATGCCGCGTTCACCCACCAAAGTGTTAAACTTATCGGGGAAGGATTGAATAAAATCAAAGGCATTGGCTTTTTTGGCAGCTTCTTCAATTTCAGCATCACTTGAATTTGGTTTGCCATAAGCAATGTTATCTTTGATGGAGCCTGCAAACAATATCACATCTTGCGGTACAAGTGCAATTTTTTTGCGCAGTTCGGTGATGGAAATACTTTTTGTTTCTTGCCCATCGATGGTTAAACTGCCACTCACAGGATCATAAAAGCGCAAAATTAAAGAGGCGATGGTGGTTTTGCCCGAACCGCTAGAGCCCACCAAAGCAACCGTGTGGCCCGCGTTCACTTTAAAATTCATTTCTTTCAGTACCGGAAAATCAGGACGTGAAGGATAATTAAAGCTTACATTTTTAAATTCAATTTCACCTTTGCTGTCAGGCGATACTTGCGATTCTTTGGCCAAATCAATGTCTTCAATTTTACCATCCACCAATTCAAACACCCTATCGGTTGCTCCTAAGGCGCGCTGAATAGAGGCAATTTGTTCGGGTAATCCGCCCAACGAACCTGCCACGAATAAAGATAACATCATAAAGGTACCGAATGATTCGGCACTAATGCTGTGATCTACCTTCAATGCAAAGAGCATTTGCCAAAGAATGAAGAAAATGGAGCCGAACACAAAAATCATCACAAAAGAGAAGAACAATCCCCTTAAGATGCCGTATTTTAAGCCAAATGCGCGCACTTCGGAAGTAATCTTATCGTACTTGTTAATTTCATAATACTCGTTGGTAAAGGTCTTTACATTGGTAATACCGGTAAAAGCTTCGCCAACGATTACATTTGATTCAGCAATTTTTTCTTGGTATCCTTTTGAAAATTTCCGGATTTTGCGTGAAAATAAGATGGCCACAATGGTTAAAGGCGGAATAATGATCAAAAACCAACGGGCAATTACCCAATCAGTTTTTACAACCAATAGTACCAAACCGCCAATGCCAACAATGGTTTGACGGATAAATTCGGCTATATTAATGGTAAATGCATCCGAAATCACATTAATATCAGTGGCAATGCGACTGCTGAGCTCGGCCACTTGATTTTTAGAGAAAAAACTCATGGGCATTTGGATGATTTGCTTAAAAGTGTCCTTTCTCAGAGCTTTTAGCATGTTTTCGGTAACCTGCGCAAATAAAAATACCCTTCCAAACGAAAAACAGGCTTGTGCCACCAAAATAACCAGCAATACCAATCCTAAACTCATTAATTCGCCGCGCATTTGTTCGCTCGACTTGCTACTTTCGCCAATGTAACCCAGTAATTGTCCCGATTTAAGGGGAAAAATAAGTCCAATGCCCGCGCTGGCAGCTAAAAACACCAAACCCAAGAAAAATTTCCACTTGTGTTCGCCTAAATAGGTAAAAAGGCGTAATGAACGCTTAAAATTTTCTTTGTTAAGCTTTGCTTTTGGGAGTTCGTCTTTTTTTAGAACTTTGTTAGGGGCGGCCGAAGCCTCTTGTTTTGCCATACTGAAGCAAAATTACAGACTAATTCGGGTTATTCGGTCATATTCTTGTCAATGGGAAATATTTTAATTTTTTTATAGAATATTTGCCAAAACAAAATATAGCGCTATATTTGCACTCCATTTTTAAGAATAAATATTAAAATAAGACATTATGAAACGTACCTTCCAACCATCGCAACGCAAAAGAAAGAACAAACATGGTTTCAGAGAGCGTATGGCTACTGCAAATGGTCGTCGTGTATTGGCGTCGCGTCGTGCCAGAGGCCGCAAAAAATTAACTGTTAGCAGCGAAAAAACACATAAATAATATTTAGTGATAAATGCATTGAAACCGTTTTGGGCAACCAAGACGGTTTTTTTTTGCCCTTTGATTAAGATTGTGTCGTATCAAGCCAATTCTTCACCTTGCCAGCATTTTTTTTGCTGAGGTCCTTGTGCTTTGCATTTGCAATCCTTGCTGTAGTAGTCGATTAAAAAGGAAGATAATTTATTGAGCACACTTTGTCCTAACAAAAAAGAAAAATTAGCCCCAAATGCATCCTTAATGATATCATGGATTTTTTCGGCATTTAAATAAGTAGGATTAGGATTGCCCCAGTGCCCGGGATAAAATAACCAATCAGGTTCAAGGTCGTTATAACTATCGGCAAAATCGGAAGAAATGATATCAATGCCCGATTGAAAATTAATCTGTTTACCCTCGGCGCACTCATCAAATAAACTAAACTCGAGGGCGCTCGAAAAAACCCGATATTTTAAAAACTCAATCAACTTCAAACCTTTTGAGTTGTATAAAAAATGATTGTTTTTTGAAACAAACACAATGGCTTGTAAGGCATCTGTTTCCATTTTGTTAAAAGCAATCCATTCGCCGCCTTTTGAATTTGGTAGAAAAATCTGGTAGGGTAAAAATGTTTCTTTAGAAATTCTCACAGTAATTCTTTCCCAATGCCCACCATCGCAACCAATAGGATTAAGATCAATTTTACCTTTATAACCGGTAATGCCTTCTACCAACCATTTAATATTTGCGGTACTGCCGCTTTTGCCCGAAAACAAAAACCAGTATTGTATATCGATTGAATGTTGATCAATGTTTTTAACATGCGCATAACACAATGGTTTTGACGGTAGCGTTTTTGTGTTTTTTGTTATTGCGTTGCCGAATGGTAAAAATGAATCCGGTTTTTGAAGGGATGAAAAATAAGGCTTTAAATCATCTGCTGAAACACCGATTTGTTTCTTGCCTTCGCCCAACATGCTTTTTTTTAAGTAGCAGGCAACGTTTACAATTTTATATTCTTCATCCGGATGAAATTGAAGTATCGGTGCGCAGTTTTTGACCAATTGTTGTATTGAAGCAACATCAAGGTTTTCAGCCGAATCGAGTAACTCTGACGTTTCTGAAGAAAAAGCGAAGCCTTCATCGGGAACCATCACTTTATTGGACGGATAAGTATGTTGTGCTTTTTGCAAAAAATTCAATTAAAGTAAGCCTGCCAATAAGACTTTTGGCTTGAGGCAGTGTTGTATTCAAAGCTAAGCGAAGTCATTTTTAAACACAATAACGGTATACCGTGACTGCTGTTTGAGGGCTCATTTAAAGTATTATATTTGGTATTAGGAAATGAAAACTAGGTTTGTATAGAGAAATGCGCAGCATAAGAATTTGTGCATGCTTTATGGTGTTTTGTTTGCAAATTAATTGGGCACAGCAGTCCAATTTTTATGCTGCAAAAGAAGCACATGCCGATAGTTTATTGGATAGAGCCAACAAAATATTTTATTCGAACCCTGATTCAAGTTTATACTACACCAACGAAGCTTTAAATTTTGCCACTAAAAACAACCTAGAAGTTCGTATGGCTTTGGCTTGGCGATCACAAGCCAAACATTGTGTTTTAAAAGGGGATGTTGAATTGGCGCTTAAAAAGTTAAAAGAAGCCATTGCCGTTTTTGAGAAGTACAATCGTCAAGACAATATTGCAAAGTGTTATAGCTTAATGTCGGTAGCCTTGGGAAAGATTCATAATGATTACGAAGGCATTGATTATTTGTTAAAGGCTGTTGCTATTTACGAACGTACCGAAAATAAAGAAGGATTGCGATCAACGCTTGTAAATTTAGCAAATTCTTATGCAGATGTAAAGGAGTTCGACAAAGCCTTGGAAGCACTGAGAGAGTCAAAACCATTTATTGAAGATGGGAGCAGTGAATGGTTTTATTACTACATCAATGCAGGTATTATTTTTAGAAACCAGAAAAAATATGCCTTGGCAAAAATTCAATTCGATTCTTGTTTGGTGATTTCGAAACGCAACCACATGATCGACGCTGAGGTTACTGCACATACCGACATGGCCGATTTGCTGCGCGAAACCAACCGCTATAAGGAAGCCATTGTATTTTATAATCAAGCCATTATCATGGCACGTAAAAATAATTTACCGGTTGAAGAGTCGGAGGCATTGGTTGGCATTACAAAATCATACGCCGCAACTGCCGAATTCAAAGAGGCCTTTTTTTCGCAAAACCGCTTGAAAATTATTTCGGATTCGTTGTTTGATATTCAAAAAATAAAAAACATCAACACCATTGAAGCGCGTTTAAAAGTAAGTGAAAAAGAAAAAACCATCGCGCTTCAAAAATTAAGTATGGAGCAGAGCGCCGTAGAACAAGAGAAGAGCGCTGAACGCATCGCGTATTTGATCATCGGCGTTTGTGTTTTAATTTTCATTTTAATTTTTACTTATCGCACCTATTTAAAGGTTCGTCGCCAAAAAAATGAAGTCGAAATTCAAAAGGCGAGGGCCGAAAAACTGAATCAATTGAATCAGAAAATTTTTGCTGTGATTGCCCATGATTTTAAAAGTCCGCTTATTACTTTGCAAATGCTGATTGACTTAATGGACAAAGAAAACATCAGTAAGGAAGATTTAAATGCTTATACGGTTGATGTTAAAAATCAAATTATACAATCAGGGCAAATTCTTGAAAACCTTTTAAATTGGGCAAAGTCAGAACTTAATTTAACACCCAACAGCCATCAATTCTCAACACCAAAGCACATTGCCACCGAGGTAATTAAGGAGATGGAGTATATCAGTACGAGAAAATTAATCAAGGTTACAAACAACATTGATGAATCATTGTCGCTGCAATTTCCGCCCGATATTTTAAAAATCATTATCCGCAATTTATTGTCGAACGCCATTAAATTTAGTTATAGCAACAGTGAAGTAATTATTTGTTCGGAAGAAAACGCAGTGGTTTGCATCAAAGATACCGGCCTTGGTTTAAGTCCTAAGGCCATTAATCAGTTGTTTAACGGCACCGTAAAAAGTCAGTTAGGCACCTTTAATGAAACCGGCTTTGGATTGGGTTTGTATATTACCTACGAACTAATTCATAAATTTGGCGGTAAGATTTGGGTGGAGAACAATCAACCTGTAGGATCTGTTTTTAAATTTACAGGGATAAAAAATGGGTAAAATTAATATTGGTATTATCGACGATCACCAGGCCATTGCCCAAGGTGTGGCTTTTGAATTAAGGAAAAATCCGGATTTCGAGATTCAATTTATTGTTTATGAAAAAACACAAATCATCGATGCCATTCGTTTGCACATGCCCGAAGTGTTGGTGATGGATGTTGTGATGCCGGGTTCGTCGGGGATTGACAGTTTTAAGGAAGTTTTGCAGCTTTTTCCCAAAATGAAAATCATTGCATATACCGCTTTAAATTCACCCATGATGATTGAAATGATGTTGCGTTTTGGTGTGAAAGGATACCTGAATAAAAACCAAGCTTTGGGCGAATTAAATGATGCTGTATTAAATGTTTTTTACGACCGCATGCATTTACCGGAAGATTACCAGTTTATTTTAAAAAAGTTAAAAGGACAACAACAATCAGAAGAACTAAGTAAACGTGAAATAGAGATTTTAGAATTAATTGCCCAAGAAAAAAAATCGAATGAAATTGCCGAACTCTTACAAATTTCTTTAAACACAGTTGAAACCCACCGACGCCATTTATTTGAAAAATTACAGGTAAGTAATTTGGCCGGCCTTATAAAAGCCGCCATGGATCAAGGGTACATTAAGTAATTACATTTACAAAGTGAATTGAATGTATTTAATGTCTTCACCTTTATCGGTAAATAACTTTTCGTAATAGGTTTTTATTTGAATTAATTCGGCGCGTTCGGGCGGACAATTGTTGTATAAATGGTTTGTTTGCCAAATTAAAGGAAGCTTTAATTCATGAATCACTTCCATGCTGTATTCGTATAAACTGGTACTATCTGTTTTTAAATGGATGACGCCACCCGGCTTTAAAATATTTTTGTAACGGTTTAAAAACATTGGATGTGTAAGTCGTTTTCTGGCGCGGGTTTTTTGAGGCTGTGGATCAGGAAAGGTGATCCATATTTCATCCACTTCGTTTTTACCAAAACAATGTTCAATAAAGTCGATGCGGGTTCTTAAAAAAGCCACATTGTTTAAATGGTGATCAATGGCATACTTGGCGCCGGTCCAAATACGATTGCCCTTTACATCGATACCGATAAAATTTTTGTCCCGATTTTTTTCTGCCAAACCTACTGAGTATTCGCCCCTGCCGCAGCCTAATTCGAGCACCAGCGGTGCCTTGTTTTGAAATTGTTTTTCAAGCCAAAACCCCTTCATGGCAAATCCTTGGGGAATGTGATCAAAACCAAAACTTAAACAGTTTTTAAATTCTTCAAAATCGGCAAACTTTTCTAATTTACTTGGCATGCTTTTTTTAGCCCACGAATGTAGGCTTTTTAGAAGGAAAAGAAAATGTGTAGAATTTTAAATTTTAAATGTGATCATTGAATCTTCTTATTCTAAACGGAGATACTTGACGGCATTAAATTGTTAAGCGTTCCCCAGCATTGCCTCAACGCCGGTTTGTAATTCGTAAAGTTTTTTGAATTTGCTATCCTTGGCCATTAATTCTTTCATCGAGCCTTGTTCAATAATTTCTCCTTTTTCGAACAAAATGATTTTGTTTACATGTTTGATGGTGGATAAACGGTGCGCAATAATAATGGAAGTTCGTCCGCTTGAAATTTTTTCGGTTGCCAACTGCAACAATTGCTCCGTTTGTGTATCAATGGTGGCGGTGGCTTCATCAAGAATAAAAATAGAAGGCTGATACACGTATGCCCTGATAAAAGCAATTAATTGTCTTTGTCCGGCCGATAAACTTTGTCCGCGCTCAGTCACTTGATAATGGAAACCATTGGGCAAAGAAGAAATAAAATCGAACAAGCCAATTTGCAAGGTGGCTTTTTCAACTTGATCGAATGTAATGTCCGGATTATTTAATGTGATGTTATTTAAAACGCTGTCGTTAAACAAATACACATCTTGCAATACCACGCCGGTATTACGTCTTAAACTTTCCAGTTGATAGTCCTGAATAGCTTTGTTATCGATGTAAATACCGCCTTTGTTAAATTCATAAAATCGGCTCAGTAAATTAATGATGCTCGATTTACCTGCCCCTGTGGCGCCAACCAAGGCAATGGTTTCGCCTGCTTTAACCTCAAAAGAAATATCTTTTAAAACATATTGATCAGTGATATAGGCAAACCAAAGTGATTTAAATTCAATGTTGTTTTTTACTGATTCAAAAGTAATTGTACCATTGTTTTGGATGGTTTCGTTGGTGTCTAAAACTTTAAATACCCTTTCGGCCGATACAAATCCCATTTGTAAAGTGTTTAAGCGGTCGGCCAACATGCGTATAGGGCGAAACAACATATTCACCATCATTACAAAAAAGGTAATGTCGCCCAAACTAATTTGAAAATTATTTTTGTTTACGCCAATAAACCAAATCAAGAGCGCAATTGAAATTGAGGAGAGTATTTCAACAATTGGAAAGAAAACCGAATAATAAAAAATAGAGCGGATATTGGCAATACGGTGTTGTTGATTGATGGCTTTGAATTTATCCAATTCAATTTCTTCGCGGTTAAACAATTGAACCAAACGCATGCCGGTAATGTGTTCTTGTGTAAAGGTGTTTAAAGCTGCCACTGCATTGCGCACTTGTGTGAAGGATTTTTTGACACCTTTCTTAAAAAAGGAAGTGGCGATAAACAGCAAAGGAATGGTGCTCAATGCCACCAAAGCCAACATCCAATTACTTAAAAACATCACGGTGATAAAAATGCAAAGCATAACCAAATCACCGGCAATCACAATAAAGCCTTGGGCAAACATGTCGCTTAAACTTTCAATGTCTGAAATGGCTCTAGTAACTAATGTTCCAACAGGGGTATTATCGAAGTACGAATTTTTTAAATGTAAGATGTGTTTGTAAACGCCATTTCGTAAGTCCTTCACAATGTTTTGTCCGAGTAAATTGGTGATACGCAATACACTTACTTGTAAAACAGCTTCCAGTAATAAAAATGATAAAATGAGTAAACAAATTTTATTGAGTTGCGTCATGCTGGCATTCGCCATTACACTGTCGTTTAAAGCTTTACTGATAAGTAATGGCCGAACAATTGCCAATGCCGAAACACTCAAGGTGATGAACAGCGACAAGAAAAATAAAGTCTTGTATGGCTTGGTATAAGCCAATATGCGCTTGATTAAGGCGGTGTTTAATTTTTTATTTTTAGTTTCTTCTTTCAAACGCAAAGTTGCTTAGGGTATTGAATGCCACACAAAAACAAGGCTTGTGGCGGCGCATTTTCGCCTGCTTTACTGCGATTTTTTGCCTCAATAATTGTTCTGAATTCTTCAATGCTTATTTTATTTCTGCCTACTTGTAAAAGTGTTCCAACAATGGCCCGCACCATGCCGCGCAAAAAACGGTTAGCAGTAATTTTAAATAACCATTCTTGTTCGCCGCAAGGTAACCATTGTGCATAACTTATTTCGCACAAATTATTTTTATTTTGGGTGTGCAATTTACTAAAGCTGGTAAAATCATTGTATTCGCAAAGTAATTTTGCCGCTTGATTCATTAAATCAAAATTTATTTCGCCATAAACATAGTGTGTAAAAGCATGCCGAAACGGATTTTTTTGTTGGCTGATGTAATATTGGTAAACACGTGCAGTGGCATCGAAGCGGGCATGGGCTTCGGGTTTAACGGCTTTGATGTGTTGGATAGAAATGCTGGGCGGTAAAATTTTATTGAGTTTAAAGCAAATTTTGTTGAGCTCTTCACTTGATAAGGTTTTTTGCAGGTCAATGTGTGCCACGTAATTTCTTGCATGCACCCCGGCATCGGTGCGTCCGCAACCCGTTACCGCAACCTTTTCTTTAAAAATCAAACTGAAATTATCTTCAAGCGTTTGTTGCACGGTGTTGGGCGTATTTAATTGTATTTGCCAGCCATTAAAATTGCTGCCATTGTACGAAAGAGTAATGAAATACCGTGCCATCAAGCAAAGGTAAGATTTTAGTACTTTTACAAAAATTTATGGGAAAAATTAAAAAGAACTTTGTGATTGAAAACCTCGAAGTGCTCGACATCAGCACCGAAGGCAAGGCCATTGCCAAACACGAAGGCTTGGTTGTATTTATTGAGGGCGCCGTGCCAGGTGATGTAGTGGATGTGATGGTGCACCGTAAAAAAAACAGTTTTGCCGAAGGAAAAGTGCATGCAGTTCGCACTTATTCAAAAGATAGAGTGAATGCTGTTTGCACACATTTTGGCACCTGCGGCGGTTGCAAGTGGCAAAATTTAAATTATGAAACACAATTAAAATTTAAACAAAAATACGTGTTCGATGCTTTTACGCGCATCGGTAAATTTGAATTTCCTGAATTGATGCCCATTGTGCCCAATGAGGAGCCTTATTATTACCGCAACAAATTGGAGTTTTCGGCTTCCAACAAAAAATGGCTTACACTTGAACAAATTCAGGCCGAAGAAGCCATTGAGAATAAGAATGCCTTGGGATTTCACATTCCGGGATTATTCGATAAAATATTAGACATTGATAAATGCCATCTGCAAGAAGAACCAAGTAACGCCATTCGCAATGCTTTGCGCGATTATGCCAACAATAACAACTTAAGTTTTTTTGACATTAAAAACAGAAAGGGCTTTTTACGTACCTTGTTAATACGCAGCAGTAGCACCGGACAAACAATGGTACTCATCGCAGTTTGCGATTGGTTGGAAAAGGAACTCATGGATTTGTTGGCGTACATGAAACAAAAATTTCCTGAAGTTACCTCTTGGCAATACACGCACAACGATAAGGGCAACGATACCTTGAATGGTTTAGATATTAAAACGTTTCACGGACCATCCTACATTCTTGAATCGATGGAAGGATTGCAGTTCAAAATATCAGCCAAATCATTTTATCAAACCAATTCTGCCCAGGGTTATCGCTTGTATCAAATTACCAGAGAATTTGCCGGACTACAAGGCCATGAAACCGTTTACGACTTGTACACGGGTACCGGCACCATTGCGAATTTTGTGGCCAAACAAGCCAAAAAAGTAGTTGGTATTGAATATGTTGATGATGCCATTGTTGATGCCAAAGACAATGCAAAAACGAACGGCTTGCTGAATACCGATTTTTATGCGGGCGACATGAAACTGGTGTTAAATGATGCTTTTATCTCCACCCATGGCACGCCTGATGTGGTCATCACCGATCCGCCGCGTGCGGGCATGGAACTACAGGTAATAGAAGTACTCTTGAAGATTTTGCCTAAAAAAATTGTATATGTTAGTTGTAATCCAAGCACACAAGCACGCGACATAGCTTTGTTAAGCCCACATTACCGCGTGATTAAAAGTCAGGCTGTAGACATGTTTCCGCAAACGGCACACGTTGAAAATGTAACCTTGTTGGAATTAATCGCATAAGTTAAAGGGTTTTTACGGGGCTTTTAGGCGAAGCAGATTTACAAATAAATTGAAGAGACAGCGTTTAATTTCTTTACTTTTGCATAACATTTATGATACAGGAAAAAATTAATAATATACATAAGGAACTTGATGCACTATCCATTCAAAGCATGGAGCAGGCTGAAGAGTACCGTATTAAATGGTTGAGTAAAAAGGGTGAAATTTCGCTTTTGTTCGAAGATTTTAAATTGGTGCCCAATGATCAAAAAAAGATGGTAGGGCAATTGTTAAACGACTTAAAGGTAAAGGCCCAAACAAAAATTAATGAGGCCAAGGAACAATTTGAATTTTCGCACGAAAAAAATAACGAACAAAAAGATTTAACCTTGCCGCCTCTGCCTCTATACGCCAATGGCAGCAAGCATCCCATCAGCGTTGTGAAAAACCAAATCATTGCAATTTTTAATAAGATTGGATTTACGGTTAGTGATGGCAAGGAAATTGAAGACGATTGGCATAATTTTACGGCTTTAAATACACCTGAAAATCATCCTGCACGCGACATGCAAGATACTTTTTACGTGAACATCAATCCTGAAATGGTATTGCGTACCCAAACTTCCAGTGTGCAGGTGCACATCATGCAAAAACACCAACCGCCAATTCGCACCATTTCACCCGGCCGTGTATACCGCAATGAGGCAATTAGTGCCCGCGCGCATTGTCAGTTTCACCAAGTAGAAGGTTTATACATTGATGAAAAAGTTTCGTTCGCTGATTTAAAACAAACGCTTTTGTATTTCGCCACCGAAATGTTTGGCGCTGATACCAAAATTAGATTACGTCCAAGTTATTTCCCCTTTACAGAGCCTAGTGCCGAAATGGACATCAGTTGTACCATTTGCAAGGGCGACGGTTGTAATGTTTGCAAACACACCGGTTGGGTAGAAATATTGGGCTGCGGCATGGTTGATCCACAAGTATTGATCAATTGTGGCATAGATGAAAAAAAACACAAAGGCTTCGCATTTGGCATGGGCATTGAGCGCATCACCATGCTCAAATACCAAGTAAAAGATTTGCGTTTATTTTTCGAAAACGACATCCGATTCTTAAAACAGTTTACTTCTGCATAATGAATAACAATGCCCGCATCAAGTCACTCTTGGGCATGCTGGCACAGGAGCCTGAAGACGAATTTTTAAATTATGCATTGGGTTTAGAATATGCCAACGATAGTAGCAGTTATGCTTTGGCAGAAGCCCAATTTCTAAAAGTACTTACTAATAACGTAAATTACATTGCCGCATATTATCAGTTGGGTCAATTGTATGCTGCCATGAACAATAAAGAAAAAGCTTTAAATACATTGCAGCAAGGTTTGCAGGCAGCCAAAGATCAAAAAAACAACAAGGCCATCAATGAAATCAATGAAGCGATTTTTTTGCTTGAAGACGATTGATTTGTTTTAATTGCCTTTAACAGTAATTTGCTTTCCTTCAACAATGGTATCGAACTGAAGGCTGATAAATTTCCCAATTTGAGATTCATATCCGGTTTGCGTTAAAATCAAATCGAACAAAAACTGTAATTGATCTAAACTGATTTCTTTAAATAAAACAGAACATGATTCAATCACTTGTTTTTGACGAATAAAAGTATTGGCGGTTTGTAATGCATGCGCCAATTGTTTGGCATAGGCTTGCAAGGCCTTGTTGTCAATTAAATGCGGGCTTTTAAGCAATGTTTGGTGCAATAAAAGAACTTGACTTTTTTCTTTCAATAAATAGTTTAATAAGGCAGGCTCATCCTTTTTAAGCATTAAAAGTTTAATCATTTTTTCTGCGCTTAAGCCGGGTTTATAGGCGCTGATGTTCTGAATTAATGCATCTATTTCTTCAGGTAATTTTTTAGCGGGAATTAAATCCACTAAGGCAGTCAGCTCTTCATATTTCAATTGTATATTGTAAGTTAAGCTGTAACGCAAGTACTTCATCGTAAGTTCATGTAGTTTCAAATATATACTTTTCTCGATGGCAAAATTGGTAAACAGTCGCAACAAGGTAACTTGTTTTTGTTGCAACACCTGTAAACACAAATCCAATATTTCGAATGCTTTGTTGATTTTCTTTTTAATCAAATAAAACTCAACAAGGGCAATAAAATATTCTGTATCAAAATAATCGATGGCTTCTATTTTAATTTTTTTTGGTAGGCCATGAATTTTAAGATGCAGCATGTGCTGTGAGATTTCAAATTTATTGAAGTCTTCATCATAAGGTTTTACATATGTTCGGCTTTTGAATAAGGTCTCAATAGTTTTAATGTCTTCTTGTTTACTTGTTATGTTTAAGTAACGTGGCACCAAAAAATAAAAGGCTTTGCTCTTCACCAATTTGTTCGACTGTAAGCTCCAAAGCAAAGCTTTAAGCCATTGGTGTTTTTGTTTAGCGCTTAAACCTTTTTCATAATAAGCATGAAGTTTATTTTCAGATTGAACTTGAATTATCATCAATTGTTTTTCATCTCCCGAAAAACGGTAATCGTTGAGGTATTGAAAAAAAGTAAATACTGCCAAGGTCCATTCAAATTGTAATTCTTTTTGTTCATTTAAGTCAATGAGCTGTGAGGCTTGTTGAATAACCAGTATCAAATCATCAATTTGGTTTTGCTGCAGAGGTGTTTTTGCATGAAAAGCCTTTAAATTACTGCGCAGCAAATTCACAAATGCTTCAAAATAGCTCGCACTTTTTTGTTTGGATGGTTTTTCAGAAATTTTTTTTTCCGAAAAGTGAAGCAGGGAAGCCCGAAAAATAATTTGTTGCAAGGCCTCAAATTGGTGAAGAAAAGGACCTTCCTTTGTGTTTTTTTTAAGGGGTAAAAACAAATCTTCTTGCAAGTGCAATTTTTGTTGTTGTACAAAGAATAAGGCAGCTGCTAAATGTTCGCAGTAATTATCCGATTTGCAATCGCATGTAAAGTTCTGTAACTGGTTGTTTTTTATTTGAACTTTACAATGTTTCTGTTGAACAATAAAATACCCCTGGCGGTCAATGTCTTTCACTTGTCCATTACAAAATAATCGAAAGCCCTTTTTAAGAACTGCCTCCGATAAATGGAGTTCAAATTGATTCAGGTAAAATAACATGATTGTGCTTACAAGTTACGAATTTGTGTCGACACCCTTTCATAAAATAAAAAAGCCTCGCGTTGGCAAGGCTTTTAAATACTGGATATGGCGTGAATTATAAAATGAGCATCACATCGCCATAAGAATAGAAACGGTATTTTTCTTTAATGGCTTCTTTGTAGGCTTTCATTACCAAGTCGTAACCGCCAAATGCGCTCACCATCATTAACAGTGTGCTTTCAGGCATATGGAAATTGGTAATCATACAATTGGCAATACTAAAATCGTATGGCGGGAAAATAAATTTATTGGTCCAACCCACATATGGATTTAAATGACCGGTTGTAGACACTGAAGTTTCGATGGCGCGCATCACTGTTGTTCCTACGGCACAAACCTTTTTCTTTTTGTCTTTGGCAGCATTTACTATTTTGCAAGTGTCGCTTGAAATTAAAACCTCTTCACTTTCGGTTTTGTGTTTGGTTAAATCTTCCACTTCAACAGTTCTGAAAGTACCCAAGCCAATGTGTAAAGTAAGGGGTGCAAATTGAACGCCTTTAATTTCTAATTTCTTTAAAAGTTCGCGGCTAAAGTGTAAACCTGCGGTTGGCGCAGCAACGGCGCCTTCGTTTTTAGCGAAAACTGTTTGGTAACGCTCGGTATCTTCGGGTTCGGCTGCACGTTTAATGTATTTTGGAAGTGGGGTTTCGCCCAAGTCATATAAAATTTTACGAAATTCTTCATAAGAACCATCGTATAAAAAGCGTAAAGTACGTCCTCTTGATGTTGTGTTATCAATTACTTCAGCCACTAGGCTGTCGTCTTCACCAAAATACAATTTGTTACCGATACGAATTTTACGGGCCGGATCAACCAACACATCCCACAAACGGCTTTCGGCGTTTAATTCGCGCAATAAAAACACTTCAATTTTAGCACCTGTTTTTTCCTTATTGCCATACATACGGGCCGGAAACACCTTGGTGTCGTTTAACATCAACACATCGCCATCGTCGAAATAATTGATGATGTCTTTAAATTTTTTGTGTGATATTTTTCCTGTTGCACGATCAACCACCATCATTCGCGCATCTTCACGGTTTTTTGCAGGATACTCTGCCAATAATTCCTTTGGCAGATTAAATTTAAACATCGATAATTTCATACTTTTGATTTTAACCGCAGATCGGACAATGTTTAGGAGGGAAATTGAGCACTTGATACAATATCAGTAACCTGCTCAACGTACTGACCTATAAAACAGAAGTCATAATCTTACGGGATTAATTCGGGCGCAAAATTAGCATAAAAAACGAATTTTGATATGAAAAAAAGCGCCAAAAATTTACAATTTCAAAATAATGGGTTTAAATTGTCGATTTCTGAGTATTTTTGACTGATTTTCAATCCAATACACCTAAAATGACACTTTTCTCCAAGCACAAAAAGAAGTTTATATTGTTCATTAGTCTTACTTTTTTGGCAGGCCTCTTTTCCTTCGCACCCGACTATTTCGAAATCAGCAAGAACCTCGATATTTTTAATTCAGTTTACCGCGAAATAAATGCATCATACGTTGATGATACCAAGCCGGGAAAACTCATGAAGGTTGGTATTGATGCCATGTTAAACTCTTTGGATCCTTATACAGTGTATTATTCAGAGAATGACATTGAAGATTACCGTTACATGACCACCGGCGAATATGGCGGCATTGGCGCAACAGTAAATGATGTTGACGGAAAAATTATGATTGCAGAGCCATATGAAGGTTTTGCGGCATTTAAAGCAGGCATTAGGGCCGGCGATCAAATTGTTGGGGTGAACAATAACAATGTATTAGGCAAAAAAACAGATGATATTAGTAATTTATTAAAGGGTACATCAGGTACTACATTAACTTTAAAAATTATCAAGGCGGGTCAAAAAGAGAGTCTTAGCATTCCGTTGGTGCGCGAAGAAATTAAAACAAAAGCGGTGCCTTATTACGGCATGCTCGAAAATTCGCAAACAGGCTACATCAAATTGATGTCGTTTACCGAAAGATGCAGCGATCAAGTGAAAGATGCCTTAAACGACCTAAAAGGCAAGTCGTGTAAAAATTTGATTTTAGATTTACGCGGCAACTTGGGTGGCTTTTTAAATGAAGCCGTAAACATTGTCAACTTTTTCATTCCAAAAGGACAAGAGGTTGTTTTTACAAAAGGCAAAACGCCTGAATGGGATAAAACCTATTTAACGGTAAACAATCCCATTGATACTGAAATACCATTGGTGCTGCTGGTAGATGAAAATTCAGCTTCGGCATCTGAAATTGTGAGTGGGGCATTACAAGATTTAGACAGGGCAGTGATTATTGGTAAGCGCACCTATGGCAAAGGATTGGTGCAACAAACCAAATCGCTGATTTATAATTCCAGCATCAAAGTAACAGTGGCCAAGTATTATATCCCAAGCGGCCGATGTGTTCAAGCATTAGATTATTCGAATAAAAGCGCCGATGGCCGCGTTGAAAAAGTTCCTGATAGTTTAATTACCGCTTTTAAAACCAAAGGTGGAAGAATTGTTTATGATGGCGCAGGTGTAATGCCGGATATCATTTCTAGGGATGAACGCAGTTTTAATTTATTGATTTCTCTGTTTAATAAGCACTACATTTTTAATTATGCTACCGATTATTTTTTAAGCCATAAAGACATTGGCCCTTTGAATAAGTTTTCGATGAGTGATGCAGACTACGATGCTTTTACAAACTATTTAAAAAGCAAAGATTATACCTATTTAAGCGAAGATGAAATTCAATTGAACACTTTGCAAAAACATGCTGAGGAAGACAGCACTTTTAAAGACTTTAAGAATGAATTTGAGGTATTAAAAAGCAAACTCGAACTGATTAAGAAAAACGATTTACAAAAACAAAAAACACTTATCAAAAAGTATCTCGAAGAAGAAATTGTATCGCGATATTATTTTCAAAAAGGCAGGATAGAGTTTTCTTTGAACAGTGATTCGGAGGTGCAGCAGGGAATGGCTTTGCTCAATAACCAATCAAAATACAACAGCACCTTAACAACCATCGCCAAAGCCAACAAACCGTTTAACATCAATAAAAAGTTTTAATTAAATTATTTTCATTGCCTTCAATGAAAATAATTTAATGCTTATTGGTTTAGGCTTCTTCACCAAAAATTTTGTGGATAATACCCAAATGTTTTTGGGCGATTACTTTTCTGCGAAGGCTCAATTTAGGCGTAATTTCACCGGTTTCAACGCTCCAAACCGAGTGAATTATTTGATGTCGCTTCACCTGTTCGAAAGGTGCTAAGCCGGCATTTATTTTCCGAATATGTGCGTCAATTAATTTTTTAAGCTCCTCATGCCCTGGCATTTCTAAATCGCCCAACCATTCGATTTTATGATCATTGCAATATTCTTTAAAACTGCTGAGAGAAACCACAATAATGGCCGAAACGAATTTTTGCCCTTCGCCAACCACCATACATTGCTCAATGTATTTACATTCTTTTAGTTTGTTTTCAATTAATACCGGAGAGATGTATTTGCCTGCTGAATTTTTGAAGATTTCTTTTTTTCGATCAGTTATTTTTAAAAATTTGTTTTCTACAAAAACGCCAACATCGCCGGTGTGAAACCAACCTTCATTGTCAATTACCTCGGCGGTGGCTTCAGGATTTTTGTAATATCCCAGCATTAAGCTAGGCCCTTTCATTAAAATTTCTCCGTCTTCTTCTGCAATTTTCACTTCTGAATTTTCGATAACCATGCCCACAGAGCCAAACATGCGCCTGTTGTCTTCTAAACGATTTACCGACACCACCACGCACGTTTCGGTTAATCCGTAGCCTTGCAATAAATTTAATCCGGCACAGGTAAAAATGCGTTCAAGGCGCGGGTTAATGGCGGCGCCACCACTTACAATAATTTGTATTTCACCACCAACGGCCTCGCGCCATTTTTGATAAACCAATTTGTCGCAAATTCGGCGTTGAATGTCATACCACAAACCGTTGGCATTTTGTAATTCGTATTTTTCGGCCAATCGGAAACTCCAATCAAAAATCTTCTTCTTAATTCCGCTAAGTTTTTCGCCGGCACTGGTAATGCGATCTAGAACGCGCTCCAATACGCGGGGTACTGCAACAAACATGTGCGGGTGAATTTCTCGACAATTTTCACCGATACTTTCAAAACTTTCGGCGTAAAAAATACTCACGCCGTGAAAAAGATAGAGTGTATTTAAAAAACGTTCATACACGTGGTTTAGAGGTAAAAAGCTTAATGCGCGCCACTCAGTTGTAAACGGGGCAATGTCTTGGCAAATCAACACATTACTCAATAAATTTTTATGCGAAAGCATCACACCTTTGGGTTGCCCCGTTGTACCCGAAGTATACAAAATGGTTAACAAGTCATTTTCTTGAACGCCATGTTTGATCTTATCGATTTGTGCAAGGTTAAAATGCTGTTTGCCCAATTCAATAAATTCGGCAAATGATGCAACGCCTTCGATTTTATTAAAACTGTAAATGTGTTTTAAATGCGGTAATTCACTTTTTAAACTGTCAATTTTTTTATACACCGCACGGTCAGAAATAAAGATGATTTTAGCTTCGCAGTGGTTTAAAATGTATTTGAGGTCATCGTTGTTAATGGTTGGATAAATTGGCACCGAAGGCATGGCAACTTGTTGCGAACCGTAATCCACAAAATTCCACTGTGGCATGTTTCCGGCCATCAGTGCAATGGTATCGCCCTTGTTTAGCCCAAGGTGTAACAATCCTGAACCAACATAATTTGCGGTGTGAACAAAATCATTCAAAGAGTATTTAACCCATTTTTTATTTTCTTTCGCATTTAGAATATTGTCTTTTGGCGCATAAGTTTTGAGCTTGTCCAAAATATCGAATACACGTTTTAATTCCATGAACCTAATATGGGTGTTTTTTTTTGTAAAAACAATTACTTGATGAGAATCATTTTATGATGCACTTGGATATTTTTGACCTGCCATGAAACCCACTAGAACCCGATGAAAAACCATTTATCGAAAGCAACAAGTGATTGAACGAAAAGGATTGAATTGGCATGGTAAAAAATGGTCAATCCTATCTATTCGAACCCATTGAAATGGTGGAATTCAGGTAAATAATTTAGCTACATTTGTATAACAAAAATTTATGATAGTAATTACAGGTTCAGCAGGTTTTATAGGCAGTTGTTTGGTTTCTAAATTTAACCAACAAGGGGTTTATGATTTAATATTGGTGGATGATTTTTCAAAGCACGAAAAGGATCAAAATTTATATGAAAAACGATTTGCGAAAAAAATTGACCGCAAAGTTTTTATCAAATGGTTTGAGGATAATTATAAAGAGGTGAGTTTAGTAATACACATTGGTGCCAGAACCGATACAACCGAGTTTGATGTAAACATTTTTAATGAATTAAATTTAAACTACACAAAAGCAGTATGGAAACTATGCAGTTTGCATCACATTCGCATGGTGTATGCTTCTTCTGCAGCAACTTATGGTTTGGGAGAGTTTGGTTACAACGATGATGAAAGTAAAATTAGTTTGCTCAAACCATTAAACCCTTATGGCGACAGCAAAAATGATTTTGATAAATGGGCCATTTTACAAAAAGAACAACCACCGCAATGGCAAGGTTTGAAATTTTTTAATGTCTATGGTCCAAATGAATACCACAAAGGCAGAATGGCATCGGTTATTTTCCATGCTTTTCATCAAATTCAAAAAGTAGGGGAGGTGAAATTGTTTCGCTCACATAAACCTGAATACAGCGACGGCTGTCAATTACGCGATTTTGTTTATGTTAAGGATGTGGTGGATGTAATTTGGTATTTAGCAAATGAAAAAGTAAAGAGTGGTATTTACAATTTAGGCAGCGGAAAGGCGCGCACCTTTTTAGATTTGGCAAAATCTACTTTTAATGCTTTGAATTTAGAAACCAAGGTAAGCTTCATCGATACGCCTGCCGACATTCGAGATAAATATCAGTATTTTACTGAAGCCAATATGCAGAAGTTAATTTCTGCAGGCTACAAGAAGCCTTTTACAACTCTGGAAGAGGGCGTTGGTGATTATGTGAAAAATTATTTAACCACCAATAAATATTTTTAAAGATGAAGCGCATCACCCGTGTTTTTTTATTCTTGTTTGTGTCGAAGTGTTTTTCACAAACATCACTTTATTACAATGCTGAAAATCATCGAAGCGACACGTTCGACGTTTTAAAATACACCATCAACTTAGAGGTAGGAAATTCTATCAACAAATTACTTAAAGGCAACACACAAATTCGTTTTGCACCTAAATTGAATAATCGAAATTATATTCGTTTCGATTTGTTGAAGTTTACCATTGATTCAGTAAAAGAAAACGCTAACCTGCTTTCCTTTTATTACAACGACACCATCATCAGAATTAATTTTACAGTGCAAAAAAACACAACAGATACATCTACTGTTACTGTTTATTATCATGGGCAACCACAAATAGATGCAACCGGTTGGGGTGGATTTTATTTCGATAATTCGCAAGGCGCCGAATACGCTTATAACTTGGGCGTTGGTTTTGGGGCTAAACCACACAACTATGGCCGCACTTGGTTTCCTTGTTTCGACAATTTTGTAGAGCGGAGTAAATATGAATTCAACATTCGTTGCGATAGTGCCAGAAGGTCGTTTTGCAATGGCCAATTGGTATCGGATGTTGTGAGTGGTAACATGCGAACCAGAAAATGGGTGTTAAACGAACAAATTCCGAGTTATTTGGCCAGTTTATCATTGGCAGGAAATTATGCAAGAGTGAATTGGAATGTGAATACCTTGAATGGGAACAAAGCCATTTGGTTAGCCGCCAATGCCGCCGATACAAGCAGCATGAAAACTGGCTTTGTAAATTTGATCAATTGTATTCATGGCTTTGAAAATTATTTTGGTCCTTATATGTGGAACCGCTTCGGTTATTGTGTTGTTCCATTTAATAGTGGGGCCATGGAGCATGCCACCAACATCACATATCCAAAACCTTACTTAGGCAATTTGGCTTATGAAGCCGATTTAATGGCGCACGAATTGTCTCACCACTGGTGGGGTGATTTAATAACTTGTGAAACACCCGAAGACATGTGGATTAATGAAGGCATGGCCACCTTTAGTTCATATATGTTTGTTGAATGGCAATATGGCAAAACAGCTTATTTGAATAAAGTAAAAACACAACACGATAATTTACTGCACACCTTGCATAAAAAAGAAGGCGGCTTCAGAGCCATTAGCGGCGTGCCTCATAGCTTAACCTATGGTGATCATGTATATTTAAAAGGTGCCGATGTGGCGCACACGCTTAGAGGATATATGGGCGATAGTGCCTTTTTCAAAGCCTGCAAATACACCATGCAACAAAACGCGTTTAAGCATCTCAATTCAAACGACTTAAAATTATATTTTCAAACCGCCGGTCAAATGAACTTAGGTGCGTTTTTTAATGACTGGGTTTACGCAGGGGGATGGCCGCACTTTGCCATTGATTCAGTGCGTTATATTTCTGCAATTTTCCCGAACACAAGTGCGGTGGTATATATTCGTCAGAAATTATTTGGGGCTTCAACGCTTTATAGCAATGTACCCCTCGAGTTGAGTTTCTTTAATAGCAATAGAACAAGGTTTGTGAGTCGAGTAACAGTCACCGGTGCCTTAAGCAGCGTAACGGTTACAGTTCCTTTTTCTCCGGTTTATTGCGCCTTAAATTACGATGCTAAAATTAGCGATGCTACTTCAACTGAAGCAAAACGATTAAAAACATTGGGCGCCAATAATTTTACTTTAGGTAAATTTATCTGCACTATACAAAACACGGGTAATGATACTTCATTAATTCGTGCCATTCACCATTACGTGAAACCTGATGATTTTAAAAACAATCCATTTCATCATCACTTATCTGACCAACATTATTGGACCATTGAAGGCATGTTATCGCAAGGGTTTAATGCCAAAGCAAAATTTTATTTCGACGGTTTTAAAAATTTAACCACCACCAATGGCTACATGGATACGCTTTTAACCCGTTACAATACCGACAGTATTGTTTTATTTTACAGAAAAAACACTTCCGACGATTGGCAAATGGTTCAACATTTTACCAAAGGCATCACCAGCACCAAATCAGGGTTTATTGAAGCCGATACTTTAAAGTTAGGTGAATATGCATTTGGCAATTTGGCCGATACGCTTACAAGCGCTGTTATCGGATTGAAGAAGAGTACTTCTGGTGTGAAGGTTTATCCAAATCCAAGTAAACACTTCATCACTGTAGAATTGGCACAAAAATCTGAATCCAACACTGTTGTTGAGCTAAGCGACATGTCAGGAAAAATGCTGTTTAAACAAGACTTAATCAATCAAAAAAATAAGATTGATTTAAGCCATCTCGCAAGAGGAACTTACATTGTTTCTATTCTGCAAGAAAACCAATTGTTGTATTCAGAAAAATTAATTCTCGAATAGCGCAAGGCTGTTTAAAATTTAGTCGGCAAATGATTTGCTTCTCTGAATTTTACAATTGGCCCCCAAGGACCGAATTTGTGCTGTAAATCAGGAAATGAATCAATGAATGGTCCGATACCATAATCCAATGGTTTTGTTTTAATGTTCGGGTAATTAACGGTGCCATTGTTTGTAGGGCGCTTGTGAATACGGTCATCGTTAATAAATGCTGCCACATCAAAAGCCTCTTCCATCGTTAATTTTGGATTTTTATAGTTTGAATTTTTATTTGGCATGTTTGCGTAAATAAAGGCGGCCGCTTTATAAACCCTGTGCATACTGCTTCCCGGCTGATAACTTTTTGGTCCCCACAAAGGTGGAAATTCATAACACACATTGTCGGCACGCATTTTACCTTCGCCATCCGGGCCGTGGCATGTTACGCATTCCTTCTTATAAATTGCCTCACCTTTTACAGGGTCGGCTGCTCGGTCGATTAATTCAAGTTTGTATGGTGAATCTCCTTCAACATGTTGATTCATTGGCACGTTTTGTCCCAACCATTTCATGTAACATAACATGGCAGTCATTTCGCGTGAATCTAGTTTTAATGCAATGCCACTATGTGGTCGTTCAATACAATTGTTGATGCGATCTGCCAATGTTAAAATCCTATTTTCGCGCGAACGGTATTGAGGGTAACGGGCATGAGAACTAATATAATTGAAGGCATAAGGCCTAGTTCCGGCATCCAAGTGACAATTGGTGCAATTCATTTTGTTTCTTAAGTTCTTACTAACGGTTCCCTCAGGGCCGATATAATAAGCTGTGTTGATGATCAAATCACGGCCGTAACGAACTAATTCGCCGAATTCATCTTTTGGAATTGTTGAGGTGTCGGGCGCCAACCACACTTCCTTTGCACTTGCAGTATCCTTTTCAGGCACTTTGGTTTCCTCTGTTTTTACTTTGTCATTTGTACTGCATTGAACCAAAAGGCTCAGCATCAATACAAACATGGTTTTAAAGGCGAATGAATTTTTCATTGATATAGATTTTGATGATCAATTGATTTTTACCATTAAATGAGGCAGTTTAAATTGCCTTGGTAAATTTAAAGAATAAAATTCACTGTAGCTTTTTAAAGTTTTATTCTATTGAAATTGAAAAACAAATTCAAAAAAAGCTACTTCTCCAAAAATTAATTTATACTAAAGGCTTGCTCAGTTGTTGTAATTTTAAGTGAAGTCTGATTTCGTTCGTTTTATTTTTAAAATAAGTAAAACCTGCTTTTAATTTAACGGCCAGAATATTTTTTTCTTTCAAAAGGAGCTTTGCTTTGTTCTTTCTGAAGATGGCATGTGTATATCGGTGCAAGGTTTTATAATAATCTTTAGGATATGTATTGTTAAACATTAACGCTAATTCATCAGAATCAGTCCAATTGGTTTTATCCTTTAAAGAAGATTTAACGCGTTCATAAAAAACTGTTCCGGGCAGGGGATAGGATACCGAAATGCCAATATCGTCGGGCATACTTTTTTCAATCATTTGAATGGTTGACGCAACGTCTTCAGCGGTTTCGCCGGGATATCCATACTGCAGAAAAAAACATGCTTTAACTTGGTGTTGTTTTAAGAGCAATCGCGCTTTTAATATTTCTTCTACCGTGGTGCCTTTGTCCATGGCATCTAAAATTTTTTGTGATCCGCTTTCAGCGCCCATCCATACTTCCGCACAACCTGAAAGGGCAAGGTCTTCAACATATTTCTCCTGAACAAGTAAATCGGCGCGTGATTGAATTTTGTAGCGTATCTTAATTTTCTGTAACAACAATTCATTTTTAAATTCAGTTACCCACGATCGCTTTAAGCCAAATATATCGTCGCAAAACCAAATGTGTTCTACTTGAAACAATTTCTTGATGAATATAATTTCTTTAACCACATTGGCCGCACTACGCATGTTGTATTGGTTTCCATAAATAGGTTTTGCACACCAATTACATTTATAAGGGCAGCCGCGGGTGGTGGCGACATTTAAAGAAAAATATCCATGGTGCTTGAGCCAGGTTTTTTTGTAAGGCTCAATGTTGATTAAATCCCATGCAGGCAAAGGAAACTCATCGAGATTTTTGCGCAGAATTTTTTTTGCATTCTTTTTTAATGTTCCTGCATCAAAATAAATCAATCCTTCCAATGCACCGGGGTCTTGATTGTTTTTAATGGCATCCACTATAGACAATAGCGCCAGTTCTGCCTCGCCATGAATGACAAAATCGGCGCCTTGCTTTAAATACTTTTCATAATGATCACTGGCGTCGGAACCGGTGACAATTACTTTACACTTGTTTTGTTTAGCGATGGCTTGCATGCGAAAGGCAGCCTCGCGCATATTACTCAAACACATTTTGGTTAGATAGTTAAAACCATCGTCGTAAATCACCAAAACATCAGGATTAAATTTACCCATGGAAGGAATAATTTCATCAGGACTTTTGGCAAACATGGTATCAAATAAGTCAACTGTGTATCCTTTTTCACGAAGCACCGCAGCAGCCAAAATGGTTCCTAAGGGAGGATAAGGTTGCGCATGTTGAACTTGCTTGGGATCAAATTGTAAAAAATAAGAATGTGTAAACAGAACTTTCATGGCTTAGGATTTAAGAGAAAAGTTGAATTTACTCTCAAATGCTTCAAGATTATTTTGCCACAATATTATTATTTTATTTTGAAAACCATGCGAATGTCTTTTACAAACATCTTTACGGGAACGGAATTGTAATTCGAAATCGGCATCATTCATGTTGGGGTATTTCTTACGCCAACGCTTGTGGGTGAATTGCAATAGCTGAAAATCTAACCATACACCAAATTTACCTGCCAATAAAAATTGAATAAAACTTTTAACCAATGGATTTGGCGTATCGATACAATGCGACCCGTCCATTTCTTTTTTATTAGGAAAGCCATTGACATACCAATTGTTTTTTTCAATGAGTTTTTTGTACAATGGATAATTTACAGTTGGAATTAAAAAGGCCAATTCAGTGCCTGTAAATGCATTGATATCGGGAATAATCAAATTATCGGATGAGATAAAATAATTGGCACATAAAAATTTTTTTCGCGTGCTAGGTAAACATTTGTAATAAAGGATGATGAAACTTCTACAAATCCAGAGGCGGTTTGGTTTGGTGATGATAAAATAATCTAAATCACTTTTTTCGTCGTAATAATTTTTTGATAAACTACCCGACAAACAAACACATTCAACAAAAGGAAAGGCTGCAATTTTGCGACTATATTTTAAGGCAACCGGTAACATTTTTGCCGCCCCTTCATTGCCTTTGAGGCGGCGAATAATGTCTGAACTGTTTCTTTCCAAACTCGAAACAAATCCTTCTTCTTCTTTTATGATTTGCTTGTTAATTAAGTGGTCGACTTCACTGCTAAAGCTTGTAAAATTTATTTTTGTGGCAGAATATTCAAAAAGTTCCTTTCGGGTAAGCGGATACTTGAAAATGTCGAAATACAATAGGGCTTTTATAATTTCCTTCTGGGGTGTTGAAAGGCTATAAGTAACAGTGTCCATCAACCAAATATATTGAAATTATTAATTGTGGGGATAAGGATTCAAGTGAAAAAGTAAAAAGAACAACAGAATAATACTAAAACTATGGATTAATGTTAAATCAAAGGATGGTGTCGTTTATTTATTTTTTCGATGAATGATAAATAACAAATTGTTTGTACGCAAAAATTCACCCGGCATATTTATGTTTTAATGGATTTTTAAAACCCTAATGAATTTGGCTACTGCAAGATGTAGAATCTGATTATAAAAATTACAGCGATAAATCCTTGAAGTTTCAAATGGTATTAAGGCAAATATAAAGCCATAATTTTTTTCGCGGTATCAGGCATGGCGTTAAATAATACAGGACGATGCACGAGTGATTTTAATTGAAGAGTATCTGAAATGGCCTTTACAAATGACGCCTTCTCACTTAAAATTTTTAATCGTTCAACTTCACGGTTAGCCAAGGCTTGGGTGCTAAACACATAACAGCCGCAATACAAGGCTTCCATTAAAACAGTTGAATTTCCTTCGTAATGAGAAGTGTGCAAAAATATTTTTGAATCATTCATGCCTTCTAAAACAGCATGATGCTCCAATAGCCCAAGAAAGTGTATGTTATTTTCAAGATTCATTTTTTGAACTTTGCTTTTTAAGTCAAATTCCAATGCCCCTTTACCGGCTAAACCCACGCGTAAATTGGGGTGATGTTTTACAAGTTCAGAAATGATATCAATAAATAAGTCGTAATTTTTTATGGCAATTAAAGAGCCAACGGCAATAATATCATATGATCTTTTGCCATGGTTAAAGCTTGGGTAGTCTTTCGTCCAAACACCATTTTCGGCCACCATGAAAGGTTTTTCGCCATGGTTTTTGAAATAAGTTTCTTTTAAAAAATCCGACATGGCGATGATTTCATTTGCTTTGGGCTTTATTCTGTTAATGTATTGGTTTGTTTTTTTTGCATCTTGACCATTTAACCACATATAGTGTTGAAGGCCGTGTAGTTTTGAGAAAATTTTCCCGATCAACGCAGTTTCTGTAAGCCACCAACTGAGTAATCCAATAATTTTTTTTTGCTTTTTAAGTTTTCTGAGTTTTCTGAAAACTTTTATCCAAGTGATAATACGCTTAATACCTGATTGATTAGCGCCGCCCATACAAATTACATTCATCCCGTGCCAGGTATATTCTTTTTTTTGAAAAGGATATTGAAAAGCAATGAAGTAAAATTCAATATTGGGAAATTCTTGTTTTAAGGATAATGCAAATTTCTGAAGCGGCGGTAAACAAGTGCTGTCGTTTTCGTCGGCCGGAAAGCCTGGACTTAATACAATAAATGTTTCCATGAATTAAAATAGTTTTATGCTTTTAGATTTGATTTAAGCACTAAAAAAATAAAACATAAGAAAAGGTAAAACGACAGTGTGATAGAAAGCACGACAATAAATCTTGGTGGCCAACTTGGTTTTTTTACCACCATACAAGATTTTACCAATTGAAAATTATCTAAAAAAGCATTTTGGGCCATCAACTTATATTTTTTATTAATGCGTTCTATACTCATGGTGTAAAAAGCCACAGGGTCTATGTTTTCAGCTAGTAAGAGGGCATTTTGACCCGCAATTTTTTGATTTGCATAATTGGTGATTTGAAGTTTTTTTAAGCTGTCTAATAATTGAATATCTTTTTCAACCAATGGATTTTCTTCCTTCATTCTGTTTAACTCTACCGTTTTTATCTTGTAGAAATAGGGGTTGTTTTCTAAATAGTTTAACAAGGCACTTTGTAACGGAATAAACATGTTGTAATTAAAGCTTTCAATAACCACTTCAGTATAGTTAATTGAATCGCGACCAACTTTATTCGTTGAAGGATAAATTTTAATTTCGGCAATGTCTTTTAATTGAACACTATCCATGTTTAATGTTTGTGATAATGTTTGCCAATCTTTATGTTTTAGCAACGAACGCACATCTTCTAACATGCGTACATGAAACTTTTCACTTCTGTCGTTTGGACGAATAATAAAAGATGTGCTATAAGTTTTGGCGACCGATATTTTAAAAAAAACAGCCGTAGCAATGGCAAGAAGTATAAAAATCAGACTTATTAATTTATTCGCATATAAAAGACCAATAGGGTATTTGATTGCTCGCGTAATTTTTTGCCCTATAGAACTAAAATCTATTTCATCATCAGGCAAATTGGATTTGAAATTATTCATGGTATGCTAAAGTATAAAAAAATGTTCAAGATTTTAAGTCCAATACAATATAGTTAAGGGCTTATTGTTTTTTAAATGATGTAAACACCCACTTGAAGCATTGCTTCTACTGCAATTTCAACGAATCAAAGAAAGCGCCATGCCTTGAGTGGCCATCATGGCAAGGTGTGTTAAGATTATTTTACACCATTGAACCGATAAAAGAATCAATTCGGAAAGTGAGCGAGTGTCTTCAAATGAACCGCATTATCTTATCATCCTTAAAGGGATTTCACGAAAACGCTTTACTAACTTCTCTCGTATTGTTGCTGAATCAATGTAAACAACAAATTTATTCGTCCGGTAAATTGAGGATTAAATTTCTAATGCGGTATTAAAATCAAAATTAGGCCCAGTTCAAGCCTCTATTTTATTCAGAATACTGTTAATTACAAATATTCTTGCTGTTTGAAAATGGCGATCATAAAAGGGGTCGGCGTGTGTAGGTTGGCCATATTTTTAGTTTTTTCATTCTAAAATATTAATATAATCATTTACTTGATGATGCGAAATTGTCAATTTGAACTGGAATGGATTCCTAAATTATCTGATTACCAAGTTCATCGAAGAAATCATCCAAACTTCGCTTCAATTAAAATCTTTCTAAAAGCATTCAGTGATAAATGCATCGCTTCATATTTTTATTTTGTTAAAGAAATTTATGCTCTTGAATCATAAGCCTGCGAGGCCTTTCGAACAGTGCTTAATTTAATTATTAAAAAAAATGGTTTAAATTAGCAATATGTCACTTAGCCGCACTCAATTTTATAAAAATTCAATTTGGACTTTTTTAGAATTGACCAGCTACCCTTTATTGGTGATTTTATCTACTCCTTTTTTTATTTCGCGACTTGGCATAGAGAATTATGGTTTATGGATGCTCATTAATACCATCACACTTGGAATCAATATTTTAAATATTGGTGTGGGAGATACTAGCATTAGTCTCATTTCAAAGTATAGAGCAATTGGCGATACCTTGGCAATTCAAAAAGTTTTTCGTTTCAATTTTTCATTTGCAATTTTACTTTGTTTAGCGGCGGCATTGTTAGGTGCTGTTTTTTATTTCAGCAATTTTATTGGTTTTTTCTATAAAAAAGGCGACTTGGTTTTTGCCGGTTTACTATTGTGTTTGGGATGTATTTCAGTAGGCATCAAGTTTGTTGAAATTTCTGTTTTATCGGTATTCAAGGCTTTTGAAAGGTTCGACATTAATTCAAAATTGCAATGTTTGTCGAAATGCTCGGTAATTCTTACAGCATTATTACTTTGTGGATTAGGCGAAGGCCTTATCACCATTCTTATTTCGAGCATTATGGTAAATGTGATAAACATTGCCATTCAACTTATTTGTTTATACCGCTTTAACAGTGCATTAATGCAATGGCCTGATCTTTATTTTTTGCGGAGTCGATCAGAATATTTAAAGTACAATCTTTGGTATTGGCTGCAATCTTCCATTGCTTTGTTAGGCTTTTTAACTGATAAACTGGCGGTGGCTTGGTTTACCGATGTAAAAACAATGGGCTATTATTACATTGCTTCGATGATAGGCACCAACATTCATAATTTTTTCTTGTCTTTTGGCGCCTTTATTTTCCCAAGAGCATCATATGAAATACAAGCAAAAAACAGCATTTCACCGCTTTATTTTGTGTCGAGGGCAATCATTGCCATTATAGGTTGGCTTATTATTTTGGGTTTAATTTTAGGCGGGGATTTTATTTTTCAATTGTGGTTAGGCCATGAAACATTCGTAAAGAGCATTTTCTACATTAAATTGTATTTGGTTTTTGAAGCCGGCATGTTACTCATCATTACGCCATTTTACTTCAATAACAGTAGCCACTTAATTAAATTAAATTCATTGTTTGAAATATTAATTCGCAGCAGTCATTTTTTATTGATGTTAATTGGACATTATTATTACGGTGTGAATGGCATTTTGTATGGTTTGATTTTGTCTACCTTCATTAACATCCCTTTTCAATATTATACTTTTCACCGTTTGATATTAAACATTCGAAACTTTTCTTGGTCATTGGTGTTAATACCTGTGGCCTGTTTATTGGCTTATATCATTTCTGCAGGCACTTTTTTTAAACTATTTTATTTGCTGACATTTTTCATCAGCATAAAATTTATTTATTTTGATGCCGCAAAACCATACATCGCCAATTTTGGATTATTCAGAAAAGTCAAATCGCCAATATAAAATCAGCAAGTACACACTGATTGCCCAGATTTATTTTTTCGTCAATGCCATGTTTTTGCCCAAGGGCTTATTGTACACCAATGTGCTTAGTCCGTTTTTTTATTTTCGGGTCATACAACGAAAGTTAAAAACCTTTGCAATCCCATTTTTTGGTTTTCTGATGGTTTACGATTGTATACACTTGTACTTGGGTGTTGATTTAAAAAGTTTTGTGTTTTCAAATGGACTTTTCATTTCAACTTATTTTTGTGTGATTAGCTTTTACCACTTCTTCAACCAATACGCCGATTTAAGCAAATTATTCAAACAAATTGTGGTGGTTAATTTTGTGCTAAGTCTCTTGGCGATTCCTTTTTTATTCATGGAAACCAAATACCAGTCTTGGGTTTGGTGGGTAAATATTCTTACGCAAGGGGTCACAGATTTTCCGCGATTAAAGTTATTGACTTACGAAGCCTCCTATTACTCCTTGTTGTTGATTCCCATTGTGTTTTATTATTTGTTCAAAGCCATCTTTAACCAATTTAAAAGCCATCAAAACTTAACCTTGTTTTTGGTCTTAACACCTTTAATCATGTCGTTGTCATTTGGTGTTTTGGGTGCAAGTTTTTTCACGGCCTTCATCATGGCATTTAAATTTCGAAAACAACTTACGGCCTACAAGCGTCCATTTTATATTAGTATATGCGTTTTGGCTTTGCTACTACTTGCATTTGTTGGATTAATCTATTTTTTTCCTGCTAATCCTATCACGATTCGTTTTTTCAATATTTTGGCCGGTACCGATACTTCCGCCAATGGTCGCATTTTTGATTCACTTAGCATGGCATGGCGAATAGCAGAGGTTAAAAGTTTGATTTTTGGAGCAGGCCTTGGTCAAATAAAAATTCAAGCCGAAGAGTTGGTGCGCACTTATTATAGTTACTGGGGGCAATTGCAGCGCTACGACATCCCTAACACCATCGGTGAAACCCTTGCCATATTTGGTCTTTCAGGTATATTTTTACGCTTGACTTTACAAATTTATTTATTCTATAAAACCAAAGTTTCTCAAAACTATTATCGTTTAGCTTTGTTTATCTTTGTATTCATATATCAATTTACAGGAAGTTATATTACCAACATCGTTGAATACACAATATGGTTATTGGCCTTTTCAAATGTTTTCCGGCAGTTTAACATAAACCAAACCAAGGATGATTTTGCGAACACACGATAATTTTTTGGATAAATGGGCGAAAGAAAAGCCCATCGTAAAATTAAGTATGAATTTGGATTTCAAATACTAAAATTAAAGGCCAAATCTTTATTAATCCAAACGCGCATGTTATTAAATTAAATGAAATCAGAGAAAGACATATACGCAAGTTTGCTTTGGGTTAAAAAAAAGAATGCCAATGCAGGGGAAAAGTTAATTCGTGAAACGCAAAAAATCCTTCAAAACGATTTAATTTCCGAAAAACACATTTTGCAACATTTGGGCCATTATAAACAATTGGAGGAATTAGCAGATGAAGACGGGCTCGAAGCCTTAACTGTGTTTAGTGTGGAGGAAATCAAAAGAGCAGCCATTCACTACCGATTAAAGTTTCTCGACAGCCAATTTTATAAGCCCGAATTACCTTATGAAGTGGTTTTCAAAATTAAAGAAATTGAAAAGGCACAACAAAAAAGCTTAAAGCATTTTAAAATTTTATCGACTGATAAATCATTTAAAGCCAAAGCCAATAATGAAGCATGCGCCTTATTTGTAAAAACAAATCTCAACAATTATCACCTGGTGCATCAATGGGGAGGCGGTCTTACGCTCAAACGTAAAATTTTAAATTGGCCATTAAGAAACTTTGAAACATTGGCGATTAGTATTGCAGGCCTTACTTTTATTGAGGGTTTATTAATTCCTAACAGTTTTATTATTAGAGAAGCAAGCGCCGATTACTGGAACGGTTATCGCGGCGGCACATTTTTTCATTTACTAATTATTAATGCGGGCTTCACAGCTTATTTGTTTTTAACCTTCGCGAAAAATTTTAGTAATAGTTTGTGGAATCGGAAAAACGATTTTGATTAAGACAAACCATCACCCATAATTTTTACGGTGATGTTGTCGAGCGTTTCATTTAATCGTAACTGACACGATAAACGTGAAGTAGGCGTTATGTTGGGTAAAGTATCTAACATCGACCATTCATCATTGCTGATTTCATTTAAATTGTCAAAACCATTAATGACTTCAACATGGCAGGTTGCACAAAGTGCCAAACCGCCGCATGTTGCCAAAATATCGTATTCGTTGCCTTTTAAAAATTCCATTAAGCTTAAACCCATGTCGGTAGGGGCTTGTAAACTGGTAACACTTTGATCCGGGTTTTGAATATGGATTGTAATTTCGCTCATTTTATGATTGTTTAATTTTTTCTTGACATAATTCTACCAATACACCATTGGTGCTTTTAGGGTGTAAAAAGCAAATACGTTTATTGTCTGCTCCGTCTTTTGCTTCTTGATGAATAAGCTCAAAACCTTCACTTTTAAGTCGTGCCATTTCAGTTGTTATATCATCTACTTCATATGCAATGTGGTGTATGCCTTCGCCTTTTTTTTCGATGAATTTGGCAATGGCACTGTTTTCTGCGCTTGCTTCCAACAATTCTATTTTTGTCTCACCAAGCATAAAAAAAGAAGTACTCACGCCTTCGCTCTCTACTTTTTCAAGTTTATAATGCGAAAAACCAAATAGTCTTTCAAACACTTTATTGCTTTGCTCCAAACTTTTTACGGCAATGCCGATGTGTTCAATTTTTTTAATCATTTTATTTGTTTCGTGATACATTCATTGGTTTAGCAGAATAATCGATGGCATTACTTTGCGCCATTTTTATCAAAAATAAAAACAATATCACAGCCAAAGGTATGGCATAAAAAACGTATTTAAATTCGTTGTAATTGGTTTTGTTTATTTCGAAATCCGACAATGGCGCCTGTTCTTTGGCTTTTGATTTAAAGTGTTCGTTGTAGTACTGACGGCGTTTCATTTCTTTGTCGTCGAACCGCCAAGTTTTTGTGTTTTGGGTTTGCTTGTCGGCTTGTTTGTTTTCACCTTGCTGCTTAAAAAGTTTATATTGATAATCATAACGGCTGCGGGCCCTTTGATCACATAAGGTTTCGTACGCCATTAATAATTGCGTGAAAAACTCTTTACCATTTTCATTTTTATCGGGATGATAAAGTTTAGCCAAAGTTCTGAAAGCAGATTTAATTTCTGTTACAGAAGCCGTTGATTCAACACCCAATATTTGATAATAATCCAGCAATTAATTACGACAATTTAATACAAACGTTTTTAGGTTCAGTAAAAAAATCAAATGCTTCAAATCCACCTTCACGTCCTACACCGCTTGCTTTCACACCACCAAAAGGTGTTCGTAAATCGCGCAGCAACCAACAATTAATCCAAACAATGCCGGCGTGTATTTGATTAGCCATGCGGTGCGCCCGGGTTAAATGTTCAGTCCAAACCACACTGGCCAAGCCATACATGGTTGAATTGGCCATCATTAAAGCTTCTTCTTCGGTATCAAATGGGGTGATGGTAACAACAGGACCGAAAATTTCTTCCTGGTTGGTTCTGCAATTATATGCCAATCCTTCGATGATGGTTGGTGCAATGTAATATCCTTCTTTAAAATCGCCATCAAGCTTCACGGCTTCTCCGCCACACAATACTTTTCCGCCTTCTTGTTTAGCCAGTTCAACATACGATAATATTTTTTCTTGATGTGGTTTTGAAACAATGGCCCCAACTTTAGTGGCATCATCAAGTGGGTTGCCCACTTTTAATTGTTTGGTTTTTTCTATAAAATCTTTTTTGAATTTTTCATACAATGGCCTTTCGATAAATATCCTCGACCCGCATAAACAAATTTGGCCTTGGTTTGAAAATGAAGAGTGAATGGTGGTTGCAAGCATTTTATCATAATCACAATCGGCAAAAATGATGTTTGGATTTTTTCCGCCTAATTCCAAGGATAATTTTTTAAACATTGGCGCTGCAATGGAGGCAATTTGCTTGCCCGTAACTGTACCGCCGGTAAAAGAAATAAGTGGTATATCACGATGACTCACAATGGCATTTCCAACTTTTCCACCCAAACCGTGTACAATGTTTAAAACACCTGCAGGTAAGCCGGCTTCAATACATATTTCCGAAAGTAAAAAAGCAGTCATGGGTGTAACTTCCGAAGGTTTGGCCACCACTGTGCATCCTGCAGCCAAAGCCGGTGCAATTTTCCAACTAAATAAATACAATGGCAAATTCCATGGTGAAATGCATCCCGCAACACCAACAGCTTGACGCAGCGTGTAATTTATAGCAGTATCTTCCATGCTATGTGTTGGCGCAGCATAATGTAAAATGCCGGTACCGTAAAAATGGAAATTGGCCGCCGCCCTTGGAATATCAACAGTTTTCGCAAGTTTGAGTGGTTTTCCGTTATCGATGCTTTCAGCCAAGGCCAAACGGTCTAAATTTTGTTCAATTAATTGTGCAATGCGAATTAAATAATCTGATCGTTTGTTTTTTGATAAACTACTCCAGGCCGGAAAGGCTGCTTTGGCTGCTTGATAAGCCTTGTCAACATCGTTTTCATCGCTGTCGGGAATATATGAATACACCTTGCCGGTGGCAGGATTGAAATTATCCAAGTATTTTTTGTCGAGCGGCTCAATGAGTTGCCCGTTAATGTAATTTTTAATGTATTCCATATTTTAATTAAGAAGGATAAAGTTATGATTTTAGTGCGAAAAGGTGATGATTTTCAGAAAGTTTCTAATGTAAAAACATAAATATTTCATTTGATAATCTCAACAAAAAAGATACCTTTATTTTTGTAATTGATAAATATATGGCAGTTAAAAAAGCGAGTAAAAGCCTTAATCAACAGTCGGTTCAGGATGTTTTTTTTCAGCGTTTAAAAGACCTTCTGCCCCCAAAAATCGGCTTGGCCGAAGAATTGGCTGATATTTTAGAAGTTAGCACCGACAGCGCTTACCGAAGAATTCGTGGAGAAACAGAAATTAGTTTAAACGAAATTTTTAAAATTTCTAAGCATTATAATTTTAGTGTGGATGAAATTTTCGGTAACCAGTCAAGCACCGTTACATTTAATTATACCA